>NZ_AZVL01000004.1:0-401238 GCF_000514195.1 Pseudomonas sp. URIL14HWK12:I6
GGTCACGAGTCAGTACCCGAATTTCTTGACGACCATAGAGCGTTGGAACCACCTGATCCCATCCCGAACTCAGAAGTGAAACGATGCATCGCCGATGGTAGTGTGGGGTTTCCCCATGTGAGAGTAGGTCATCGTCAAGATTAAATTCCGAAACCCCAATTGCGAAAGCAGTTGGGGTTTTGTTTTGCCCGCAGGAAAGTGCTTCTCTCGTCAGAGTCAGACGGCACGAGAGTTCCAACCGTCGCCGGGACTGCCATTAGGGAAAATCCTTCTGAAGTGACCACTCGGTTTTTGGTATGGTGCAGCTCGTTTTTTAACGGACTGATGTCATGCCCACGGATCGGCACTCAATTTATGTCAAAGAGTTGCTGTAGAAATGCCTGAACCCATCCCGATCAAGGATCACGAAAAAGAGACGCGTCTGGTCAACAAGCGGTTGATCGCCTGCGCTCTGTTCGTCTTTGCCATCAGTTGCGCGCTGGTGGTACGCCTGTACATCCTGCAAGTGGTTGAATACGACTACCACTCGACCATCTCTGAAAACAACCGCGTGCACGTCTTGCCGATTCCGCCGACAAGAGGCCTGATCTACGATCGCAATGGTGTGCTGCTCGCTGATAACCGTCCCAGTTACAACCTGATCATTACCCGCGAACGCGCCACTGATGTTAATCAGGAGCTGGACGAGGTAATTAATCTGCTGCATTTACCCGCCGAAGATCGTACGATTTTCGATAAGGCCATGAAGCAGTCCCGTCACCCATTCACCCCGGTGACACTGTTCTACGAGCTGACGGAGGAACAAATCGCCGTGTTGGCGGTTAACGAGTTCCGTTTGCCTGGCCTCGATGTCGAGCCGCAGTTCGTTCGGCATTACCCGTTGGGGGCGCACTTCGCGCATTCGATCGGCTACGTTGGCCGGATCAACGAAAAAGAATCCAAGACCCTCGATTCGGTAGAGTACCGCGGCACGCAGTCCATCGGAAAAACCGGTATCGAACGCTTCTACGAAGCGCAACTGCACGGTCACGTTGGCTATGAAGAAGTTGAGACCAACGCCCAGGGCCGAGTATTGCGGGTGCTCAAGCACACCGATCCGGTCCCTGGCAAAAACATCGTTCTAAGTCTCGACGTCAAACTGCAGGAGGCTGCGGAAGCCGCACTGGGCGACCGTCGTGGCTCGGTGGTGGCTCTCGACCCGTCCACCGGTGAAGTGCTGGCCATGGTCAGCAATCCGAGTTTCGACCCGAACCTGTTCGTCACTGGCATCAGCTCCAAGGAATACTCGGCGCTACGCGATTCCATCGACCGCCCGCTGTTCAACCGTGTGTTGCGCGGCCTCTATGCGCCGGGCTCGACCATCAAGCCGGAAGTGGCAATCGCCGGCCTCGATGCCGGTGTCGTGACGCCGCAGACCCGCGTCTTTGACCCAGGCTACTACCAACTCCCGGATTTCGATCACAAGTACCGCAACTGGAACCACAGTGGCGATGGCTGGGTGGACATGGACGCGGCAATCATGCGCTCCAACGACACCTACTTCTACGATCTGGCACACAAGCTCGGCATCGATCGCCTGCACGACTACATGGCGATGTTCGGCCTTGGCGAAAAGGTCTCGCTGGACATGTTCGAAGAGTCGCCCGGTTTGATGCCGTCTCAGGCCTGGAAGCGTGCCACGCGCCGTCAGGCCTGGTTCCCGGGGGAAACGGTGATCCTGGGTATCGGCCAGGGTTACATGCAGGTTACGCCGCTACAACTGGCTCAGGCTACCGCACTGATTGCCAACAAGGGCGTATGGAATCGTCCGCACTTGGCGAAGACGGTCGATGGTGTGGCGCCGGTCGACGAGCATCCGATGCCGAATATCCTGCTTAAAAACCCGCGTGACTGGGATCAGGTCAACCACGGGATGCAGATGGTGATGCACGATGCCCGGGGTATCGCGCGCGCCGCAGCGGCAGGTGCGCAGTATCGGATTGCCGGTAAGAGTGGTACCGCGCAAGTGGTAGCGATCAAGCAAGGCGAGCGCTACAACCGGGAGAAAACCCTCGAACGTCATCGCGACAACGCCTTGTTCGTTGGTTTCGCTCCGGCGGAGCACCCGAAGATCGCCATCTCGGTGATGATCGAAAACGGTGAGGCCGGTGGCCGAGTGGCCGGCCCTGTGGTGCGGCAGATCATGGACGCCTGGTTACTGGACCAGGACGGCCACCTCAAGCCGCAATACGCGGCACCGGCCAAGCCGCCGGGTGATCCCCACGTCTAACCCGAGTCAGCTTCACAGCACCGCCTCTCGCCGGCTGAGCTGTGAAGCTCTTACGTTTGGGCAACTGACTACTTGCAACTGTAACCCTCCGGCATCGTGACGCTGTAGTTGCGTTGCATGCGATCCTGGAAGTTCAAATTCTGCAGGCCCTGCTCGACCAGAAACGCTTCGACCTTGGCGGCCTGACAGTCCTCGTTATAAGACGACGCCCGCAGCAGATACACCGTGCGCTTACTCGCCTCATCCCGGGCGGTGACAGTGAAGGTACTGAGGGTGGTGTAGCCGATACGCTCTGACGTTCCCACCGGGCCATAGGTCGTATTGGGCTTACTGGTACAGGTCAGTCGGTCATCTTTCTTCTTGGCGTTCTTGCACACGGTCGTAGTGCTGGTTGGAACTTGCCCATAGTCGGTGGCGGTATAGCGATAAGACACTTGCCGGCTGCCGATATCGAGAGTGACGGTCATTTTGATCGGCGCGTGATTCCTGGGCAGGCTGGCGTCGGTATAAACCTCCTGAAAGCCTCTGTCTTTCAGTGCGTTGACCATGTCGCGAAGATAGTAGCGGGCATTCAGTGCGTTCTCATCGGCGCCGTTGGCCGAGGTCACCAGCACGGTTGCCTTTCGATCGAACGGATAGTCCGGATCAGGTATTGCGTTGAGTGCTACGTCTATTTGCGTGGCGCAGCCGCCAAGCAACGCGGTCAGCATTAATAGGACGCAGAACAAATAACGGGACATGACAAAGACGCCTTGCAACTAAGGATTGAATAAAAGTTAAACGGATGAGGGGGCGATAAATAAACCGCCACCAGCGGGCTTAGTCTTTCTGGTATTCCAGCAGATCGCCCGGCTGGCAATCGAGCGCGGCGCAGAGCTTGTCCAGAGTTGCCATCTTCACGCCTTTGACTTTGCCGTTTTTTAGCAATGACAGATTCGCCTCGGTGATCCCGAGCAGGGCGGCTAACTCTTTTGAACGAATTTTTTGCGTGGCCATGACTACGTCAAGGCGGACAATAATGGTCATTATATTGTTCTATATGTATTGGCTTTGCTCATCGCTGAGTACTTTTGCGTCACGCATGATAATTGAAAAAATACAGAGTAATACGCCTTTGATTATTTCGTAGGCAGATGCGGAAGACATGCCGATCGAGAACTGGAAAATCCGATCCCCCGGCGGCAGATCTATCGACAACGCCAGACCTTGCAAGGTCTCTATTAACGGATAGGTCGCCGGAGAAACGATGCAGAGCACGCCTACTCGCCAGAGGACCCTGATGTTGCGGTCGGTCCAGGTTTCGCCGCGCGACAAGCGCAGAAAGAACAAACCGGTCAGCCATAACGCGTAAGCCGACAGGACCACGGGCAGGAAATCCAGAAAGACGATCAGCGCCGTGACCGTTGATGACAGCCAGGTGTCGGGATCAAGCAGTGCACCTTCGACAAACGGGTCAAGCAATTGCGGCGAGCCCTCAGCAAAGGCATAGAGCAGGCCCGCCAGCATTTCATCCTTTTTGAAGAACCAGATCGTTGCGTTGCCGCCGACCTCCGTTACCCCCAGAACCCAGACGAGAATTGCTGCCAGCAGCCCGATCCAATGCATGCGCTGCAGCGCCAATCCGTTGATGCGAGTACTCATGAAAATTCCTGGTTGCTACAATTTGGTAGCGAATTCTCGATGATAAATTATCTAATAACAATAATTAATTTTGATTTTGTTGTTTTGGTATCCTCTTCTGATCCGGCTCCGCATGGTCGCTCGCAATGGTGCGGGGAGTCGGTAGGCTGGCCAGCGCGCCGACAGGTGCTCCGAGTGGGGAATCAACAAACCTGTCGGCGAAACTGAAACCCCTGCTACATCAGGCCCCTGGCACCGGGCAACTCATGTCACCTTCCTGACACTTAAAATACTGCTTCAGCGCCTCGACCCGCACCTTGGTCACCTCGGTCAGGCAATTGCTGTAAATCAATGGATAAACACTCCCGCCGTCCACACCGGACGCGGAAAACTTGCATTCGGCATCACGAAAGCCGATCCACGCCCGCTGCGCGCTCACCAGCAGCTTTTTGCTGTCGGCGTTGTCCTTCAAACGGTTAGTGATCTGCTGATACACCGCGTTCAGCTCCTTGTCCGCTGCCTTGAATTCCTGCCCGGCGCACTGGTTCATGGTGGCCTGATCGCTGGCGTTGGCGCAGTCGACGGCGGCGTGGGCGAGAGGCGTGAACAGGACGGGTGTCAGGGCCAGGAGCAAGCGTGGGAGCATGGTTAATCTCACTGTGTCGGATGAAGGTGCAGAGCAGTTTAGCGGCTATGGTGCTTCTATTCAGGAACGCGCAGTCGAGAGGCTCCGAGCAGGCGATCCGCAGTGGCTGCGATCTCCTCGCCGTCATGAAGCATTTCCAGCCAGTGGGCAGGAATCGCCCGAACGCCATAATAGGCCCCGGCCAATTGACCGACGATCGCGGCAGTGGTGTCAGCATCATCGCCGAGGTTGGCGGCTTGCAGAATCGCCGCTGTAAAACTGTCGGTGTGATGAAAACACCACAGCGCGGCTTCCAACGACTCAACGCTGTAGCCGCTGCCACGGATATCATTGACTGATTTGGCCAGATAATCTCCTCGAGCAATCGCGGCAACTTTAGGCTCAGTGAAAGCTGAGCGCGGCAGCCTGCACAGTTCGCTTTTGCAGGTACCGAACAGCGCGTTGGCGATCAGTTCGGCAAACAATTGACAGCATTCGATGGCTTCAGGGGCCGCGTGGGTTGTCCGCGAACTGTCGCTGGCGAACTGGCGGATCTGCTGGACGTCAGGGAAGAAAAACAGCACCACCGGCGCCAAACGCATGAGTGAGCCGTTGCCGGCGGTAAACGGGTCGGTTGACCCTGCAAAGGGCTGACCGGTTTGCTGATACTGCGACAGTGCCTGACTGACGGTCATTCCAATATCGAAACAATCCCCCGTCGAGCTGAGATATCCCCACCGCCACCAGTTCAGATAGCGTCCCATCTGGTCCGCCGCATCGAATGTGTTTTTGCTCAGAAGACTCTCCGCCAGGCACAGCGCCATCGAGGTGTCATCCGTCCATTGTCCGGGCTTCAAGTGAAAGGGGCCACCGCCGACCATGTCCGTCAGCGGCTGGAATGAGCCTCGTGGCTTGAACTCCACCGTGGTGCCGACGGCGTCGCCGCAAGCGAGACCGAGCAGAGCGCCGCGATAACGTTCGGATAGAGATGGCTGCATGCTTCGTCCTTGTTTGTTTCCATTTCGCTGGAAAAGGTAACAGGTTCAGCGAGAGGGTTGCGTCAGTCATTCACTCATTCAACGATCGGAAATGCCGCCGAATGTTTCCTTTGGACTGAACAGGTGCAGCCCTTTGATACAACTTCAGGTTGGACATGTGGTCATACAAGCCTACTGTTCAAAACAGGAGGTGACTTATGAAACCGGTACCCAATAGTTTCGAACGCAAAATCACGCTCAAGGCGCCGCGTTCTTATGTCTGGCGCGCATTGGTCGATGCCGAGGCGTTTGGCCAGTGGTTTGGTGTGGCGCTGGAGGGCAGGCGGTTCATTGCCGGGGAATGGACGCAAGGGCAGGTCACGTATCCTGGTTATGAACACGTGTTGTGGAACGTGCTCGTCGAGCGGGTCGAGCCACAGCAGTTGTTTTCGTTTCGCTGGCACCCGTACGCGGTCAATCCACAGATCGACTATTCACAGGAGCCGACGACGCTGGTCAAGTTCGAGCTGCAGGATTACGAGGGCGGCACTTTGCTCAAAGTGTCCGAGTCCGGCTTCGCGCACATTCCCGACGTGCGGCAGAAGGAGGCGTATTACATGGACAGCCGTGGCTGGGAGGAACAGCTGAGTCGACTTGAACAGTTTCTCGCCGAAAGCGCCAAGACCCGCGAGCGTGATGGTGACTGACTGCGCAATCTTCGAACCCTGGTTGCAACGCTGGGCGCTGGTACCGGACGGTGAGCCGGTCATCACCCCCGGCAGCCGTCTGTTGCCGGTGCGTTTTGGCGACACGCCGGCCATGCTCAAGGTTGCGCTGGATACCGACGAGCAATTCGGCAATCGACTGATGACTTGGTGGGACGGTGAGGGCGCAGCGCGGGTGCTGGCCCATCACGAGGAAGGTTTGTTACTGGAACGGGCTATGGGCCGGCGTTCGTTGATGCACATGGCGCTCAACGGTGAAGACGACGAAGCCACGCAGATCATGTGCACGACACTAGCGCGCTTGCATGCGCCGCGCCCGACGCCGCCACCGCCGCTGGTGGAGCTGGCACCGTGGTTCGCCTCGCTGCGCGTGGCCGCGGCCGAACATGGCGGGACCTATGCCCTGAGCCTGCGAGCGGCTGAAGCCTTGCTCGCAGATCCGCAGGACGTGGTGGTGCTGCACGGTGACATGCACCACGACAATGTTCTCGATTTCGCTGCACACGGCTGGCTCGCTATTGATCCCAAACGAATACGCGGCGAGCGCGGTTATGACTACGCCAACCTGATCTGCAACCCGGACTTGCCGACGGCTGGCGATTCACAGCGATTGCGCCGGCAGGTTGAGGTGATCGTCGAGGCGTCCGGGCTTGATCGCCGACGCTTGCTGCAATGGGTGCTGGCGTTTGCCGGATTGTCGGCCGCCTGGTTCTTGGAGGACGATGCGCAGCAACAGGCTGCCCAACAGCTGCAGGTCGCGCAAATCGCCGCTTGCCTGCTGGATGACTGAGAGGGCTAAGGGTTTTCGGAAGGGCTGGTATAGCGAATGTCTTACACGCGGTGGTAGCTTTTGCGACTATTGCCGATTGGATCCACGGCGTAATCTACACCCATCAACTGAGACACAGGGAGTGTTTCAGGATCACGGATGATCGACCATAGCAAGGATCGCTGCCGACAGGGAGTCGATAATGGTCTTGGGAAAAACCCGCTTCGGCGGGTTTTTTTTCGCCTGCAGAAAAGTGCTTGTGTCGAGCATCTGTAGCGAGGGGATTTATCCCCGATGGGTAGCGAAGCGACCCAAAAAAGGGCCCGCTGCGCAGTCCATCGGGGAAAAATCCCCTCACCACAGGAATCAAGCAATCAAGAGGCGATCAGCTGCCGCAACACGTAGTGCAGAATCCCGCCGGACTTGAAGTACTCCACCTCATTTAACGTATCGATGCGGCACAGCACCTCGATTTTCTCCTGGCGCCCGTCTTCACGGGTGATCACCAGCGTCAGGTTCATGCGCGGGGTCAGCTCGACACCGGTCAGGCCCTGAATATCCAGGGTTTCCTTGCCGGTGAGGTTCAGGCTCTTGCGGTTCTGATCGAGCTTGAACTGCAGCGGCAACACGCCCATGCCCACCAGGTTGGAACGGTGGATACGCTCGAAGCTTTCAGCGATCACCGCTTTGACGCCCAGCAGGTTGGTGCCTTTGGCCGCCCAGTCACGGCTGGAGCCGGTACCGTATTCCTGACCGGCGATCACCACCAGCGGCGTGCCCGAGGCCTGATACAGCATGGCGGCATCATAAATCGGCATTTTCTCGCCGCTCGGGATGTAGATCGTGTTGCCACCTTCTTCGCCGCCGAGCATCTCGTTACGAATGCGGATGTTGGCGAATGTGCCGCGCATCATCACTTCGTGGTTGCCACGCCGTGAGCCATAGGAGTTGAAGTCCCGCGGCTCCACGCCTTTTTCGCGCAGATAGCGCCCGGCCGGACTGTCAGCTTTGATGTTACCGGCAGGGGAGATGTGGTCAGTGGTTACTGAATCGCCCAACAGCGCCAGAACCCGCGCGCCCTTGACGTCGGTGATCACCGGCAAAGGTCCGGAAATGTCGTCGAAGAACGGTGGATGCTGGATGTAGGTCGAATCGTCCTGCCACACATAGGTGGCGGCCTGCGGCACCTGGATCGCTTGCCATTGCTCGTCGCCGGCAAACACCTCGGCGTATTCCTTGTGGAACATCGCGGTGTTCACCTGATTCACCGCCTCGGCGATTTCCTTGCTGCTCGGCCAGATGTCGCGCAGGTAAACCGGATTGCCTTGCTGGTCATTACCCAGCGGTTCAGTGCTGATGTCGGTGCGCACGCTGCCGGCCAAGGCGTAGGCGACCACCAGCGGTGGCGAGGCCAGCCAGTTGGTCTTGACCAGCGGATGCACCCGGCCTTCGAAGTTGCGGTTGCCGGAGAGCACCGACGCCACGGTGAGGTCGGCTTTCTGAATGGCTTTCTCGATCGGTTCCGGCAGTGGCCCGGAGTTGCCGATGCACGTGGTGCAGCCATAACCGACCAGCGAAAAGCCCAGTTGATCGAGGTATTGCGTCAGCCCCGCCGCCTTGTAGTAGTCGGTGACCACTTTCGACCCGGGTGCCAGCGAACTCTTGACCCACGGCTTGCGGGTCAGGCCTTTTTCCACGGCTTTTTTCGCCAGCAGACCGGCCGCCATCATCACGCTCGGGTTGGAGGTGTTGGTGCAGGAGGTGATCGCGGCGATTACCACCGCGCCGTTTTTCAGGCGATAGGTGTGGCCTTCGTATTCGTACTCGGTTTCGCCGACCAGATCGGCGTTACCCACGGCCACGCCACCGCCGCCCTCGCTTTCCAGACGGCCTTCTTCTTTGCTGGTGGGCTTGAATTGCAGGTCCATGAAGTCACTGAAGGCCTGCGCCACGTTCGGCAGCGAAACCCGATCCTGCGGGCGCTTTGGTCCGGCCAGACTGGCTTCGACGCTGCCCATGTCCAGCGCCAGGCTGTCGGTGAACACCGGTTCCTGACCGGGAAGGCGCCATAGGCCCTGGGCCTTGGTGTAGGCCTCGACCAGTTTCACCACTTCGGCCGGGCGACCGGACAGGCGCAGGTATTCGAGGGTTACGTCATCGACCGGAAAGAAGCCGCAGGTCGCGCCATATTCCGGGGCCATGTTGGCGATGGTCGCGCGGTCGGCCAGTGGCAGGTCGGCGAGACCGTCGCCGTAGAATTCGACGAATTTGCCGACCACCCCTTTTTTGCGCAGCATCTGCGTGACGGTCAGCACCAGGTCGGTGGCGGTGATGCCTTCCTTGAGTTTGCCGGTGAGTTTGAAACCGATCACTTCCGGAATCAGCATCGACACCGGTTGGCCGAGCATCGCCGCTTCCGCCTCGATCCCGCCGACGCCCCAGCCGAGTACGCCGAGGCCGTTGATCATGGTGGTGTGGGAGTCGGTGCCGACCAACGTGTCGGGGAAGGCGTAGGTGCGGCCGTCCTCATCCTTGGTCCACACCGTGCGCCCGAGGTATTCGAGGTTGACCTGGTGGCAGATCCCGGTGCCTGGTGGCACCACGCTGAAGTTATCGAAGGCGCTCTGGCCCCAGCGCAGGAACGCATAACGCTCGCCGTTGCGCTGCATCTCGATGTCGACGTTCTGTTCGAAGGCGCTCGGGGTGGCGAATTTGTCGACCATCACCGAGTGGTC
Organism: Pseudomonas sp. URIL14HWK12:I6; assembly: GCF_000514195.1. Classification (NCBI taxonomy): domain Bacteria; kingdom Pseudomonadati; phylum Pseudomonadota; class Gammaproteobacteria; order Pseudomonadales; family Pseudomonadaceae; genus Pseudomonas; species Pseudomonas sp. URIL14HWK12:I6. The sequence continues at coordinate 9,721 of NZ_AZVL01000004.1, forward strand.
GATCACCAGATCCACCGGCGACAGCGGGTTGATTCGCTGCGGATCACCGCCGGCCTTGGCCATGGCGGCGCGCATCGCGGCGAGATCCACTACCGCAGGTACACCGGTAAAATCTTGCATCAATACACGGGCCGGGCGGTACTGGATTTCCCGGTCGGAGCGGCGCTCCTTGAGCCAGGCAGCGATGGCCTTGAGGTCGGCGCCAGTGACAGTTTTTTCATCTTCCCAGCGCAGCAGGTTTTCCAGCAGGACTTTCAGCGACATGGGTAGCTGGTCGATATTGCCAAGGCTCTTGGCGGCATCGGGCAGGCTGAAATAGTGGTAGGTCTTATCGTCGATTTGTAGAGTTTTAAGGGTCTTCAGACTATCGAGGGACGGCATTACGATCACTCCTTTGAATCCGCACGGCTACGGATTGAGGGGACGGGCAGAGCTATCAACGTAGCCCTGTTTTCAGTAGCTGGCTAATAACTGGACTCTATGGGCAAGTCCAAGGTTCCGACATCGGCTATCATGCGCCGGTTTTCGTGACAGGCTTTGCTTCACCGCAAGGCTTGAGCAGCAGGGGCCGAATGTCCGCCCTCTGCCCAGGAGTAAGAATGAACACCCTATTCATGCATTGCCGACCAGGCTTCGAAGGCGAAGTCTGTTCGGAGATTTCCGACCTCGCCGCCAAACTCAACGTAGCTGGCTACGCCAAGGCCAAACCGGCCACCGCGTACGCCGAGTTTGTCTGCACCGAAGCAGACGGTGCCGAGCGCCTGATGCGCGGTCAGCGTTTCGCCGAACTGATTTTCCCGCGGCAATGGGCGCGTGGCGTCTTCATCAATCTGCCGGAAACCGACCGTATCAGCGTGATCCTCGAGCACATGGCGGACTTCCCGGTCTGCGGCAGCCTGTGGCTGGAAGTGGTCGACACCAACGACGGCAAAGAGCTGTCGAACTTCTGCAAGAAATTCGAAGGCCCGCTGCGCAAGGCGCTGACCGGCGCCGGCAAACTGGTGGACGACGCGAACAAACCGCGCCTGCTGCTGACCTTCAAGAGTGGTCGCGAAGTGTTTCTCGGCATGGCCGACGCCGGCAACTCGGCGATGTGGCCGATGGGCATTCCGCGCCTGAAGTTTCCGCGCGAGGCGCCAAGCCGTTCGACCTTGAAGCTGGAGGAGGCCTGGCACCACTTCATCCCGCGTGATCAGTGGGACGAGCGCCTGCACAGCGACATGACCGGCGTCGATCTCGGCGCAGCACCGGGCGGCTGGACCTGGCAATTGGTTAACCGCGGCATGCTGGTGACCGCCATCGACAACGGCCCGATGGCTGAAAGTCTGATGGACACCGGGCTGGTGCAGCACTTGATGGCCGACGGCTTCACCTTCAAGCCCAAGCAGCCGGTGGACTGGATGGTCTGCGACATCGTCGAGAAGCCGGCGCGTAACGCGGCGATGCTTGAAGAGTGGATCGGCGAGGGCCACTGCCGCGAAGCGGTGGTCAACCTCAAACTGCCGATGAAACAGCGCTATGCCGAAGTGAAGCGCTTGCTCGAACGCATCGCCGATGGCTTCAAGGCGCGCGGGATCAAGGTGGATATTGGCTGCAAGCAGCTGTATCACGACCGCGAGGAAGTGACCTGCCATTTGCGTCGGCATGACATCAAGAAAGCCAAATCCCGCTAAGTCACCACTAAACCCTGTGGGAATGATCTCTGTGGTGAGGGGATTTATCCCCGATGGGATGTAGCGCATCCCCAGTCTTTGCGGCCGCCCCGCAAGCCATCGGGGATAAATCCCCTCGCTACAGATGACTGAGCACCCGGCAATGCGCGACAATGCCGGCCAGTTTCAGGAGTGAATCATGAGTGAAATGATCGACACGCCGGTCGACGGCACCCTCGACGCCACCGGTCTCAATTGCCCGGAACCGGTGATGATGCTGCACCAGCACATCCGAGACCTGGTACCTGGCGGCCTGCTCAAGGTGATTGCCACCGATCCCTCGACCCGTCGCGACATTCCCAAGTTCTGCGTGTTTCTCGACCACGAACTGGTGGGCCAGCACGAAGAGGCTGGTACTTATCTGTACTGGATCCGCAAGAAACAAGCCTGACCCTCAGGCAAACGCAAAATCCAATGTGGGAGCGGGCTTGCTCGCGAAAGCGGTGTGTCAGTCACTGTAAATGTCGACTGAAACACCACTTTCGCGAGCAAGCCCGCTCCCACATTTTTTTTATCCTGCGTAAGGGTTTTAGCCGGCGCTGCGACTGATCCGAATACGTTTGCGCGCGCTGCGGGTCAGGCGGATCGACAGCATGAGTGCCGCGCAGCTCAAACCGACGATCAAACCCTGCCACAAGCCGCTCGGGCCACGCGGTTCGCCGAGCCAGTCGGTCAGGCCGAGGGCGTAACCCACCGGCAGGCCGATGCCCCAGTAGGCGAACAGGGTCAGGATCATCGTCACCCGGGTGTCCTGATAACCGCGCAGAGCGCCGGCAGCCGTCACTTGGATCGCATCGGAAAACTGAAACAGCGCCGAGTACACAATCAGCATCGCCGCGATGTGGATCACCGTCGGATCAGCCGTATAGATCGACGCAATCGGCTCGCGCAGCAACAGCATCATGCTCGCCGAAATACAGGCGTAAGCCAGTGCAGTGCCCATGCCGACACCGGCGGCAAAGCGTGCTTCACGCGGCTCTTCACGGCCCAAGGCCTGGCCGACGCGTACGGTCACCGCCATGCCCAGCGAATACGGAATCATGAACACCAGCGAGCTGACGTTCAGCGCGATCTGATGCCCGGCCACCACGGTGGCGCCGAGGCTGCCGATCAGCAGGGCGATCACCGCGAAGATGCTCGACTCGGCAAACACCGCGATGCCAATCGGCAGACCGATCGCCAGCAGACGCTTGATCACCGCCCATTGTGGCCAGTCGAAACGGCTGAAGATCTCGCTCGAACGATAGGCCGGCGCCCAGCGCTCGTAACCGGCCAGCCCCAGCGCCATGACCCACATCACGATGGCCGTGGCCCAGCCGCAACCCACGCCGCCCATGGCCGGCACGCCGAAGTGACCATAGATGAAGATGTAGTTCAGCGGAATGTTCAGCGCCAGACCGCACAGCCCCAGCACCATCGCCGGGCGGGTACGGCCGATGCCGTCACTGGTGCAGCGCAGCACATGATAGAACGCCACCGCCGGCAGACCGCTGGCAATGCCGTGCAGGTATTGCATGCACGGGCCGATCAGCTCGGGATCGACCTTCATCAGATGCAGCACCGGTTCGGCGGCGACCAGCATCGCTGTCGCGATCAGGCCCACCACCAGCGCCAGCCACAGCGCCTGACGCACGATCGGGCCGATTTCACTGTGGGTGCCAGCGCCAAAACGCTGGGCGACTTTCGGCGTGGTGGCCAGCAGGGTGCCGGTCATCAGCAGAAACACCGGGACCCAGATCGAGTTGCCCAGCGCTACCGCCGCCAGATCTTTCGGCCCGACGCGGCCGGCCATCACCGCATCGACGAAGCCCATCGCGGTAGTCGCCAGTTGCGCGATGATGATCGGCAAGGCCAGGGCGAGCAGGTTCCTGAACTCCAGGCGAATTCGCGCGGGGCGGGTGAGTGAGGCAGCGAGAGGTTGATCAGTAACAGAATTCACAGGCAAAGCGTCCACAGGTGTTGATGCGCAAGGCGCCGCATTCTACGCCGCTGACGTGACAGTCAGGAAAAATCCTCTGTTGCGGATTTGTAATCATCGATGCCATCCACTGTGGCGCTGGCCCAACGGTGGATCTGCACCTAAACTGCCGATCCCCTCAAGGAGCCCGCCATGCTGATTGTTGCCGACGAAAATATTCCGCTGCTCGATGCCTTTTTTGCCGGTTTCGGCGAGATCCGCCGGGTGCCGGGCCGTTCCATCGATCGTGCAACGGTCGAGCAGGCCGATGTGTTGCTGGTGCGCTCGGTGACCAACGTCAACCGCGCGTTGCTCGAAGGCAGCAAAGTGCGTTTCGTCGGCACCTGCACCATTGGTACCGATCACCTCGATCTCGATTATTTCAACGAGGCCGGCATCAGCTGGTCCAGCGCGCCTGGTTGCAATGCGCGGGGCGTGGTCGATTACGTGCTGGGCAGCCTGATGACTTTGGCGGAAATTGAAGGCGTAGATCTGCCACAACGTACTTACGGCGTCATCGGTGCCGGTGAAGTCGGCGGCCGGTTGATCAAGGTCCTCAAGGGCCTAGGCTGGAATGTCAAAGTTTGCGATCCGCCGCGTCAGGCAGCCGAGGGCGGCGATTACGTCAGTCTCGAGCAGATCATCGAGCAGTGCGACGTGATCAGCCTGCACACGCCGCTGACGCGCACCGGCGAGGGCGCGACCTGGCATCTGTTTGACGAACAGCGTTTGCAACAGCTCCAACCCGGCACCTGGCTGATCAATGCCGCGCGTGGGCCGGTGGTGGATAACGCTGCGTTGCGCAAAGTGCTGCTTGCGCGTGAAGACCTGCAAGCGGTGCTCGACGTCTGGGAAGCCGAGCCTGAAGTCGATGTCGCCCTCGCCGAACTCTGCGTGCTCGCCACGCCGCACATTGCCGGTTACAGCCTCGATGGCAAACAGCGCGGGACGGCGCAGATCTATCAGGCCTATTGCGCATTTATCGGTCAACTGCCGAGCATCCAGCTCAGTGACCTGTTGCCGGCACCGTGGCTGTCAGAAGTGACCCTGCACGCCGACAGCGATCCGGCCTGGGCGCTGGCGATGTTGTGCCGCGGGGTGTACGACCCGCGCCGCGATGATGCGGATTTTCGCCGCAGTCTTGTAGGCAATGTCACTGAACAGCGTGCGGCCTTCGATGTGTTGCGCAAGCAGTATCCGGTGCGGCGCGAGATCGAGGGGCTGAAGGTGCGGATCGACGGTGATTCGCCGCAGTTGCAACAGATTGTGGCGGCGCTGGGGGCGGTGGCGGTCTAGAAATAAAATTGGCTTTATCGCTGGCAAGCCAGCTCCCACAAGTTCTCTGTGTTACGCAAGATCTGAACTGACCACTGGACCTGTGAGAGCGGGCTTGCCCGCGATGGTTGCACCACAATCGTCAATTTGTGGGCAGAAAAAACCCGGCCAAACAGGGGCCGGGTCAGGAAGACGGTGGCTATATCACTTTTGTTCGGCAGGCTTGACCAATCGCTTCTCCAGTTCGCGGCACGCGTCCTGGATCATGTCTTCAGTGATCGGTACTTCACGCCCATCCTTGTCGATAATCGAGCAACCCAGAGGTTGGCCGGGCTTGGTGCGGATCACTTGAATCTTGTCATCGCTGCTGTGTTGCAAGGACATGGCCTGTCTCCTCATCAGGTTGTGCACGTAGATTAAAACCGCCACGTGACCAGGCTGTGACAACACCCTTGGGTCTGTCAAAAGCGGCACCTCCAGTCCAACAGAAATGACCGCTCGTCTCAACCGGGACATTAGACCAATAGCAACTATGGCCTAGTCTTTGGGGGCATATTTAACCTGACTCATTGTGATTTACAGAGTTCCGCCCCATAGAAGGTTTAGGCTAGCCCTTTCACCAACACGGATGTGTACCTGAATGATCTCGAAGCTTTCTTCCCGGCACCGTCGAGCGCTGAGCCTGACCAGCCGGTTTCTGGCGCCTTATCGTTGGCAAGTCGGCGCTGCGCTGCTGGCGTTGATCGTCACCGCGGCCGTCACTTTGTCGATGGGGCAGGGGATCAAATTGCTGGTCGATCGGGGCTTCATGACGCAGTCGCCGCACCAACTGAACCAGAGCATCGGTATCTTCATGCTGATGGTGCTGGGCCTGGCAGTCGGCACGTTCGCGCGTTTTTACTGGGTGTCGTGGATCGGTGAGCGCTGTGTGGCGGATATCCGGCGCGAGGTGTTCAACCATCTGGTGTATCTGCACCCTGGATTTTACGAAAACAACCGCAGTTCGGAGATTCAGTCCCGGCTGACTGCCGACACCACGTTGCTGCAATCGGTGATCGGCTCGTCACTGTCGATGTTTTTGCGCAACCTGTTGATGGTGATCGGCGGGGTGGTCCTGCTGTTTATCACCAACCCGAAACTCACCAGCATCGTGGTGATTGCCTTGCCGTTCGTGGTCGCGCCGATTCTCATTTTCGGTCGGCGCGTGCGTAATCTGTCGCGGCTGAGTCAGGACCGGGTCGCCGACATTGGCAGCTATGTCTCCGAAACCCTGGGCCAGATCAAGACCGTGCAAGCCTACAACCATCAGGTGCAGGACGAGCGGCGTTTTGCCACGACCGTCGAGGACGCGTTCGATACCGCGCGCAAGCGCATCTTTCAGCGCTCCTGGATGATCACTGTGGTGATCGTGCTGGTGCTCGGCGCGGTGGCGGTGATGTTGTGGGTCGGCGGCATGGACGTGATTGCCGGGCGCATTACCGGTGGTGAGCTGGCAGCGTTCGTTTTCTACAGCCTGATCGTCGGCAGTGCAATCGGCACGTTGAGTGAAGTCATCGGCGAGTTGCAGCGTGCGGCGGGTGCCGCTGAGCGCATTGCGGAACTGCTCAGTTCGCAGAACATCATCCAGCCACCGAGCATCGGACTGGTGACATTGCCAGAACGGATCAAGGGCGAGCTGCAATTGCAGAATGTGCGTTTCTCCTACCCGTCACGTCCGGACAGCTACGCCGTCAACGGCTTGAGCCTGACCATCAGGGCCGGCGAGACCCTGGCCCTTGTCGGGCCATCCGGGGCCGGCAAGTCCACGGTGTATGACTTGCTGTTGCGCTTCTACGACCCGCTTGAAGGCCGGATCCTGATAGATGGTGTGCCGCTGACCAGCCTCGACCCGCTGGATCTGCGGCGCAATTTCGCCCTGGTCTCGCAATCGCCTGCGCTGTTTTTCGGCAGCGTCGAAGAGAATATTCGTTACGGCAATGCAGATGCGACGCTGGAACAGGTCAAGGAAGCGGCAAGAATTGCCCACGCCCATGACTTCATCGAGAAGATGCCCAATGGCTATCAGACCCACTTGGGGGACGCCGGCCTCGGACTTTCCGGCGGCCAGCGTCAACGCCTGGCGATTGCCCGCGCGTTGCTGGTGGATGCGCCGATTCTGCTGCTGGACGAAGCCACCAGCGCCCTCGATGCGCAGAGCGAACACTTGATTCAGGAAGCGTTGCCAAGCCTGATGCAAAATCGCACCACATTGGTAATCGCGCATCGCCTGGCCACAGTGAAAAACGCCGACCGGATCGCGGTGATGGATCAGGGTAGCCTGGTGGCCATCGGTACCCATCAGGAACTGATCGTAAGCAATCCGCTGTATGCCCGGTTGGCAGCGCTGCAGTTCAACGACGGGCATGCGGTGGCGGTGTAGGAACTGCCGCAGATCTTTGCTGACGGCAAAAAAATGCCCGCATCGATTGATGCGGGCATTTTTCATTTCAGGTATTCAGCACCTGTCATTGATCGTCGAAATACCGCTCATGCCAGTCCACCAGCGGCTGCGGCGAATTGAGCTTCTGCCCGTAGATCACCGAGTATGACAGCACGTTTTGCACGTACTGGCGGGTTTCGTCGAACGGGATGCTTTCCACCCACACGTCGAAGCTCAGGTGATCGGCACCGCGCAGCCACTGGCGCACGCGGCCGGGGCCGGCGTTGTAGGCGGCGGAGGCCAGGACGCGGTTGCCGTTGAACTGGCTGTGCACCTGGCTCAGGTAAGCGGCGCCGAGCTGAATGTTCTTGTCCGGATCGAGCACTTGCTGCGGCGAGGCCAGCGGGATGCTGAACTTGCGTGCGGTTTCCTTGGCAGTGCCGGGCATCAACTGCATCAGACCGCTGGCACCAACGCCGGAGCGGGCGTCGTCCATGAAGGCACTTTCCTGGCGGGTGATGGCGAACACCCAGCTTGAGTGCAGGCCGCGCGTCTTGGCTTCACGCACTAGGGTGTCGCGGTGGGCCATCGGGAAGCGGATATCCAGGTCGTCCCAGTATTGCGCCTGACTGATGGTGCGGATGGCCGGGAAGTACCATTTCAGGTCGTAGGCCAGTTTGGCCTGAGCGACCATTTCGTCACGATTGAAATGACGGCTGACGTGATACCACTCGCGGCGACCGTCAACGATCTGCCCACGCGCATGGAATTCCAGCGCGCGCCGCACGCCGGGAGTGTTGCGCACCTTGTTGATGGTGGCCTGACTGAGTACCAGCGGCTTGTTCATCAGCGAGTAAGGCAGTTGCGAGCGGTCGGCAGCGAGGAAACCGTAGAAGTCGCGTTCCTTCGCCAGATTTTTGTACAGGGTCTGCGCTTCCGGGTTCTGCGGTTGCGCCAGTTCCAGGCTGCGGGCCTGCCAGTAACGCCAGCGGTTGGTGGTCGCCAGATCCTGTGGCAGACGACGAGTCAACTGATACGCATCGTCCCAGCGTGCCAGGCGCAGCAGCAAACGCAGGCGCCATTCGGACACGGTGTTGTCACGCAGTTCAGGATCGTATTTGGTCATCACGTCCAGCGCGCGGCTGTCGAAACGCCGGGCCAGGGTCAGGCCGATTTCCCGGGCAATCGCGACTTTCTCGTCACGGGAGAAATGCATGCTGCTGGCGTATCCGTCGAGCAGGGCCATGGCCTTGTCCGGATCCTGACGGGCGAGGCGGCGCAGGCCGAGGCTGACCACGTCGGACATCGGCTCGTCGGCCGGGGTGAAGCGCGACGGCTGATTGAGCAGCTCGGGTTTCTGCGCCACATCTACCAGCAGCCGACCGCGCGGGGCGAGGGTGGTCAGGCCGTTGACCAGACTGTTGGCCAGTGGATAGTTGCGCGCCTGAGCGGCGAGTTTGGTGCGTTCCCAGCGTTTCTGTTCGGTCAACTGGCCGTCGGCGGCCCAGATCCCGAACAGCCCGTCACAGGCAGCCGGTTGCGATTTACCGGTCAGCCACAGTTTGTCGGCGTTGGCATAGCCCTCGGCCTTGTGGCCGCTGCTGATCTGGAACTGCGCATTGAGGCAGTCCAGTTCGGTGAAGTTGAGTTTAGGGTCGTAATATTTGGTGAAGGTCGCCCAATCGCCACGGTCGGCGAGCCAGCGCAACCAGCGCAGCTTCATCCAGTTGGCCTGGGGCAGGTCGCCGTGCTCGGCGAGGAACTTCTCGATTTCGGCGTTGCTCGCGGTTTTCAGACGCGCGGTCAGTTCGTCGTAGGCCAGATACGGTTCCAGCGGGTAATCGGCGAGGGCCTGGCTATAACGGAAGTACGGGCCGGTATCGCCCTTGGCCAAGGCACGCTTGGCTTCATCGTAATACTGGCGTTGGGTGGACAGATCCACCGCCTGGGCGGATTGAGCGGCAGCGGCGGTAAGTAGCAAACAGGACAAGACACTGAAAAGGCGACTGCGCATGAGACATCCGGGCAGAGAAATCATGACAAGCACCGGCCGCGGCCAGCACTGAATTGTCTGTAGCTTAGCCTTTTGCCAGCAACGGGCGAAAGCTTTGCCGGTCTTGCAGCACAAGTTCGCAACAAATGTTGTGCAGAGTGCTTCGGCAGACAAATTGCCGGCCTGCTGAGAGCCTGAATCAGGTAGAATGCGCGCCCGGTTTTTGGAGAAGCTCATGACCCTGCTCAAATTCAGCGATGTGTCCCTTGCATTCGGCGCGATGCCGTTGTTGGACAAGGTGTCCTGGCAGATCGCCCGTGGTGAGCGGGTGTGCATCATCGGCCGCAACGGCACTGGCAAATCCAGCATGATGAAACTGGTCAAGGGCGACCAGAAGCCCGATGACGGCTCGGTGTGGCGTGCCCCCGGTCTGAAAATCGGTGAATTGCCGCAAGAATTGCCGGTGGCCGACGGGCGGACCGTATTCGACGTGGTTGCCGAAGGCCTCGACGGCGTTGGCGCCTTGCTCGCCGAATACCATCACCTGAGCCAGAACATCGTCACCGACGCCGATCTGGACAAGCTGATGCATGTTCAGCACGACCTCGAAGCCCGTGACGGCTGGCGCTTGCAGACCCTGGTCGACAGCACTCTGAGCCGCCTGCAACTGCCGGCCGACAAAACCCTCGCCGAGTTGTCCGGCGGCTGGCGTCGTCGCGTGCTGCTGGCGCAGGCATTGGTGTCCGAACCGGATCTGTTGCTGCTCGACGAGCCGACCAACCACCTGGACATCGGTGCGATTGCCTGGCTCGAAGAAGCCCTGAAGGATTTCCAGGGCGCCGTGCTGTTCATCACGCACGACCGTTCCTTCCTGCAGAACCTCGCCACGCGCATCCTCGAACTGGATCGCGGTGGCCTGATCGACTGGAACGGCGATTACGCCAGCTTCCTCGTGCACAAAGAAGCCGCACTGGCCGCTGAAGAAACCGCCAACGCGCTGTTCGACAAGCGTCTGGCTCAGGAAGAAGTGTGGATCCGTCAGGGCATCAAAGCTCGTCGGACCCGTAACGAAGGCCGTGTGCGCGCTTTGAAAGCCCTGCGTGTTGAGCGCAGCGAGCGTCGCGAGCGGACCGGCAAGGCGAATATCCAGCTGGAAACTGCCGACAAGTCCGGCAAGCAAGTGATGGTGTTGGAAAATGTCAGCTTCCATCACCCGGACGGTCCGTACCTGATCAAGGACTTCTCGATGGTCCTGCAGCGCGGCGACCGTATCGGCCTGCTCGGCGCCAACGGTACCGGCAAGACCACCCTGCTGAAGCTGATGCTCAATGGTCTGCAACCGACCAGCGGCAAAGTGGAAGAGGGCACCCGGATTGACGTGGCCTACTTCGACCAGTTGCGCCATCAGCTGGATCTGGAAAAGACCGTGATCGACAACGTCGCCGAAGGTCGCGACTTCATCGATATCGACGGCCAGAGCCGCCACGTCCTGAGCTACCTCGGTGACTTCCTGTTCAGCCCGCAGCGTGCGCGCACGCCGGTCAAGGCGCTGTCCGGTGGTGAGCGTGCGCGCTTGCTGCTGGCCAAACTGTTCAGCAAACCGGCGAACCTGCTGGTACTCGACGAACCGACCAACGACCTCGACGTGGAAACCCTCGAGCTGCTCGAAGAAGTACTGCTGACCTTCAACGGCACTGTGCTGATGGTCAGCCACGACCGGGCATTCCTCGACAACGTGGTCACCAGCACCCTGGTCTTCGAAGGTGAAGGCAAGGTGCGGGAATACGTCGGCGGCTATCAGGACTGGATTCGTCAGGGCGGCTCGCCGCGCCTGCTGGGCGTGACCGAGAGCAAGTCGGGCAAGGCTGACCTGAATTCGGCGGTGGTCACTGCTGAACCAGCCGTGGTTGCCGCACCTGCCGCTGCCGCACCGGCAGCCAAGAAGAAGCTGAGCTACAAGCTGCAGCGCGAGCTGGAAGCATTGCCGGGCGACATCGATGCCAAGGAGCAGCAGATCGCGGCCGTCGAAGCCGAAATGGCTGAAGCCGGCTTCTATCAGCGTCCGCCAGCAGAAACGGCCAAGGTGATTGCTTCGCTGGAGCAGTTGCAGGCTGAGCTGGATGCACTGGTGGAGCGTTGGGCCGAGCTGGATGCCTGATTGATCCGGCCATGAAAAAGCCCGGCGTTCAGTGATGAGCGCCGGGCTTTTCATATCCGGGTGGAGACCTAATGTGGGAGCGAGCCTGCTCGCGAATGCGGTATGTCATGCGGCATTAATGCTGATGTGCCGACGCCTTCGCGAGCAGGCTCGCTCCCACAATGATCAGTGTTTCAACGTTTGACCAGGTGTACCGCCAAAACATCGCAAGGCGCGCCATGCAGCACGTCATTGGCCGTGGAGCCCAGCAACAGTGCCAGACCGTGACGGCCATGGCTGCCGACCACGATAAGATCGCACGAGTTTTCCTTGGCGAAATGATGGATCTCCTGACGTGGCTGGCCATAGGTCAGGTGGCAATTGGCGCCTTCGAGCTCGGCATATTTGGCTTTCAGGCGCTCAAGACGCTCCTTGGCCTGATCGAACTGCTGCTGTTGCAGTTGTGACAGATCCATCGGCACATCGCCGCCGAACGCCATGGCCATCGGTTCGACGATATGCACCAGCGACAGCTTGGCGCCATTGCTCGCCGACAGCTCTCGGGCGCGGTGAATCACAGGGTCGCACTCTTCGGTCAGGTCTACGGCGACCAGGATATGGTTGTAGGGCATGAGGTGCTCCTCGTGACGGTTCAATATTGTTAAGTATGGCTGGTTTCAAGCGCATTGGTTCCAAAGTGACACAATGCGCTCACCTTAAGTCGGGAGTAGAGATATGACGGTCTGGTTGGTGGTGTCAATCCTGCTGGTGGTTTTGAGTCCACTGGCGTGGTTGCGCCCGTCGCGCGTGCAGAGCGGCCGGATGGCCCTGCGCATGGAGGCGCGACGCATCGGGCTGGCCATGCAGCTGGCGCCTCAGGAGTGGCCGCACTGGCTGTCTCAGGAGCCGCCCAGCCCGTGCGCGCAATATCATCGGCCACGGCGTGGCACTCAGCCGGCGTGCTGGACCTACTGGCAGAAATCGCCGGGGGTATGGGTCAATCAGTGGCAGGAAGTCTGCGAGGACCGGTTGCTGCTCGATCATTTCGAAAAGTTGCCGGGCAACGTGTTCAAGGTCGAGGCCGACAAGCAGATGATCGCGCTGTACTGGGGCGAGAAGGGCGAAGCCACGGTTTTGCAGGATATCGACGCGACTCTGAAAGCGCTGGCCTGACTCGCGGACTTTTCCCACTGCAAGGGTGGGGAGCGTCCGGCAGACGAGCAATAAAAAGCCCGACATGATTCATCGGGCGGGGTGGCCAGGCAGGCCGGTAACTGTTTTTATCGCTGCCTTGGCTTTTCGCGGTCAGCGATTCTCCCTGTAGTCCAGCCAGCGTAGCCTGTTAAACAAGGCTCGCCGGGAATTAGGGCGACTTTTCTAACTATTGATTCTATGAATGGCTTTGCATGCAGCTGCGTGTTGCGGATCTGTGTGCAACGGAAATGACCACAAAGTCGCATTTCAACCCGTATTTTGGGCGATTGACAATTGTTGGAAATTCCGTGAAGGTGACGTACCCAAATCAAACGGGCGTATGAATTGAGCGTTTGTCTTACAGACTGCTCCTACAGAATCCCGACTATCGCGTTGGCGGGTGTGCCGGGTGGATTGGCGTCAGCATCGACGAAAAAGCGTCCTGCCGAGCCATTTACCTGCGTCCGACGTGTACTGTTCAGCTTCCATATCGTGGAGATCAGTTGATGATTTACGAAGGTAAAGCCATCACGGTTAAAGCTCTTGAAAGTGGCATCGTCGAATTGAAATTCGACCTCAAGGGTGAGTCCGTCAACAAGTTCAACCGTCTTACCCTGAACGAACTGCGTCAGGCCGTGGACACCATCAAGGCAGATGCTTCGATCAAGGGCGTGATCGTCAGCAGTGGCAAGGACGTGTTCATCGTCGGCGCCGACATCACCGAATTTGTCGACAACTTCAAGCTGCCGGATGCCGAGCTGGTTGCTGGCAATCTCGAAGCCAACAAGATCTTCAGCGATTTCGAAGACCTCAACGTTCCGACCGTGGCCGCGATCAACGGCATCGCCCTGGGTGGCGGTCTGGAAATGTGCCTGGCGGCGGACTACCGCGTCATGTCGACCAAGGCCAAGATCGGTCTGCCGGAAGTCAAACTGGGCATCTACCCAGGCTTCGGCGGCACCGTGCGTCTGCCGCGCCTGATTGGCGTCGATAACGCCATCGAATGGATTGCCGCCGGCAAGGAAAACCGTCCTGAAGATGCGCTGAAAGTCAGCGCCGTCGACGCCGTGGTTGCTCCAGAGAAGTTGCAGGAAGCTGCCCTTGAACTGATCAAGCGCGCCATCTCCGGCGAGTTCGATTACAAGGCCAAGCGTCAGCCAAAACTTGAAAAACTCAAGTTGAACGCCATTGAACAGATGATGGCTTTCGAAACCGCCAAAGGTTTCGTGGCAGGGCAGGCTGGTCCGAATTACCCGGCGCCGGTCGAAGCGATCAAGACCATCCAGAAAGCCGCGAACTTCGGTCGTGACAAGGCGCTGGAAGTCGAAGCCGCCGGTTTCGTCAAACTGGCCAAGACCTCTGCCGCGCAGAGCCTGATCGGTCTGTTCCTGAACGATCAGGAGCTGAAGAAAAAGGCCAAGGCCTACGACGAAATCGCCAAGGACGTGAAGCAGGCTGCCGTACTGGGCGCCGGCATCATGGGTGGCGGCATCGCTTATCAGTCGGCCTCCAAAGGTACGCCGATCCTGATGAAGGACATCAACGAGAACGGTATCGAGCAGGGGCTGGCCGAAGCCGCCAAACTGCTGGTTGGTCGCGTTGACAAAGGTCGCATGACCGCCGCGAAAATGGCAGAAGTGCTCAACGGTATTCGTCCAACCCTGTCCTACGGTGACTTCGGTCACGTCGATCTGGTTGTTGAAGCCGTGGTCGAGAACCCGAAGGTCAAGCAAGCGGTGCTGGCTGAAGTCGAAGACAAGGTCAAAGAGGACACCATCCTCGCGTCCAACACCTCGACGATTTCCATCAGCCTGCTGGCCAAGGCCCTCAAGCGCCCGGAAAACTTCGTCGGCATGCACTTCTTCAACCCGGTGCACATGATGCCGCTGGTGGAAGTGATCCGTGGCGAGAAGTCCAGCGAGCTGGCGATTGCCACAACCGTTGCCTACGCCAAGAAAATGGGCAAGAACCCGATCGTCGTCAACGACTGCCCGGGCTTCCTGGTCAACCGCGTTCTGTTCCCGTACTTCGGCGGTTTCGCCAAGCTGGTCAGCGCTGGTGTGGATTTCGTCCGCATCGATAAAGTCATGGAAAAATTCGGCTGGCCGATGGGCCCGGCGTACCTGATGGACGTGGTCGGCATCGACACCGGTCACCACGGTCGTGACGTGATGGCTGAAGGTTTCCCGGATCGCATGAAGGATGACCGTCGTTCGGCCATCGACGTGCTTTACGAAGCCAAGCGTCTGGGCCAGAAGAACGGCAAGGGCTTCTACGCCTACGAAGCCGACAAGAAAGGCAAGCAGAAGAAGGTTGCCGATCCGTCGGTGCTGGAAGTGCTCAAGCCGATCGTTTACGAGCAGCGCGAAGTCACTGACGAAGACATCATCAACTGGATGATGATCCCGCTGTGCCTGGAAACCGTGCGCTGCCTGGAAGACGGCATCGTTGAAACCGCCGCCGAAGCCGACATGGGTCTGGTCTACGGTATCGGTTTCCCTCCATTCCGTGGCGGTGCGCTGCGCTACATCGATTCGATCGGTGTGGCCGAGTTCGTTGCCCTGGCTGACCAGTACGCTGATTTGGGCGCGCTGTACCACCCGACCGCGAAGCTGCGCGAAATGGCCAAAAACGGCCAGAGCTTCTTCGGTTAAGCGCCCCCAACTAGAGTGAGAGTGAACTTATGAGCTTGAATCCTAGAGACGTCGTGATTGTCGACTTCGGTCGTACTCCGATGGGCCGCTCCAAGGGCGGCATGCACCGCAACACCCGCGCCGAAGACATGTCGGCGCACCTGATCAGCAAACTGCTGGAACGCAACGCCAAGGTCGATCCTGCTGAAGTCGAGGACGTGATTTGGGGCTGTGTGAACCAGACCCTGGAGCAGGGCTGGAACATCGCGCGCATGGCGTCGCTGATGACCCAGATTCCGCACACCTCGGCCGGCCAGACTGTCAGCCGTCTGTGCGGCTCGTCGATGAGCGCCCTGCATACTGCAGCGCAAGCGATCATGACCGGCAACGGTGACGTATTCGTGGTTGGCGGCGTCGAGCATATGGGCCACGTGAGCATGATGCACGGTGTCGATCCGAACCCGCACATGTCGCTGTACGCGGCGAAAGCCTCGGGCATGATGGGTCTGACCGCAGAAATGCTCGGCAAGATGCACGGCATCACTCGTGAGCAGCAGGATGCCTTTGGCGTGCGCTCCCACCAGCTCGCCCATAAAGCGACAGTGGAAGGCAAGTTCAAAGACGAAATCATCCCGATGCAGGGCTACGACGAAAACGGCTTCCTGAAGCTGTACGACTACGACGAAACCATTCGTCCGGAAACCACCCTGGAAAGTCTGGCGGCCCTCAAGCCTGCCTTCAATCCAAAAGGCGGCACCGTGACAGCCGGTACTTCGTCGCAGATCACCGATGGTGCTTCGTGCATGATCGTGATGTCGGCGCAGCGTGCACAGGATCTGGGGATCCAGCCGATGGCCGTGATCCGTTCGATGGCAGTGGCGGGTGTGGATCCGGCGATCATGGGCTATGGTCCAGTGCCGGCGACACAAAAAGCCCTGAAGCGTGCGGGCCTTGGCATCAACGATATCGACTTCTTCGAGCTCAACGAAGCTTTCGCTGCACAGGCCCTGCCAGTGCTGAAAGATCTGAAAGTGCTCGACAAGATGAACGAGAAGGTTAACCTGCACGGCGGCGCGATCGCCCTGGGTCACCCGTTCGGTTGCTCCGGTGCGCGTATTTCCGGCACCTTGCTGAACGTGATGAAGCAGAATGGCGGCACCTTCGGGGTGGCCACCATGTGCATTGGTCTCGGCCAAGGCATCTCCACCGTCTTCGAACGCGTTTAAGCGTCTCGTCGATGGAAGCCGGGGCCAAGTGCCCCGGTTTTTGTTTTTTGCGGATTTATTTTTGTATTTATTTTGAAAAAATTTGAGTGAGGGCCAAAACATGCCGATACAACCTGGGCTCTACCAACATTACAAAGGTCCGCAGTACCGCGTATTCAGTGTGGCGCGGCATTCCGAGACCGAAGAGGAAGTGGTGTTTTACCAAGCCCTGTATGGCGATTACGGCTTTTGGGTGCGCCCTTTGAGCATGTTCGTCGAGTCGGTCGAGGTTGACGGCGAGCAGGTGCCACGCTTTGCTTTGGTGCACGCCGAACCGAGCCTTTTTTCCAAGGCATAAGGCGAGTGCGCACAGAACCCTGTGCTTGACCTCACCTTGTAGCCACTATATATAGCGGTGCCGCGTCAGGCGCCAACCGCCTTTCACTTCTAGAATTCAGGAATTTTCTGATCCATGGGCAAATCGCTGGTCATTGTGGAATCCCCGGCTAAGGCCAAGACCATCAACAAGTATCTGGGCAACCAATACGTGGTGAAGTCGAGTATCGGCCATATCCGAGACCTGCCCACCAGCGGTTCGGCTAGCGCCAGCAAAGAGCCAGCCGCCAAGCGCGGCAAGGCTGCCGCGGGCGAAGGGCCGGTGCTCACGCCGAAAGAGAAAGCGCGCAAGCAACTGGTCTCGCGCATGGGTGTCGATCCCGATCATGGCTGGAAAGCCCAGTACGAGATCCTCCCGGGTAAAGAGAAGGTCATCGAAGAGCTGCGCCGGCTCGCCAAGGATGCTGACACCATCTATCTCGCAACCGACTTGGATCGCGAGGGGGAAGCCATTGCCTGGCACCTGCGCGAAGCCATTGGTGGTGACGACAGCCGCTACAAGCGCGTGGTGTTCAACGAAATCACCAAGAAGGCGATTCAGGAAGCCTTCTCCGAGCCGGGCGAGCTGGACATCGATCGTGTAAATGCCCAACAGGCGCGTCGTTTCCTCGACCGCGTTGTGGGTTACATGGTCTCGCCGCTGCTGTGGGCCAAAATCGCCCGTGGCCTGTCGGCCGGTCGCGTGCAATCGGTTGCCGTGAAACTGGTGGTGGAGCGTGAGCGCGAGATTCGTGCATTCAACCCGGAAGAGTACTGGGAAGTGCACGCTGATCTTGGCACCGCCAAGGGTTCGACCGTACGTTTCGAAGTGGCGCGCGAGAAGGGTGAAGCCTTCAAACCGCTGAACGAAGCTCAGGCCACAGCCGCGCTGGAGAAGCTCAAGTCCTCCAGCTACAGCATCGTCAAGCGCGAAGACAAGCCGACCAGCAGCAAGCCGTCGGCGCCGTTCATCACGTCCACCCTGCAGCAGGCCGCGAGCAACCGCCTGGGCTTCGGCGTGAAGAAAACCATGATGATGGCCCAGCGTCTGTACGAAGCCGGCTACATCACTTATATGCGTACCGACTCGACCAACCTCTCGGCCGATGCCGTGGCGATGGCGCGTACCTATATCGAGGACGAGTTCGGCAAGAAGTACCTGCCGGAAACGCCGAACGTCTACAGCAGCAAGGAAGGCGCACAAGAGGCTCACGAAGCGATTCGTCCTTCCGATGCCAACACCACGCCAAGCAAGCTTGCAGGCATGGAGCGTGATGCTGAGCGCCTCTACGAGTTGATCTGGCGCCAGTTCCTCGCTTGCCAGATGCTGCCGGCGCAATATCTGTCGACCACCGTCAGCGTTGCCGCTGGCGACTTCGAGCTGCGTGCCAAAGGCCGCATCCTCAAGTTCGACGGTTACACCCGCGTTCTGCCGCAAATCACCAAGCCTGGCGATGACGATGTTCTGCCGGACATGGCGCAGGGCGATGCGATGAAGCTGATCAAGCTCGATCCGTCGCAGCATTTCACCAAGCCGCCGGCCCGTTACTCGGAAGCCAGCCTGGTCAAGGAAATGGAAAAACGCGGCATCGGTCGTCCTTCGACTTACGCAGCGATCATTTCGACCATTCAGGATCGCGGCTACGTGACCCTGCACAACCGTCGTTTCTACTCGGAAAAGATGGGCGATATCGTCACCGAGCGTCTGTCGGAGAGCTTCTCGAACCTCATGGACTACGGCTTCACCGCCGGCATGGAAGAGAACCTCGATGATGTGGCTCAGGGCGAGCGCGACTGGAAAAACGTGCTGGACGAGTTCTACGGCGACTTCAAGAAGAAGCTCGAAGTGGCCGAGAACCCGGAAAGCGGCATGCGTGCCAACCAGCCGGTCATGACTGATATTCCGTGCACCACGTGCGGTCGTCCGATGCAGATCCGTACGGCATCGACCGGCGTGTTCCTCGGTTGCTCGGGCTACAGCCTGCCGCCAAAAGAGCGCTGCAAGGCCACCGTCAACCTGGTGCCGGGCGACGAGATCGCTGCGGACGACGAGGGCGAGTCGGAGTCGCTGGTGCTGCGCGGCAAGCATCGCTGCCCGATCTGCAGCACCGCGATGGACGCCTACCTGCTCGACGAGAAGCGCAAACTGCACATCTGCGGTAACAACCCGGATTGTGCCGGCTATGAAATCGAAGAGGGCAACTACCGCATCAAGGGCTACGAAGGTCCGAGCCTGGAATGCGACAAGTGCGGCAGCGAGATGCAGCTCAAGACCGGCCGTTTCGGCAAGTTCTTCGGTTGCACCAACCCGACCTGCAAGAACACTCGCAAACTGCTGAAGAGTGGTGACGCGGCGCCGCCGAAGATGGACCCGGTGAAGATGCCTGAGCTGAAATGTGAAAAGGTCAACGACACCTACATTCTGCGCGACGGTGCTTCCGGTCTGTTCCTGGCGGCCAGCCAGTTCCCGAAAAACCGCGAGACCCGTGCTCCGCTGGTGATCGAGATTCTGCCGCACAAGGATGAGATCGATCCGAAGTACCACTTCCTCTGCGAAGCACCGCAGAAGGATCCTGATGGTCTGCCAGCGGTCATCCGCTACAGCCGCAAGACCAAGGAGCAATACGTGCAGACCGAGGTCGACGGCAAGCCTACCGGCTGGAAAGCGTTCTACGACGGTGGCAAGTGGACTGTTGAAGACAAGCGTACGAAAGCCAAGGCTGAGTAAGCGTTAGCCTGATCCACAAAAGGCCGCATGATGACTCTCGGGTTTTCATGCGGCCTTTTTGTTTTGTGCTTGCGGTCGGATCCGCTGATCCACGACACTGTCGGGTCTGTGTGACGCAATTATTTCGCTGTGGAGACTGCCGGCATGGCGCACGAACTCTATACCCGCACCAATCAGAAGATCTATTTCGCCGGCCTGTCGCTGGAGGCTCTGGCTCGCGCCGAAGAGGGGCGGGCGATGAATGCGTTGGCGCTGATTCAGGCTGGCCGTGAATCAGCATTGTTTCACCTCTATGGCGCGCTTCTGGGACTGTGTCACGAGATCGCCGGTTTCTATCGTCTGCCTCAGGCCAATGCATCGCGAGCCGAAGCGTTGCTGACTCGCGAAGTCCTGGAATCGATTGCGATCCCGGAACTGGCCGAGATGGTTGAGCTGGCTGGTAACCCTGAAACCTGGCTGGCGAAATTGCTGGCGGCGCACTCGGCGTTGTTTCAGCCGCCACGGGTGCCCCACAAGCCCAAGGGTGATGTGACACAGCCATTGATTCAGGCCATTAATCTCGATGAAGAAGAGGCGCCGCAGGAGTTGAGTCGGGAAGAGCTGGAGAGCTGGCGGCAGAATCTCAAGGGCCTGGCAATCCGTTTTCGCGAAGGCTTGAACGAATGCTGAGGACAATTGACACGGTGGCAATCTGAAACATGCTGCTGGTCAAGATCCCGAGCGAAGCCCGAATGATGTCTATATAATCCCTGCCTTTCGTGGAGAACAGACCTATATGCCAACGTCCTTTCTAGAAATTGTCGAGTTACCAGACGGCCGAATCGAACTGCGCAGGGCTGAGGACGAGGGTTCTCTGGTGACGCTGGATTTCTCCGAGGATGCCAAAGCATTCCTGCAAGGCCAGCATGTGGAAATCGCGAAAGCGATGTTGAGCGTCGGCGTACAGATGGCCGGCCGTATGGTCGAAGGCGAATTTGATAAGGAAGAAGGGCCGCGGGTTCTTCACTGAGATCCGCCTGTCGGCGCTTGCCGCTGCAACATCAGATCGGCTTCTCTGTCCCTGGAGAAGCCCTGCGCTTCACACAGCGCGCGTTACAAGTGAATCAACCCAATCGAATGTTCAGGCTCTGAGCGTCGCCCGTGCGGGCTGCGCTGATCAGTTGTTGCCGTGAACTTGTGTTCAGCGGATTGAGCCAGGTTACCACCGTATGGCTACGACCCAGGCGCAGTGCTTCGCAGGCCAGTTGCTGAGCGCTTTGCGCACCACGAGGTTGCAACAGCAGAATGCGTTCACGGTTCAGGCCGGCCTCTCGCAGCCAGATCTGGGTCAGGCTGGCTGGAGGGGTGATCAGCGTCAGCCAGCGAGCATCCTGATCCTCGCTCAGTTCGCGAAGGATCGGGGCCAGCAGGTTCAGGCAGTTCCCGGCCGCACCGCGCAGTGACAGCTCACTGAATACTTCCGGTTCGGCAATCCATGGGCGCTCGACCACATCTTTCAGGATCGGTGCCATCGGTTGTGCCAGAAACGCTTCGAATAGAGGCAGTTGTGTTTGCTGGGGTGTGTGTGGGAACTGCATAAAGCCTCCTTTAGCGGCGGATTACGCCGACACTCAAGCCCTCGATCACCAGTTCCTGATCTTTCAGGTCGACTTCGATAGGGGCGAACTCAGGGTTTTCGGCAATCAGCCAGACTTTGCTGCCTTCGCGCTTGAAGCGCTTGACCGTCACTTCATCGCCGATCCGTGCAACCACCACCTGGCCATTGCGTGCTTCGCGGGTAGTGTGAACCGCCAGCAGGTCACCGTCGAAAATGCCGATGTCCTTCATGCTCATGCCGTGTACGCGCAACAGGTAATCGGCCCGTGGGTGAAAGAACGCAGGATTGATGTTGCAGGACTCTTCGATGTGCTGCTGGGCGAGGATCGGTGCGCCGGCAGCGACCCGGCCAATGATCGGCAGGGTAGAGTCGTCAGCCTTGGCTTCGAAACCGGGGATGCGAATGCCGCGGGAGGCGCCCGGGGTCATTTCGATTGCACCTTTGCGGGCGAGGGCCTTGAGGTGTTCTTCCGCCGCGTTGGGCGACTTGAAACCCAGTTCCTGAGCGATTTCCGCGCGGGTTGGCGGGTAGCCGTTGTCTTCGAGGCAGCGTTTGATAAAGGCCAGAATCTCGGCTTGGCGTGGCGTCAGCTTTAGCATATTGATCGCTCTGTCTTTTTATACAGTGACTGGGATTATATACAGTGAAGCGGTCTTGGCAATGCCCGTTTTTTTGCAGCCCGCCGGACGGTCGGTTGCCGTGCTTATTAATGCGCCGGTCGAGTGTGGTTAAATAGCTGACCGACCATTCCCAAAACGAACTGGCAGGCTTGACAAGGCTTGGGCTGAAACGTATGTTTCAAACAAGTGTTTGTCAGGCGGAGTAGCCATGGCCCAGTCGGAAACCGTTGAACGCATTCTTGATGCTGCCGAGCAGTTGTTCGCGGAGAAAGGTTTCGCTGAAACCTCATTGCGTTTGATCACCAGCAAGGCCGGGGTAAACCTGGCGGCGGTGAACTATCATTTCGGCTCCAAGAAAGCGCTGATCCAGGCGGTTTTCTCGCGCTTCCTCGGGCCGTTCTGCATCAGCCTCGATAAAGAGCTGGAGCGTCGCCAGGCCAAGCCTGAAAACAAGCCGACCCTTGAAGAGTTGCTGGAAATCCTCGTCGAGCAAGCGCTCGTGGTGCAGCCACGCAGCGGTAACGACCTGTCGATCTTCATGCGTTTGCTCGGTTTGGCGTTCAGCCAGAGCCAGGGTCACCTGCGTCGTTATCTGGAAGACATGTACGGTAAGGTGTTCCGCCGCTACATGCTGTTGGTCAACGAAGCGGCTCCGCGCATCCCGCCAATCGAGCTGTTCTGGCGCGTGCACTTCATGCTCGGCGCTGCGGCGTTCAGCATGTCCGGGATCAAGGCCTTGCGCGCGATTGCCGAGACCGATTTCGGCGTCAACACCTCGATCGAACAGGTGATGCGTCTGATGGTGCCGTTCCTTGCCGCCGGCATGCGTGCCGAAACCGGTGTCACCGACCCGGCGATGGCGACTGCGCAGCTTCGCCCGCGCAGCAAATCGACTCCGGTGGCCGCCAAGGTTTAACCGCACACGGGTGGGCGCGGCTGCTTGTATCCGCTAAGCTAGCCGCCCATGCCGACTTTCGTTCTGAACCCGATCTCCATAGAAATTACTGACCTGCCGAGCCCTGCTCACGGTAGCGATTTCTGGCGGATCGGGTTTTTCGTTTTCAAGGAATCTCTATGACTGCTGGCCTGCAAGGCTCGTTGATGGTGGACGTCGCCGGTACCTGGCTGACGGCCGAAGATCGCCAATTGTTGCGCCAGCCCGAAGTGGGCGGCCTGATCATTTTCGCGCGCAACATCGAGCACCCGCGCCAAGTGCGCGAGCTGAGTGCTGCGATCCGCGCCATTCGCCCGGATATGCTGCTGGCGGTCGACCAGGAGGGCGGCCGGGTGCAGCGTCTGCGTCAGGGCTTCGTGCGCCTGCCCGCGATGCGTGCCATCGCCGACAACCCGAACGCCGAATACCTCGCCGAACAATGCGGCTGGGTCATGGCCACCGAAGTGTTGGCGGTCGGCCTCGACCTGAGTTTCGCCCCGGTGCTGGATCTGGATTACCAGCGCAGCGCCGTGGTCGGCACTCGTTCGTTCGAAGGGGATCCCGAGCGCGCAGCGTTGCTCGCCGGCGCCTTCATCCGCGGCATGAACAGCGCGGGCATGGCCGCTACCGGCAAGCATTTCCCCGGTCACGGTTGGGCCGAAGCCGACTCCCACGTCGCGATCCCGAATGACGAGCGCAGTCTCGACGAGATCCGCGCCAACGACCTCGTACCGTTCGCCAGACTCAGCAAGCAACTCGCTGCGGTCATGCCGGCGCACGTCATCTATCCGCAAGTCGATTCGCAGCCGGCCGGGTTCTCCCGTCGCTGGTTGCAGGACATCCTGCGCGGCGAGTTGCAGTTTGACGGCGTGATCTTCAGCGACGACCTTTCGATGGCCGGCGCCCACGTGGTCGGCGACGCTGCCAGCCGGATCGAAGCCGCGTTGACTGCCGGTTGCGACATGGGCCTGGTGTGCAATGACCGCGCTGCGGCCGAACTGGCCCTGAGTGCTGCGCAACGGATGAAGGTCAAGCCGTCCGCACGCATTGCGCGGATGCGCGGTCAGGCGTTCGCCAGCACCGACTACCGTCAGGATCCGCGCTGGCTAACCGCCATCGGCGCGCTCAAAGACGCTCAACTGATCGATTAAGGATTTTTGCTATGACGGTTTACGCAATCATCGGTGGCACCGGCCTGACCCAGCTCGAAGGCCTGAGCATTCGTCAGTCGTTGGCGGTGGATACGCCTTACGGTTCGCCGTCGGCTGAAGTGCAGATCGGGGAATATGCCGGCAAGGAAGTTCTGTTCCTCGCCCGCCACGGCCATCCCCATCGTTTCCCGCCGCACAAGGTCAACTACCGCGCCAACCTGTGGGCGCTGAAGCAGGCCGGCGCCGAGGCGATCATCGCGGTCAACGCGGTGGGCGGGATCCATCCGGCCATGGGCACCGGGCATTTCTGTGTGCCACACCAGATCGTCGATTACACCAGCGGTCGCGAACACACGTTTTTCGCCGATGATCTGGAGCACGTCACCCATATCGATTTCAGCTTCCCTTACAGTGAGCCGCTGCGTCAGCAATTGATCGTCGCGCTGGCTGCCGAAGGCTGCGAATACAGCGATCAGGGTGTATACGCCTGCACCCAGGGCCCGCGTCTGGAAACCGTGGCCGAGATCGTGCGTCTGGAGCGCGATGGCTGCGACATCGTCGGCATGACCGGCATGCCGGAAGCGGCACTGGCCCGTGAGCTGGATCTGGATTACGCCTGCCTGTCGCTGGTGGTGAATCCGGCGGCGGGCAAGACCACGGCGGTGATCACCATGGCCGAGATCGAGCAGGCGCTGCATGACGGGATGGGCAAGGTGAAATCGACGTTGGCGCGGGTGTTGGCCAGCTAAGGACTGTCCATGAGCAGTTTCATCGAGCGGCTTAAAGGGTTGGCATGGACTCACGCATTCAGTAGCAAGGCGTTGGCCAAGGCCCGCGCTTATGCTGCCGATGATCGGGTAGAGATCATCGAGATCGATGACAGGAAAATCGAGGCGTTCTGCGTCGGTTCGGAAACACAGGCGTATGAACAAAGCATCTACCTGTCCGGTGATCGCCTGGGATCGGTTAATTTGCGTTGCTTATGCACCTGCCCCGTGGCGATTGATTGCAAGCACTGCGCGGCGGTGCTCTATCACCTGCAGGGCATTGACGACGATACGTCCGAAAGTGACGCACAGATCCCCTTGGGTCGGGCGCTGGAGCATTGGCTTTCGACAGTCCCCGTCCCGGCCAGGCCCGTCGACGAAGGGGCGCAAGCCGCGGGCACGCGCCTGTTTTACAAACTCAAACCCACGTCTGCGAACGGCAAGTGGCTGCTCGATATTTTCAAGGTCTATCAGCTCAAGAGCGGCGAGTTACGCGAAGTAAAACCGATGTATTCGCTGTCGGACATGCTCATGCGTCAGCCCGGTTATCTGTCCGAACTGGATCTGCGCGTTGCCAGGCTGTTGGTCGCCATGCATTCCCATCACGCCTATTACAGCGGCTATCCGCTGGAAGGCAGCAGTGGCGCGGAACTGCTGGAAATGCTCCTGCGCACCTCCCGCCTGTTCCTCGACTTCGAAAACTTGCAGGCACTGACGCCGGGCGCGAAACGCATGGGTCTGTTCTCTTGGGCCGAGCAGGCCGACGGTGGGTTCCGCGCCCAGTGGAGCAGTGCCGAGGCTGCGCAGGAAACCGTGCTGGCGCTGGAGCCGCTTTATTACATCGATCGTGAGCAGCGACAGGTTGGCCCTCTGTTCAGTGAGCTGGAAGAAAAACTGGCCTGCCATTTGACCCTCGCCCCAGACATCCCGGCGCGTCAGGCGATGCAGTTCAGCCATCGCATGAGCGCGATGACCAAAATCCCGCCGCCGCACAAGCTCACCGAACGAATCATCGATGACGTGCTTCCGCAGCCGCAACTGACCTTGGTCAGCGGCCGGGAGCGTTCGCGCTGGGAATACGTTCTGGAGCACCGCGCCGCTCTGGTGTTTACCTACAACGGTCATCCGGCGGTGGATCGTAATCCGGAAGTGATGATCCTCAATGGCACTGAAACCCAGCGCATTCGACGCCAGCCTGCGATGGAAAAGAAGCTGCGCCAGAGCCTGCAAAAGCACGGCTTCAAAAAAGCCACGCGCAAGAGCGCTATGGATCGTCTCGGCGAGATGTTCACCTTGCCGGATGATTCCGCCTGGCTCGGATTCATGCATGAAGGGCTTGCCACACTGCGCGCCGCGGACTGGGAAATCGAAATCAGTCCCGGCTTCCATTTCGATGTGCAGCCGGTCGAACACTGGTACGCGGAGGTCGAAGAAGAGGCCGGGCATCAATGGTTTGATCTGCAACTGGGCATCGTCGTCAATGGCGAGCGCTACAGCTTGTTGCCGATCCTTCTGCATCTGTTGCGCACCCAGCCACGTTTGCTCGACCCGGTGAATCTGGCGCAACGCAGCGACGACGAAAAACTCCTGATCGAACTCAAGCCCAGCGGTTTTGGCGACCCGGCAGGCGCCAAGGTGGCGTTGCCGCTGAGTCGGGTCAAACCGCTGATGGCGACGCTGGGCGAGCTGTACCTGGGCGGACATCAGGGCGATGCGCTGCGCTTGACTGTTCCAGACGCCGCGCGCCTGAGTATGCTCGATGGCATGCCACTGGAATGGCAGGGCGGCGAACGCCTGCGCACTTTTGCCAAGCGGCTGCACAATTCCAGTCACACCCATATTGCTGCGCCGGCCGGCCTTAATGCGCAACTGCGCCCATATCAGCTCGAAGGCCTTGGCTGGATGCAGACTCTGCGGGAGCTGGAGGTCGGCGGCATTCTTGGCGATGACATGGGCTTGGGCAAAACCCTGCAGACCCTGGCGCATCTGCTCACGGAAAAGCACGCCGGTCGCCTCGATTGCCCGGCACTGGCGGTGATGCCGACCAGCCTGATTCCCAACTGGCTCGACGAGGCCCAGCGCTTCACGCCTCAGTTGAAGGTTCTGGCGCTGCATGGGGCCGGGCGGCAAAAAGACTTCGCCAATCTCGCCGAATACGACTTGGTGCTGACCACTTACGCCTTGCTGCCCAGGGATCTTGAAACGTTGCGGCCGCAGTCGTGGAGCGTGCTGATTCTCGACGAAGCGCAGAACATCAAGAACCCGCTGAGCAAAGCGGCGCAGGCCGCACGTGACTTGCAGGCCCGTCAGCGCTTGTGTCTGAGCGGCACGCCACTGGAAAACCATCTCGGCGAGCTGTGGTCGCAGTTTCATTTCCTCATGCCTGGCTGGCTGGGCGACAGCAAGTCCTTCAACCGCGATTACCGCACACCGATCGAGAAGCATGGCAATGTCCAGCGCATGCAGCACCTGACGGCGCGCATCAAGCCGTTTTTGCTGCGTCGCAAGAAAGATCAGGTCGCCACTGAGCTGCCGCCGAAAACCGAAATCATCCATTGGGTTGAACTCAGCGACGGCCAGCGCGACGTCTATGAAACGGTGCGCGTGGCGATGGACAAAAAAGTGCGCGATGAAATTGCCCGCAGTGGTGTGGCGCGCAGTCAAATCATCATTCTTGATGCCTTGCTCAAGCTGCGTCAGGTCTGCTGCGATCTGCGGTTGATCAACATGCCTCTCACGGCGAAGGCATTGCGCTCAGGCAGCGGCAAGCTGATCAGCCTGATGGAGATGCTCGAAGAGTTGCTCGGCGAAGGTCGGCGCATCCTGCTGTTCTCCCAGTTCACCTCGATGCTGGCGCTGATCGAGCAGGAGTTGCAGCAGCGCGCTATCGGTTATTCGTTGCTGACTGGCGACACCACCGACCGGCGCACGCCAGTCAAGAATTTCCAGGGCGGCAAGGTGCCGTTGTTCCTCATCAGCCTCAAGGCTGGCGGTACCGGTCTGAACCTGACGGCTGCGGACACGGTGATCCACTTCGACCCGTGGTGGAACCCGGCAGTGGAGAATCAGGCAACTGATCGCGCTTATCGTATCGGGCAGAACAATCCGGTGTTTGTTTACAAGCTGATCGCTCGCGGCACGGTAGAGGAAAAGATACAAGCGTTGCAGCAGGAGAAAGCAGCGTTGGCCGGGGCGGTGCTGGAAGGGGGTACGACAGGTGGGTTCAAGCTGGAACAGAGTGACATCGAGGCGCTGTTTGCGCCGCTGCCGGTTTCCAGGCAGTAAGCTTCAGTTTGAACCTTCAACTGAGGGGATCCGTTCGCGAGCAGGCTCGCTCCCAAAAGGGGAAATGCGATCCAACTGTGGGAGCGGGCTTGCTCGCGAAAGCTATCTAGCAAACACTGCACATCTCAACGCTTGTCGAACTTGTCCGGTAATGGCGCAAACAGCGCTTCGATGTCATCGCTCTGCAGTTTCCAGTCCCCGGCCTTGCGCCCATCCAGTACGCCTGCTGCCAAGTCAGACTTTTCCTTCTGCAGGTGCTGAATCTTCTCTTCCACCGTGCCCCGGGCAATCATCTTGTAGACGAACACCGGCTTCTCCTGGCCGATTCGATAGGCGCGGTCGGTTGCCTGGTTCTCGGTCGCCGGGTTCCACCACGGATCGTAATGAATCACCGTATCCGCTTCGGTCAGGTTCAGGCCGACGCCGCCGGCCTTCAGGCTGATCAGAAAAATCTGACGTTTGCCGCTCTGGAATTCCTTCACCGGCGTGCGCCGATCGCGGGTCTGGCCAGTCAACAAGGCGTAGGCCACGTTGCGTTTCTTCAGTTCGTCCTCGATCAGTGACAGCATCGAGGTGAACTGCGAGAACAATAGAATCCGCCGACCTTCTTCAAACAGCTCTTCGAGCATTTCCATCAGGCTGTCGAGCTTGCCCGAGCTGCTGCCGCGGGCGGGCAGGGTGGCGTCGTTGACCAGGCGCAGATCGCAGCAGACCTGACGCAGCTTGAGCAGGGCTTCAAGAATGATGATCTGGCTGCGCGCCACGCCTTTGCGAGTGATCTCATCGCGGACTTTCTTGTCCATCGCCAGGCGCATGGTTTCGTACACGTCGCGCTGCGCCTCATTGAGATCGACCCAGTGGATGATCTCGGTTTTGGGCGGCAGTTCGGTGGCCACCTGTTCCTTGGTGCGGCGCAGCAGAAACGGCTTTATCCGTCCATTGAGGTGCTGCAGCCGGACTTCGCTGGCGCGTTTTTCGATCGGCACGCGGTAGTCGGCATTGAAGCTTTTGACATCGCCCAACCAGCCCGGCAGCAAAAAGTGGAACAACGACCACAACTCGCCGAGGTGGTTTTCCAGCGGTGTGCCACTCAGGCACAGGCGCTGGCGCGCGTTGAGTTCGCGAGCGGCCTGCGCGGCCTTGCTGTTCGGGTTCTTGATGTACTGCGCTTCGTCGAGCACCAGAACGTGCAGCGGCTGTTGTGCCAGCCGTTCGACGTCCTTGGGCAGCAGTGCATAGGTGGTCAGGATCAGGTCGAAGTCGGCCAGATGCTCGAAATGCTTTTTGCGGCCGGCACCGTACAGCGCGACCACTTTCAGTTGCGGCGTGAAGTGCGCGGCTTCGTCGAGCCAGTTCGGGATCAGGCTGGTGGGCATCACCACCATGCACGGTCGATCCAGACGTCCGGCGTTTTTCTCGCTGAGAATATGCGCCAGGGTCTGTAGGGTTTTACCCAGACCCATGTCGTCCGCCAGAATCCCGCCGACCTCAAGCTGACGCAGGGACTGCATCCAGCTCAAGCCTTCGAGCTGATAGGGACGCAACGTCGCGTTCAAGCCTTCCGGCGCTTTCGCGCTGTAGTCGCGAATGTCGCGCAGGCGTTGGGCGAAACTGCGAATCTGTTCGCCACCCTCCCACAGCAGGGGAATGCCTTCCAGGGAGTTGAGCCGCGTGGCGTCGGCCTTGCTCAGGCGCAGGGTGGTTTCGCCCGGCTCCTGCAAGTAGAACTCGCCCAGCGTCGCCAATACCGGTTTCAGTCGGCCAAGGGGCAGCGCCACTTGCAGCGGCCCGTGCTCACTGTTGCGTTGCGGAATATTGACCAGAATCAGCTCGTCATCGCGGCGCCGCGCCAGGCGTTCCGGGTTGAGGATTTCCGTGTGCGAGCGCATCAGATTGAGCAGGATCGGCAGCAGGCTCAGGCGTTCACCATTGACGATGATCCCCAGTTCCAGATCGAACCAGTCGCGCTCCGGCGCCTGTTCGACGGTGGCGTACCAGTCGTCGACGGCGGTCAGGTCGAAACCGAATTCCTCGTCGATCTGCAATTCCCAACCTTGGGTGCGCAGCTTCGGCAGTTCGTTGAGGGTAAACGTCAGCCAGGCGCTGTCGTTGACCATCTCGTACAGCTCGCCGGCGCTTTCCGGCAGCGCTTTGCTCTGGCGCGTGGCGATACGGAAGCCGAGGATTCTTAACTGTTCGCGGTAGGACTGTTCCACTTCCGGATGGCGTTTTATCCGCAGGGTCTGGGTTTCCTGGCGAATCAGAATGTCGCTGTTTTTCTGCCCGCTGACGTACTCATCCAGATAGCTGAACGACAGCGCCGCCCGATGCTGAATATAGCGCTGCATCTTGCCGTTGCGCGGCTCGAACGCGCTGAACTCGACGCTGGCCAGCCACAGGCGCGGCAGCGGTTGCACGTTGTCCACCAGCACTTGCGGCGGCGCTTTGGGGTTACGGTTCTCCAATACGGCCTGGAGTTTTTCCAGCAGTTCGGCGTCTTTCGCTGCGGCAGGGTATTCGAGGGTTTCCTGCACTTGCAGGAGTACTGCGGCGCAGTGTTTGCAGTTATTGCGCACCGGGCAGGTGCAGGTGGCGTCAACCAGCAGCAGGGTGTCTTTGGCTGACTCGCGCAGGTGAATGGTCTGACGGTAGACATTACCGCCAGAGCCTTCGCAACTGGCGGTGATGGTCGCATCGCCGACCTGGGCGATGCGTACCCGGTTCTCCAGGGCGTAGCGGCGGCCACGCTCCAGGCTCTGTTCCTTGAATCGGCTGACCCAGGAGGGTGCCAACGGTTTACTCAGGGGCGGGGACATAAGGACTTCGATCAGTCCGGAATCGCTTCAGGGGCTTGCCGTGGGGCGGGCGCCGTCAGGGACGTGATCTTGATCAGCAGCGCCAGGTGGCCGTTGTCGAGATAGTTGAGCTGGCCGTTTTTGGTGTGACTGTCCTGTTTCAGGTGTTCGCTGGCAGTGACCATGCCGTTGGCGTCGATCTGGTTGACCCAGAAGTCGGCGTTCACGTCGGTGAAGCGTCCGAGTTTCATTTCCAGCGTGCCCTCGATCGGGAACTGGCCGAACTGTTCCTTGCCGTCGCTGACGGCCACCTTGGTCGGCGCTTCGCCGAGGGTCTGCTGCCAGGCCTTGTGCATCAGCACACTGTAATCACCGCTGGCGCTGAGTTTGCTGGCAACGTCGCCGAGCGCAGGTGTGCGCAGGCTGTCATCACCCAGGCGTTGAGCGCCGGCGGCCCAGTCTTCCGGGGCGGCGCGGCTGACGATAGCCGGCACGGCGTTCTGGCGCACCAGAATCATTTCGACCTGATACAGGTCATCGGCGAAAACCGAAGGGGCTACCAAGGCAAGTAGCAAAGTCAGTGAGCGAAACAGGCGCATGCGGCGTCCTTCAAACAGTTTTCGGGAGGAGGCGCTCGAACAGCGCCTCTACAGTATTAAAGCGCTCTTCCGGGCGTTCCATCGGCACCTGGAACTTGAACATCGTGGCGCCTTCGAATTTGTAGCGTTTTGGCTGAGTCTGGATCAGTTTGATCAAGGTCATCGGGTCGACCGGCGTCTGCGCGGCGAACTCGATGCGTCCACCCTGCGGGCCACCGTCGACTTTCTTGATGCCCAGCTGTTCGGCCTGCAACTTCAGCGCAGTGATGCGCACCAGATTCTTGGTCGGCTCCGGCAGCAGGCCGAAACGATCGATCATCTCCACTTGCAGATCCTTCAGGCCTTCCTCGTCGGTGGCCGAAGCGATGCGCTTGTACAGAATCAGGCGGGCGTGAACGTCCGGCAGATAGTCTTCCGGAATCAGCGCAGGCACGCGCAGGTTGACCTCTGGGCCACCGCCGAGCGGTTGATCGAGATTCGGTTGCTCGCCCTTGCGGATCGACTTCACCGCGCGCTCGAGCATCTCCATGTACAACGTAAAACCCACGGCCTGAATTTGCCCGCTCTGGCCATCGCCCAGCAGTTCGCCGGCGCCACGGATTTCCAGGTCGTTGGTCGCCAGCACGAAACCGGCGCCCAGATCCTGAGTGTTGGCAATCGCTTCCAGACGCTTTTCCGCATCGGACGTGATTTGTTGGCGTGGCGGGGTCAGCAGGTAGGCGTAAGCCTGGTGGTGGCTGCGACCGACACGTCCGCGCAACTGGTGCAATTGCGCCAGGCCGAACTTGTCGGCGCGCTCGATGATGATGGTGTTGGCGCTCGGCACGTCGATGCCGGTCTCGATGATGGTCGAGGCAATCAGCACGTTGAAGCGCTTGTGATAGAAGTCGCTCATCACCTGTTCGAGTTCGCGTTCGCGCATCTGTCCGTGACCGATGCCGATCCGTGCTTCCGGCACCAGTTCGGCGAGATCCGCCGCGCACTTCTCGATTGTTTTGACGTCGTTGTGCAGGTAGTAAACCTGCCCACCGCGCAGCAGTTCACGCAGCAGAGCCTCTTTGACCGTGCTCTTGTTCTGCTCCATGACGAAGGTGCGTACCGACAGGCGGCGCGCCGGCGGGGTGGCGATGATCGACAGATCACGCATGCCCGACACCGCCATGTTCAGCGTGCGCGGAATCGGCGTGGCGGTCAGCGTGAGAATGTCGACTTCGCTGCGCAGGGCCTTGAGCTGTTCTTTCTGCCGCACACCGAAGCGGTGCTCTTCGTCGATGATCACCAGACCCAGGTTTTTGATCTTCACATCGTCGGACAGCAGCTTGTGCGTGCCGATGACGATATCGATCTTGCCTTCCGCCAGGTCGGCGATCGCCGCGTTGACTTCCTTGGCCGATTTGAAGCGGCTCATCACTTCCACGGTCACCGGCCAGTCGGCGAAACGGTCGCGGAAACTGTTGTAGTGCTGCTGGGCGAGCAGGGTGGTCGGCACCAGAATCGCCACCTGACGCCCGCCGTGCACGGCAATGAACGCGGCGCGCATCGCCACTTCGGTCTTGCCGAAACCGACGTCGCCGCAGACCAGACGATCCATCGGCTTTGGCGCGAGCATGTCTTCGCGCACCGCTTCGATGGTCGCTTGCTGGTCCGGCGTTTCTTCGAACGGGAAACCGGCGCTGAAGGTCGCGTAATCGGCTTTCGGGTCGGCAAACGCGTAGCCTTCGCGGGCGGCACGACGGGCATAGATGTCGAGCAGCTCAGCGGCGACATCGCGCACCTGTTCGGCGGCTTTGCGCTTGGCTTTCTGCCAGGTCTCGGAGCCGAGGCGGTGCAGCGGCGCCAGTGAGTCATCGCTGCCGGTGTAACGCGCGATCAGATGCAGGTTGGCCACCGGCACGTAGAGCTTGGCGTTCTCCGCATATTCCAGAGTGAGGAATTCGGCCGCCTGGTTGTCGATTTCCAGAATCGTCAGGCCCAGATAACGCCCGACACCGTGGTCAATGTGCACCACCGGCGCGCCTTCGCGCAGTTCGGTAAGGTTTTTGATCACTGCATCGTTGTTGGCGTCGGCGCGTTTTTCCCGGCGACGACGCTGCATGACGCGCTGACCGAACAACGGGCTCTCCGCCACCAGCGCCAGCGCCGGGTTATCGAGCATCAAGCCTTCGTCGAGCGGCGCGATGGTGATCGCCAGGCGATCCTTGCTCGAAACGAAGTC
Source organism: Pseudomonas sp. URIL14HWK12:I6 (assembly GCF_000514195.1). Lineage (NCBI taxonomy): Bacteria > Pseudomonadati > Pseudomonadota > Gammaproteobacteria > Pseudomonadales > Pseudomonadaceae > Pseudomonas > Pseudomonas sp. URIL14HWK12:I6. The sequence continues at coordinate 43,312 of NZ_AZVL01000004.1, forward strand.
CGGCCAGCTGTCGACGGTTTTCGGCCGCAGCTTCAGACGTTCCAGCAGCTCCAGCAGGACTTCACGCCGGCCCGCGGATTCGGCGGTGAACAGCACGCGTCCGGGGAATTCGTCGAGGAATGTCGAGAGCGCCGCCAGTGGTTGTGTGGCCTTGGCTTCGATCGCCAGGTTTGGCAGTGCCTGCGCCGGGAAGCGCTCGCGACCGGCGCCGGACTCGACGTCCTGCTGGCTGGCGACTACGCGTGGCCAGCTCTTGAGGCGGGCGAAGCAGTCTTCCACCGGCAGGAACAATTCCGCTGGCGGCAATAAAGGACGCGATGGATCGACGCGGCGCTCTTCGTAGCGATTGCGCACGTCGTTCCAGAAATTTTCTGCCGCTTGTTCGATACCCGGCAGCGAGAACACTTGAGTGTCCTGCGGCAGGTAATCGAACAGTGTCGAGGTTTCATCGAAGAACAGCGGCAGGTAGTACTCGATACCGGCCGGGGTGATGCCGCTGCTCAAGTCCTGGAAGATCGGGCAGCGTCGGAAGTCGACATCAAAACGCTCGCGAAAGCGCGCCTTGAAGCGGGTGACCGCATCTTTCTGCAGCGGGAACTCTCGGGCCGGCAGCAGCTTGACCGAATCGACTTTGTCGATGGAGCGCTGGTTTTCCGGATCGAAGGTGCGCAGGGTTTCGATTTCGTCGTCGAACAGGTCGATGCGATAGGGCAGTTTGCTGCCCATCGGGAACAGGTCGATCAGCGCGCCGCGCACGGTGAACTCGCCGTGCTCGTAGACCGTATCGACGTAGCGATAGCCGCTGGCCTCAAGCCGCGAGCGCATCTGTTCGACATCGAGCTTCTGCCCGACATCCAGCACCAGGCTGCTGCCGAGCAGGAACTTGGTCGGCGCTAGGCGGTGCAGGGCGGTGGTGATCGGCACCACCAGCACGCCGTGCGCCAGTTCCGGCAGTCTATAAAGGCTGGCGATACGCTGGGAGATGATGTCCTGGTGCGGCGAGAACAGATCGTACGGCAGGGTTTCCCAGTCGGGGAAATGCAGCACGGGCAAATCCGGGGCGAAGAAACTCAGCTCCTGTTCAAGCCGTTCGGCACTCTGGCTGTCGGCGGTCAGTAGCAGGGTGAAGCGCTTGGCAGCGCTGGCAGCCTCGGCAATCGCGAGGCTGAGGGCAGCACCGGGCAGGTTGCCCCAATGCTGTTTACCTGCCGCGGCAGGGAGAAGCGGTAGACGCAGAACGGGCACGGAAGGTTGAGCTCCAGGCTTTGCGACAAAGTCGGTAATTGTAGCGGCGTCAGGTGCCGGCTGTCAGTTGCAGACTGCGTCTATCTTCGCGCTTTGCGCAAAATGTAGTGGTAACCATAAAAACGAGCACTTTTTTAGTGGTTATGTAGTGCCGAAATCGACTGGTGTTACGGAGGGTTACAGACATCGTCTAACAGTCGTCGAAAAATTGACTGCGCTGGAAGCCCCGGTTTTACTGGGCTGGCGCGGGGCGTAATTTTTTTGAACGGAATTTTGTTACCGATTGCGCGACAAGCGCGCATTGCTACAAGAGGTTCTCGGCGGCATAATGTAGCCCCTTTTTTCTGCCCCTACATGTGGAAGGTTCCCGTGACTCAGAAGCCCGACCAGTGTCTTGGTGAATGGATCGACCGTGAAGCACTCGCAGAAGCGATGATTCCGCTTATCGGTCAGCTCTACCGCAATAACAACGTGGTGAGCTCGATCTATGGCCGCAGCCTGATCAACCAGTCTGTCATCGCGATTCTCAAAGCTCACCGCTTTGCTCGCCACCGTTCCTCCGACGATAGCGAACTCTCCGTCCACGAAACATTCCCTCTGCTGAAAGCCATGAGCGAGCTCAAGCTCGGCGCGGCTTCGGTAGACCTGGGCAAGTTGGCGTTCAAATTCCGCAGCGAAGGCAATGGCCGCAGCGCCGAGCAGTTCGTGCGTGAAGAACTGGCTGACGTGGTTGGTCAGCAAAACGCTTCGGCCCGCAAAGGCACTGACGTTGTGCTGTACGGCTTCGGTCGTATCGGCCGTCTGCTGGCGCGCATCCTGATCGAGAAAACCGGTGGTGGCGACGGTCTGCGTCTGCGTGCCATCGTCGTGCGCAAAGGCGCCGAAAACGACCTGACCAAGCGCGCCAGCCTGCTGCGTCGCGATTCGGTACACGGTCCGTTCAACGGCACCATCGTCATCGACGAAGAAAACAACACCATCACCGCCAACGGTAACCTGATCCAGGTGATCTACGCGAAGAACCCGACCGAGGTGGATTACACCCAGTACGGCATCAAAGACGCGCTGCTGGTGGACAACACCGGTGTATGGCGTGACGCCGATGGCCTGGGTCAGCACCTGCAATGCCCGGGTGTCGCTCGTGTTGTTCTGACCGCGCCTGGCAAAGGCAAGCTGAAGAACATCGTTCACGGTATCAACCACAACGAAATCACCGCTGACGACAAGATCGTGTCCGCCGCTTCCTGCACCACCAACGCCATCGTGCCGGTGCTGAAGGCTGTGAATGACAAGTTCGGCATCATCAACGGTCACGTCGAAACCGTTCACTCGTACACCAACGACCAGAACCTGATCGACAACTTCCACAAGGGCGATCGCCGTGGCCGTTCCGCCGCGCTGAACATGGTGATCACCGAAACCGGTGCTGCCACCGCTGCTGCCAAGGCTCTGCCTGAGCTGGCCGGCAAGCTGACCGGTAACGCGATCCGCGTTCCGACGCCAAACGTGTCGATGGCCATTCTCAACCTGAACCTTGAGAAAGCCGCCAGCCGTGAAGAGATGAACGAGTACCTGCGCTACATGGCGCTGCACTCCGATCTGCACAAGCAAATCGACTTCGTCAACTCGCAGGAAGTGGTGTCCACCGACTTCGTGGGTTCGCGTCACGCCGGTGTGGTCGACGCTGAAGCGACCATCGTTCAGGACAACCGCGTTGTTCTGTATGTCTGGTACGACAACGAGTTCGGCTACAGCTGCCAGGTGGTTCGCGTGATGGAAGACATGGCCGGTGTAAACCCGCCAGCGTTCCCGCGCTAAGCCTTCGCTGCAAATGAAAACGCCCCGACTTAGGTCGGGGCGTTTTTTTATGCCTGCTGAATCTTTATTGCCTGTACCGGCCTCTTCGGGAGCAAGCCCCCTCCCACAGGTTTGGCGGTGTTCACACAATCATGTTGGCACCACCGGACACTGTGGGAGGGGGCTTGCTCCCGAAGGCTTCTTATCGGGCGCCACCAGCCACAGCCGCTTGTGCAGTCCGCAGTTCATGTTTGTTGCCACGGAACAGCACCAGCGTCGCAACCAACCCCAGTACCGCCGCACCGCTGAGCCAGATCCCCGGCGCAGCCTTGTTGTCCAGCACATGGATCAGATAAGTACAGGCTGCTGGCGTGAAGCCACCAAAGGTCGCCGTCGCCAGGCTATAGGCCAGCGAGAATCCGGTGGTGCGCACTTCCACCGGCATGATTTCGGTCAGCGCCACCACCATCGCGCCGTTGTACGAACCGTACAGGAACGACAGCCACAGTTCGACGATCAGCAGATGACTGAAGCTCGGGTTCGCCACCAGCCACGACAGCGCCGGGTAGGCGGTCAGGATCGCCAGAATCGTCGCCGCCAGCAGTAGGGGTTTGCGCCCGATCTTGTCGGACACCGCGCCCATCACCGGCAGCCAGAAGAAGTTCGACAGACCGATGCACACGGTCACCAGCAGCGCGTCGAAATCCGACAGATGCAGTTCAGCCTTGCCGAAGGTCGGGGTGTAGGCGGTGATCAGGTAGAACGAAACCGTGGTCATCACCACCAGCGCCATGCCGGCGATGACGATGCCAAAGTTCTGACCGATTGAGCGGACGATTTCCCGCAGGGTAGGGCGATGTTTGCGCGCCTGGAATTCCGGGGTTTCCTCCAGCGAACGACGAATGACGAAGATCACCGGAACGATCATGCAGCCGATCAGGAACGGCACGCGCCAGCCCCAGTCACCCATCTGTTCCGGGCTCAGCCAGTGGTTGAGACCCACTCCGAGCAGGCCGGCAAACACCACCGCCGCCTGCTGGCTGGCGGACTGCCAACTGACGAAAAAGCCTTTGCGGCCCGGCGTGGCGATTTCCGCCAGATACACCGAAACACCGCCCAGCTCGACGCCGGCCGAGAAGCCTTGCAGCAAGCGACCGAACAGCACGATCAACGGCGCTGCGACACCCAGAGTGGCATAGCCCGGCACGCAGGCGATCAGGATCGTACCGGCGGCCATCAACGCAAGGGTAATGATCAGGCCCTGGCGACGACCGTGACGGTCAATGTAGGCACCAAGGAAGATCGCGCCCAGTGGACGCATCAGGAACCCGGCACCGAAGGTGGCCAGGGACAGCATCAGGGAAGCGAAGGCGCTGTCGGCCGGGAAGAAGGTTTTGGCGATGGCCGTGGCGTAGAAGCCATAGACCATAAAGTCGAACATCTCGAGAAAATTGCCGCTGACAACGCGAAAAATCGCTTTGCCTTTGCCCGTGGTCGAGGACATTTTCAGTTACTCATTATTGGTTTCTTATGACGCGTTGCATCCGTTGGGGAGCGTGCGGGCCTTTGATCCATAATGGCTGGCGCGCTTTTATGGGGAGATGAAGAATTGTTCACTGGACGGTGGGTTTGGCTTGTGAGTGTGGCGGTTGTCCTCGCTGCCTGTGGCAACGGTGAGTCCATGGAAAGCTTTGGGGGGCCGACCATGGGCAGCACGTATTCGATCAAGTACGTGCGACACACCGGTGTTGCCGAACCGGCGCAAGTTCGCCGAGAAGTGGAGGCTATCCTCGCGGAAGTGGATCGGCAGATGTCGACCTACCGCAACGACTCCGATATTGAACGCTTCAATGTCTTGCCAGCGAACAGCTGTCAGACCATGCCGGCTTCCGTGCTCGAATTGGTCCGTGTCGGCGAGCAGCTGTCGGAGCAAAGCGAAGGTTCCTACGACCTGACTGTCGAACCGCTGATGAACCTGTGGGGGTTCGGCCCGCAAGGGCGTGAAGAGAAAGTCCCCGACTCCGCCGCGCTGGCCGAAACCCTGCAGCGAGTCGGCTACCGCCATTTGCATATCGACGGCGACCGCTTGTGCAAGGACGCCGCTGTCGAAGTCGACTTCAACAGCATCGCCGCCGGTTACGCGGTCGACACCATCGCCGCCAGGCTCGAGTCGATGGGCATCCATGACTATCTCGCCGAAGCCACCGGTGAACTAAAGGCCAAGGGCAAGAAGCTTGATGGCTCATCCTGGCGTATTGCGCTGGAAGAGCCGCGAGACGATCAACAGGTGGCCGAACGGATCATTCAGGTCGACGGCTACGGGGTTTCCACCTCCGGTGATTACCGTAACTATTTCCTGCAAGGTGGCCGGCGTTTTTCCCACACCTTCGATGCGCGGAGCGGGGCGCCGGTCCTACACAACCTGGCGTCAGTCACGGTAATTCATCCTTCAGCGTTGATGGCCGATGGACTATCGACGCTGTTGCTGATTCTCGGGCCTGAAAGGGCTTGGGACTATGCCGAAAAACACGACATTGGTGCATTCTTCGTGATTCGTGCCGATACAGGTTTTGTTATTCGCACCAGTGCGGCTTTCGAACGCCTCAGTGGCGCAAAAGTTGACTGAAAACAGTACGAAAGCTGGCGTTGTAGTGCAGGCAAAAGTAGCCTACGACGCGACCAAGGGTTAATGTGCGCGGCGTTGACGCTTCTATAGACTGTGTCCGGGTTCTTTACTGACCCCCAATTGTTCCTTCGCGCCACGATTCGGCGTGATTTAGCCGCCGGTGCTGCTGGCACCGCGGCCTGTTCTGAGGAGTACGCATGGCTGTCTACAACTACGACGTGGTGGTGTTGGGTTCCGGCCCGGCGGGAGAAGGCGCGGCAATGAACGCCGCCAAAGCGGGGCGCAAGGTGGCAATGGTCGACAGCCGTCGCCAGGTCGGCGGCAACTGCACCCACCTCGGTACCATCCCGTCCAAGGCCCTGCGTCACTCGGTGCGGCAGATCATGCAGTTCAACACCAACCCGATGTTCCGGGCGATCGGCGAACCGCGCTGGTTCTCCTTCCCGGACGTGTTGAAAAGCGCCGAGAAAGTCATTTCCAAACAAGTCGCTTCGCGCACTGGCTACTACGCTCGTAACCGCGTCGACGTGTTCTTCGGCACCGGCAGCTTCGCCGACGAGCAAACCATCGAAGTGGTCTGCGCCAACGGCGTGGTCGAGAAGCTGGTGGCCAAGCACATCATCATCGCCACCGGTTCGCGCCCGTATCGCCCGGCGGACATCGATTTCAATCACCCGCGCATCTACGATAGCGACACCATCCTCAGCCTCGGCCACACCCCGCGCAAACTGATCGTTTACGGCGCCGGCGTGATCGGCTGTGAATACGCCTCGATCTTCAGCGGTCTGGGTGTATTGGTTGAACTGGTGGACAACCGCGGTCAGTTGCTGAGCTTCCTCGACTCGGAAATCTCCCAGGCGTTGAGCTATCACTTCAGCAACAACAACATCACCGTGCGCCACAACGAAGATTACGATCGCGTTGAGGGCGTCGATAACGGGGTTATCCTGCACCTGAAGTCCGGCAAGAAGATCAAGGCCGATGCCTTGCTCTGGTGCAACGGCCGTACCGGCAACACCGACCAGCTCGGTCTGGAAAACATCGGGGTCAAGGTCAACAGCCGTGGCCAGATCGAAGTCGACGAGGCCTACCGCACCTGCGTGCCGAACATCTATGGCGCTGGCGACGTGATCGGCTGGCCGAGCCTGGCCAGTGCCGCCCATGACCAGGGTCGTTCGGCTGCCGGCAGCATCGTCGATAACGGCAGCTGGCGCTTTGTGAATGACGTGCCGACCGGTATCTACACCATTCCGGAGATCAGTTCGATCGGCAAGAACGAGCAGGAGCTGACCCAGGCCAAGGTGCCGTACGAAGTCGGCAAGGCGTTCTTCAAGAGCATGGCGCGTGCGCAGATCGCCGGCGAGCCGCAAGGCATGCTGAAGATCCTGTTCCACCGTGAAACCCTGGAAGTGCTGGGCGTCCACTGCTTCGGTTATCAGGCGTCGGAGATCGTGCACATCGGTCAGGCGATCATGAGCCAGCCGGGCGAGTTGAATACGCTGAAGTATTTCGTCAACACCACGTTCAACTACCCGACCATGGCCGAAGCCTATCGGGTAGCAGCGTACGACGGCCTCAACCGGCTTTTTTGACGGGCTCCGGCCGGTGGCCTGAGCCGGCCGGGGAGACCGATTTCAGCAATTCTCAAGGGTGGCAGTGGCCAAACCGGGAAAGTCTGTAATCAGGCTGTCAACGCCGAAGTCGGCGAGTCTGCGCATCAGCGCAGGCTCGTTGACGGTCCACACCGAGACATGCAGCCCCTGACGCTGCGCCTTCTGCAGGCGTTCCGGCGTACACAGCGTCCAGTTCAGAGCCAGAATCTCACAGCCATAGCTGGCGGCGACCTTTAGCGGGTCGAGCCAGGCGTATTCGGCCACCAGTCCACGCGACACGTCCGGCACCAGGTCCAGCGCCGCTTTCAGCACTTCCCGTGAGCTCGAAGTGATGGTGACCTTGTCCAGCAAGCCATGACGCTGAGCCATTTCGCGAATCGCCAGTACGGTAGTCGCGGCGCGGGTGCGTGAAGCACTTTTGACTTCCAGTTGCCAGTGCTCGAAATCGCACTGCTCGAACAGTTCTTCCAGGGTCGGAATCGGGCACGGTTTGATCCAGCCCGGGCCGCCCTTACGCGCGTCGTAGGTCACCAGTTCGGCGGCGGTGTGTTCGACCACCTTGCCGCGCCGATCGGTGGTGCGCTTGAGGGTCGGGTCGTGGATCACCATCAGCTCGCCGTCCTTGGACAGGTGCAGATCCAGTTCGCAACGGCGCACGCCGTGCTTGAGACATTCCTGAAAACTGCTCAGGGTATTTTCCGGTGCTTCGCCCTTGGCGCCGCGGTGGCCGTAGATGAGGGTCACGGTGCTTCCTTAATTTAAATGCCTGATTCGTTCTGTTCACGGGCCAGGCGTCGTTCCTGGGCCTGTTTCTGCAAGATATAGCGGGCGAGCAACTGGCGCTGGGCGTCGGTCAAGTGTTCGAACTCGGTGCCGACGTCGTAGCCGTCGCCCTTGCGATCGCAATGAGTGACGCGGGCACGCAGCAGCAGGCCCAGCGCCTGCGGCATCAGCACCAGTTTCACCGACAGGTGCGCGCCAGTGGCAATCGGGGTCGGGTGCTGAAAATCGATCCCGCCTTCGGAAATAATCACCGGTTGTGGCTCGCCGATATGGCCGAGCACGGTCAGGGCGACCACCTGGCTGAGCAGGTCGATGCGTTTGTTCTGGGATTTGAGAAACGCGGCGATCGCCCGGTCGCGCTCGCTGATCTGGCGTAACAGGTGCTGCGACTCGAATTCGCTCAGGTGCAGTTCGCTGAGCAGGTTGAACAGCGGGGAAGCATCCTGCAACACTTCCTGGCCTGCGGCTTCGGGAGCGGACAGGGGCCGAATTTCCAGTGCGATCATGTCCTCGATACGGTAGTATTCGCGGCGATCTTCTTCATCTAATGTCGACATGGCGAACCCATGGTAGCGGCGGTGGTCTGAGTGTAAAGCTGGTTATCGACCCCCGCCACAAGGACGTTCCTTTTCCCTCCGAACAAGCCCCGACATGTTCAGACCTCTCTTCGTATTTATCGGCACGCGTTATACCCGTGCAAAGCGTCGCAATCATTTTGTGTCATTCATTTCCCTGACTTCGATGATCGGGCTCGCCCTTGGCGTGGTCGTGATGATCGTGGTGCTATCGGTGATGAACGGCTTCGATCATGAGATGCGCACCCGCGTGTTGGGCATGGTGCCCCACGCGACTCTTGAAACCGGCGAGCCGATCAACGATTGGCAGAGCCTCGCCGCCAAGGTCAAGCGCAATCCTGAGGTGACGGCGGTTGCGCCATTCACCCAGATGCAGGGTTTGCTGACCAACAACGGCCAGGTGTCCAAGGTGTTGCTCAACGCCATCGACCCCGCGCTCGAGCGCAATGTGTCGATCATCGACAACTTCATGAAGCAGGGCAATCTCGACGATTTGACGCCGGGCAGCTTCGGCATCGTCATCGGCGACAAGGCCGCGACCAAGCTCGGCGTGGGCCTCGGTGACAAAGTCACCTTCGTCGCGCCGGAGGTCAGCGTGACCCCCGCCGGGATGTTCCCGCGCATGAAGCGCTTTACCGTGGTCGGCATCTTCCATGTCGGCGCCGGTGAGCTGGACGGCTATCTGGGTGTCACCAACCTGCAGGATCTGGCGAAAATGCACCGCTGGAAGCCTGATCAGGTGCAGGGTATCCGGTTGAAGTTCGATGATCTGTTCCAGGCGCCGCGCGTGGCCTGGACCATCGCCCAGCAGTTGGGCGAAGACCATTACTTCGCCCGCGACTGGACCCGCACCCACGGCAACCTGTATCAGGCGATCCGCATGGAAAAAGCCATGATCGGTCTGCTGTTGCTGCTGATCGTCGCGGTGGCTGCGTTCAACATCATTTCCACGCTGGTAATGGTGGTAAATGACAAGAAGAGCGACATCGCCATTCTGCGTACCCTCGGCGCCAAGCCGGGGACGATCATGCGCACGTTCATGGTGCAGGGCACCGTGATCGGCGTGGTCGGTACGGCGATTGGTGCGGTGCTCGGTATTCTCGCTGCGCTCAACGTCAGTGCGGCGATTTCCGCCCTCGAAGGGCTAATCGGCCACAAGTTCCTCAACGCCGATGTGTATTTCATTGATTACCTGCCGTCGCAGGTGCAGAGCCAGGACGTGGTCATGGTCTGCGCTGCTGCGTTGGTCCTGAGTTTCCTCGCCACCCTGTATCCCGCCTGGCGTGCTGCGCGCACCCAGCCGGCGGAGGCGCTACGTTATGAGTGAGTCGGGCATGAGTGATAAAGCAATTTTGAGCTGCCGCAACCTGGGCAAATCCTACGAGGAAGGCCCGGAGTCGGTGCAAGTGTTGGCCGGTCTGCAACTGGAGTTGCACCCGGGCGAGCGTGTGGCGATCGTCGGCAAGTCCGGTTCCGGCAAAAGTACCTTGCTCAACCTGCTCGGCGGTCTCGACACGCCGACTGAAGGCAGCGTCTGGCTCGACGGCGAAGAACTGTCGGCGCTGAGCGAGAAGAAGCGTGGCCTGCTGCGTAACCGTGCCTTGGGGTTCGTGTACCAGTTCCACCACTTGCTGCCGGAATTCACCGCGCTGGAAAACGTCTGCATGCCGCTGCTGATCGGCAAGACCGCGATCCCGCAAGCACGTCAGCGCGCTACCGCGTTGCTGGAGCGGGTGGGGCTGGGCCATCGTCTGGAGCACAAACCGGCCGAGCTGTCCGGTGGCGAGCGCCAGCGTGTGGCCATCGCCCGTGCGCTGGTGAACAATCCAGGCCTGGTGATGCTCGACGAGCCAACCGGCAACCTTGATTCGCACACCGCCGAAGGCATCCAGGACTTGATGCTGGAACTCAGCACTTCAATGCGCACGGCGTTCCTGGTGGTGACTCACGACATGAACCTGGCCCGCCAGATGGACCGCGTCCTGCAGTTGCAAGAAGGTTGCCTGACCGCCATTTGACCGACCGAAACCCGGTGCCTGTAAAGGCATCGGGTCTTTTATTTTTATACGGTGCCCCAGCGAATGTTCAGACCGTTATCGATCTTTATCGGCACGCGCTATACCCGCGCCAAGCGCCGCAATCGCTTTGTTTCGTTCATCTCGATGACTTCGATGATCGGGCTCGCCCTCGGCGTGCTGGCGATGATCGTGGTGCTGTCGGTGATGAACGGCTTCCAGCGTGAAATGAGCTCGCGCATCCTCGGCATGGTGCCGCACGCGACCATCGTTGGCGTCAAGCCGATCGATGACTGGCAGCCGGTCGCCGCCGCCGCGCTGAAAAATCCGGAAGTGACCGCCGCCGTGCCGTTCACCGAGATGGAAGGCATGCTGTCCTACAAGGGTTTGATGCAGCCGATCCAGATCAGCGGCGTCGACCCGGCCCAGGAAGGCAAGGTGTCGATCGTGGCCCAGCACATTGTGCAGGGGCGTCTCGATGACCTGAAACCGGGCGAGTTCGGTATAGTGATCGGTGAAATCACCGCGCGCCGCTTCCGCCTCAACGTCGGCGACAAGATCACTCTGATCGTGCCGGAAGTCAGCACCGCACCGGGTGGCATTACCCCGCGCATGCAGCGCCTGAACGTGGTCGGTGTGTTCAAGGTCGGCGCTGAACTGGACGGCTCGATGGGGCTGATCCACGTGGCCGATGCCGCGACCATGCAGCACTGGCAGCCGAATCAGGTGCAGAGTGTGCGCCTTGCGGTGAAGGATCTGTACGCCGCGCCGAAAGTCTCCTCGGACATCGCCGCAGGCCTCGGTGCCGAGTTCAAGGCTGACGACTGGACTCACACCCAGGGCAGCCTGTTCAGCGCGATGAAAATGGAAAAAACCATGATTGGCCTGCTGTTGCTGATGATCGTTGCGGTGGCGGCGTTCAACATCATCGCCACGCTGATCATGGTGGTTAACGACAAGGGCGCGGACATCGCGATCCTGCGCACCATCGGCGCCACGCCCCGGCAGATCATGGCGATCTTCATGGTGCAGGGCACGGTGATCGGCATTGTCGGCACACTGATTGGTGGCGTGCTCGGCGTGATCGCGGCACTGAATGTCAGCGAGATGGTCGGCTGGGTCGAGCGCGTTACCGGGCAGCATATCTTCAGTTCCGACGTGTACTTCGTCAGCAACCTGCCTTCGGAATTGCAGGGCGGGGATGTGCTGTTGATCTGCTCGGCGGGGTTTGTTCTGAGCTTCCTGGCGACGGTGTACCCGGCGTTGCGGGCGGCGAAGATTGAGCCGGCGCATGCGCTGAGATATTCCTGAGCTTCAATACCGCCTTCGCGAGCAAGCCCGCTCCCACAGGGAAATGCATTCCAATTGTGGGAGCGAGCCTGCTCGCGAAGGGGCCGGTCCTATCGACCTCATTCTCCTTTGGGCAACTCGATCACAAACCGCGTCCACCCCGCAGCCGATTCGCAATGAATCTGCCCGCCATGCGCGCGGACGATCGATTGGGTAATCGCCAGCCCCAGCCCCGCATGTTCACTGCTGCCTTCCTGCCGCGCCGGATCTGCTCGATAAAACCGGTCAAACAGCCGTGGCAACAACTCTGCCGAAATGCCTTCGCCACTGTTCTCCACCGACAGCTGCGCTATGTGCGGTTGATCGACGATGGACAGGCGCACGCTGCCCGCCGCCGGGGTAAAGCGCAGCGCGTTATCCAGCAGATTCGACAAGGCCCGGCGCAGCATGCTCCGGTCGCCCTTAATGCACGCATGGCCCTCACGGCTCAGCGTCACCCTGGCGTCCTCGGCCAGTGGCGCAAAAAACTCCAGCAGCACATCGCTCTCATCCGCCAGTTCCAGTGCCTCACGCTTGGGCATCAGCAAACCGTGGTCAGCCTTGGCCAGATAAAGCATGTCGTTGACCAGTTGGGCCATCCATTGCAGTTCTTCGAGGTTGCTGTGCAGGGCTTCGCGGTAATCCTCGATCGGTCGCGGGCGGGTGAGGGTGACCTGGGTGTGGGTCAGCAGGTTCGACAGCGGAGTGCGCAGTTCATGGGCGATGTCGGCCGAGAACGCCGACAGCCGTTGAAACGAGTCATCGAGGCGTCCGAGCATGGCGTTGAAGCTGTGGGCCATTTCCGCAAGCTCTGGCGGCATTTGCGCTTCCGGCAGTCGGGCATTCAGCGATTGTGCGGAAATCCCACGCGCTACTGCACTCATACGGCGCAACGGACGCAAACCGCTGCGCGCCGCCCACGCGCCGAGCAGCGCGGTGGCCAGGGCCGACAAGCCGACGGTCAGCCAGATCAGATGCTGCATGCGTTGCAGGAAGTGCTGGTGATGGGTGATGTCCAGCAGCAGAGTGAGCTGTGGCGAGTCGGTTTTGTCAGGGTAGAGCGGGGCGTTGAGCACGCGGTAGTCGGCGCCGTCATGGCTGATGGTCGACAGGCCCGGCTGTTGCGGCAAGTCCTGCGGTAAATTGATCGAGCTGTCGTACCAGCGCTGGCCGTCACTGCCGGTAATACGCAGCGCCAGATCGGCCTGACGGCTCAGCTCATCCGCCAGCCGCGCCTCACGCTGAACGGGTTGCACATCCTGCAAGGCGCGGCGCAAACCGATCAGCTTGCCGTCGAGCAATTGCTGGTCGAGCTCAATGAAGTGCGCCTCGCTGGCGCGGCTGAACAGCACCCCGGCGAACAGCGAGACCACGGCGGTGCAGGCGGCAAAGAGCAGCGCCAGACGAGAACTCAGGGACAGGCGACGCATCAGGCCGGACGCTCTTCAAGCACGTAACCCATGCCGCGCACGGTGTGGATCAGTTTGTTGGGAAAGTCATCGTCGATCTTCAGGCGCAGGCGCCGGATCGCCACTTCGATCACGTTGGTGTCGCTGTCGAAGTTCATGTCCCAGACCTGCGAGGCAATCAGCGATTTCGGCAACACTTCACCCTGGCGGCGCAGGAGCATTTCCAGCAGGGCGAATTCCTTGGCGGTGAGGTCGATGCGCTGGCCACTGCGTTCGACCCGACGGCGAATCAGGTCCAGACGCAGGTCGGCCAGTTGCAGACTGGTTTCCTGGGGCAGGGCGCTGCCCCGGCGCAGCAGGCTGCGCACCCGGGCCAGCAATTCGGAAAAGGCGAACGGTTTGACCAGATAATCGTCGGCGCCGAGTTCGAGGCCGTGAACCCGATCTTCGACTGCATCTTTGGCGGTCAGAAACAGCACTGGCGTGTCGAGGCCGGCACTACGCACCGCCTGCAGAATCTGCCAGCCACTGCGCCCGGGCAGCATCACGTCGAGAATCAACAGCGCATAATCTCCGCTCAACGCCAGTTGCTGACCGCTGACGCCGTCGGCCACCAGTTCTGTGTTGAAACCGGCCTCGGTCAGGCCCTGGCGCAGGTAGTGGCCGGTTTTCGGTTGGTCTTCGACGATCAGCAGTTTCATGGGCGACTCGGGTTGTAGGAACAAAAGCGTTATACCGTGGGAGCAGGCGACGCACGCCAACCTGACAAAGTTGTAATCTGCCTGTCAGGTAGCTGCCAGCGCAGGCGGGCTAGAGTTTCCCACAGGCTGAACCTTATCTTGTTGGAGTATGACTATGTTTTTGCGCAACCCTCTGGCCGTCGCCGCCTGTGTGCTGGCGCTGAGTTCACCTGTCTGGGCCGCACCCGCGCACAGCTATGATTTCGGCCAACCGGCACCAGCAGCCAAGGCTACTCGCAGCATTGAAGTTGTACTGAACGACATGTCGTTCGATCCCAAGGCGATTCAGGTCAAGGCCGGTGAGACGGTTCGCTTTGTGCTGGTGAATAAAGGCCAGTTGCTGCACGAATTCAACCTCGGTGACGCGGCGATGCATGCCCAGCACCAGCAGGAAATGTTGCAGATGCAGCAAAGCGGCATGCTCACGCCTACCGGCATGAAAGAAATGTCCCACGACATGGCGGGTATGGATCACGGCAGCATGGACCACGGCATGAAGCACGACGACCCCAATAGCGTGCTGGTCGAGCCGGGCAAGACCGCCGAGCTGACCTGGACCTTCAGCAAGGCCACCAGCCTGGAATTCGCCTGCAATATTCCCGGTCACTACCAGGCGGGCATGGTCGGCAAACTGACTGTCAGTCAGTAAGCACTCAAAGGCGGGCGCAAAGGCTGATAGAATCCGCTGATTCTTCAGTCAGGTTTCCGCCATGCATCCCGCAGCCGAACATTCGCCGCTGGGCAAATCCAGCGAATACATCGCCACGTACACGCCGTCCCTGCTGTTCCCGATTCCGCGCACCGCGAAATGGGCCGAGCTGGGCCTGACCGCCGAAACCCTGCCGTATAAAGGCGTGGATTTCTGGAATTGCTTCGAACTGTCGTGGCTGTTGCCGTCGGGCAAGCCGGTGGTGGCAATCGGTGAATTCAGCATTCCGGCGGATTCGCCGAACATCATCGAATCTAAGTCGTTCAAGTTGTACCTGAACTCGCTGAATCAGACGTCGTTTACCGACATCGCCAGCCTGGAAGCAACACTGGTCAAGGACTTGTCGGCCGCTGCCGGCAAACCGGTCGGCGTACGGGTACGCAGCCTGAAGGACGTCGAAGCCGAAGGCGTCGTGGCGTTGCCGGGCGTGTGCATCGACGATCTGGACATCAGCGTCAGCAACTATGAGCATCCGCGTCCGGAACTGCTGCGTTGCGATGATTCGAAGATTGTCGAAGAGAGCGTGCATAGCCATCTGCTCAAATCCAACTGCCCGGTGACCAGTCAGCCGGACTGGGGCAGCGTGGTGGTGGAATATCGTGGTGCGGCGCTGGATCACGCGAGTCTGCTGGAATACATCGTCAGTTTCCGCCAGCACTCGGACTTCCACGAGCAGTGCGTGGAGCGGATCTTCCTAGACCTGCAGCGTTTGCTGAAGCCGGAGAAGCTCACGGTGTTTGCACGGTATGTGCGCCGGGGCGGGCTGGATATCAACCCGTATCGCAGCACTGAAGCGGTACAACTGCCGAACCATCGTCTGGTCCGTCAATAAAGAATCAGGATGTGGCATATCCAATGTGGGAGCGAGCCTGCTCGCGAAGGCTGTATGTCATTCAACGATGATGTCGACTGACACGACGCCTTCGCGAGCAGGCTCGCTCCCACAGGGGGCTGTGTTTCAAATTGTGGAAATGAAAAAGCCCCGCCAGCGCTGGCAGGGCTTTTTGCATTTCAGGGGAGGAAAATCAGATCCCCATGCTACCCAACGCATTGACGATATTGCGCAGGGTGCTGGCAATGGCCGGGTGTTCAAGTTCAAAGCGGTCCACCGCCAGGTTCACGCCATCGGCGATGCTGGCATCCTGAGTGGCGCTCTCCAGTTTGATTTCCGATTCGATCTGCGCCATCAGCGTATGCAGATCTTCACGTTCGGCTTCGGACAGCGGAGGATTCTGCTCCAGTTGCTCGCGCAGGGTGTCGAGTTGTTTTTGCAGTTCTTGGGCGGGCATGGTGGGGTTCCTTTTATCAAGAGGCACTGGCATTGACCGCAGCCGCGCGCCAAAGGTCTATGGCTGACCTTTAGATTAATCCACTCTGCTGCAACCTGCATGATCCCGGTCAGGGCTTTTCGCCCTTGAGGCGGCGCAGGTTGATGTCGGCCAGGCAGGTGTCGAGTTCGCCCAGATGATCGATCACCGAATGCACGCCCAGATTGAACAACTGCAGGGTCGCCTTGCCGCGGCGCTGTTCGCGTTCCTGTTGGCTCAAGGCTTGCCACTCGCTCGGCGGCAGGCCGCACAGTGAGCCGCAGGACGCCAGGCCGATGGTCCACAGCCCGGCGTTGAGGCCCGCTTGCAGCAACCGGGGCTCGCCGCTCACCAGCACGCAGCCATCCAGGCAGCTGACGTTCAAACCCATCAGCGCCTGCCAGCAGGCGTTCGGTGCGGGCCATGGATTGATTGTTGCTGAATATTGCGTCGGTTTGATCCACGCCGGCAGAGAGGCCGCCAAGGGTTGCGCGAGGGCAGGGGGCAGCTCGTCGATCCACGCACAGGGAATCTGCTGGCGCTGTAGGCTGAGCAGGCTGTCGAGAGCGCCGGGTGTGGCGTCGGCGTGCTCGGGCAGTACGCTGGCGTGTTGATGGGCACGGGCGCCGAAATCCACCAGACAGCCACTGAGTCCGAACAGCACGGCGGTCAGGCCGGGCGCGGCGACAGGCAAGACTTCAGCGTGGGTCATGGCAACGTCCCTGAAATAGGCATGAGGCTAGGGGACATCGGTGACAGTTGGATGACAGGTGTGTGAAGGCGCTCCCTGGAAACGTCCTGCATTACTCTTCACGGGTGGACTGCCCAAAACGGCTTTTGCGCTTATACTAGCGCTCTTAACGCCTGGGCCCGGGTGCCCGCGCCAGTAAAAATCCAAGGAGTTTTTCTATGCGCTGGAGCAATCCTCTCGCTCAGCTATGTGTATGTGCCAGCGTCCTGCTGGTTCCGTTCGCCGCCAACGCTGCAACGGAAGAAGACCCTTGGGAAAGCGTCAACCGCCCGATCTTCCAGTTCAACGACTTCGTCGACACTTACGCGCTCAAGCCGCTGGCGCAGGGTTATGAGTTCGTGACGCCGCAGTTCCTCGAAGACGGCATCCACAACATGTTCCGCAACGTCGGTGACGTCACCAACCTGGCGAACAACATTCTGCAGGCCAAGCCGGCAGCAGCCGGTGTCGATACCGCGCGTATCATCTTCAACACCACCTTCGGCCTGCTGGGCTTCTTCGATGTCGGTACCAAAATGGGCCTGAATCGCAGTGACGAAGACTTCGGCCAGACCCTCGGTTATTGGGGCGTCAGCAGCGGCCCGTACGTGATGCTGCCGTTGCTCGGCCCGAGCACCCTGCGTGATGCACCGTCCAAGTACGTCGACAGCTTCACCGGTCCGTACCGCTACATCAACGACGTGCCTGTCCGTAACTCGGTGTTCGGCCTGAACATCGTCGACACCCGCGCCAGCCTGCTGTCGAGCGAGAAGCTGATCAGCGGCGACAAATACACCTTCATCCGCAACGCCTACCTGCAGAACCGCGAGTTCAAAGTGAAGGATGGCCAGGTCGAAGACGATTTTTAATCTCGACCGATGACAAGGAGGCGGCCCATGAGGCCGCCTTTTTTGTGTGCGCTTATTTCATCTTCAAAATGGTCAGGCCGAGCTTCTGGCTGGCGCCATCCTGTGCCTTGACCCAGACCACTACGGTCTCCGCCTCCAGCCCGCTCAGCGCCGCATGATCGGAATCGATGCGCACGCTCAAACGGTCACCGACCGCGAACTGGCGCGGTGCTTCGACCTGCATGCCGCTGCTGGAGAGGTCGATGCACACGCCGGCGATCTCATCACCTTCATGAATCAACACCACATCGGCATCGACCCGCATGCGTATGAAATCGCGCTTTTCGCTGTAGTCCCGACCGGTTTGACTCATGGCTTCGACCTTCCATTGGGTTACGGTTTGAGCTGTTCTTATAACTCTCGGTGATTTGACAAGTAAAGTCGTCAAGCGACCATCGGCGCATGCTTGAAACGCCCCGCGGATGGGAGTACCGTCTGCGCCTTAGAAGGGCACCTCTGGTGCAATCGCGTTCCGGCTCAATGCTCGAAAGCGGTGCAGCAGAGAGGCTAGAAAGCGAATCCAGTAGTCTGAGCCGGGCCGATGCCCCGCCTGCTACGCCAACCTAATTCTGGCGCCGTTTGCCCACATGCCAAAAACCAGTGCCACGCTGCTGATAATCGATGATGACGAAGTAGTGCGCGCGAGCCTCGCGGCCTATTTGGAAGACAGTGGTTTCAGCGTCCTGCAGGCCAGCAACGGCCAACAGGGTCTTCAGGTATTCGAGCAAGACAAGCCCGACTTGGTCATCTGCGATCTGCGCATGCCGCAGATGGGCGGTCTCGAACTCATCCGTCAGGTCACCGAGCGCTCACCGCAAACGCCGATGATCGTCGTTTCGGGTGCCGGCGTGATGAACGACGCGGTCGAGGCGCTGCGCCTGGGTGCGGCGGACTACCTGATCAAGCCTCTCGAAGACCTGGCCGTGCTCGAGCATTCGGTGCGTCGCGCGCTGGATCGTGCGCGCCTGCTGCTGGAGAACCAGCGCTACCGCGAGAAGCTGGAGAAGGCCAACCGCGAGCTCGAAGCCAGCCTGAACCTGCTCCAGGAAGACCAGAACGCCGGTCGTCAGGTGCAGATGAACATGCTGCCGGAAAGCCCGTGGCGCATCGACGAGTTCCAGTTTTCCCACCAGATCATCCCGTCGCTGTACCTGTCGGGTGATTTTGTCGACTACTTCCGTGTCGACGAGCGTCGGGTGGCGTTCTATCTGGCCGACGTATCGGGCCATGGCGCCTCGTCAGCGTTCGTCACGGTGCTGCTGAAGTTCATGACCACGCGCCTGCTGTTCGAGTCCAAGCGCAACGGCACGTTGCCGGAATTCAAGCCTTCGGAAGTCCTTGGTCATATCAACCGGGGGCTGATCAGTTGTAAGCTGGGCAAACACGTCACAATGGTCGGTGGAGTCATCGACGAGGAGACCGGTTTGTTGACCTATAGCATCGGCGGCCATCTGCCGTTGCCTGTGTTGTACACGCCTGACAGTGTTCGTTACCTCGAAGGCCGCGGTTTGCCGGTGGGCCTGTTCAATGAGGCCACCTACGAAGATCACGTGCTTGAGCTGCCTCCGACGTTCAGCCTGACGCTGATGTCCGACGGCATTCTGGATCTGTTGCCAGAACCGACGCTCAAGGAAAAAGAAGCCGCTTTGCCCCAACGGGTGAAGTCGGCGGGCGGCAGCCTGGATGGTCTGCGGCAAGTGTTTGGATTGGCCACGCTAGGGGAGATGCCGGATGATATCGCCCTGTTGGTGTTGAGCAGGAACCTTCAATGAGTACCGGTAGAATCCAGTTCGCCGAGCAGGACGGCACCTTCGTCCTGAAGTTCGTCGGTGAAGTTCGCCTGACCCTGTGTTCGGCGTTGGATGCGACTATTGAGAAAATCTTCACCGCGTTGAATTTCAACGCGATCGTGATCGATTTGACCGAAACCCGCAGCATCGACAGCACCACCCTCGGCCTGCTGGCCAAACTGTCGATCCTGTCGCGGCAAAAGGTCGGCCTGCTGCCGACCGTCGTCACCACCCACGAAGACATCACTCGTCTGCTGCAGTCGATGGGCTTCGAGCAGGTGTTCAACATCGTCAACCACCCGGTGCCGTGCCCCGAGTGCCTGGATGACCTGCCGGATCAGGACCAGTCCGAAGAAGTGGTGCGGATCAAGGTGCTCGAAGCGCACAAGATCCTCATGGGCCTGAACGACTCCAATCGTGAAGCCTTTCATGATCTGGTTAACGCCCTCGAAAGACACTGATTCTTTGGGGTTGAGGTTGTCTGTTCCGGCCTCTTCGCGGGCAAGCCCGCTCCCACAGTGATTGAGTGACCCCGAGATCTTCATTCCACACCTGACCCTGTGGGAGCGGGCTTGCTCGCGAAGGCGCCAGTCCAGACGATGCATCTTTCAGCACCGCATAAAAAAAGGGCGAACCCGTTTGGGTTCGCCCTTTTTTTATGTTTCAGCGACTCAGATCACAGCTTGGCCTGCAGCAGCGCCTCGAGCTTCTCCTGGTCACGGGCAAACTGACGGATGCCCTCAGCCAGTTTCTCGGTAGCCATCGCGTCTTCGTTGGACAGCCAGCGGAATTGCGCTTCGTTGAGGCTCAGGCGCGCTTCGCCGGCGTGGCCCGGGGCGAGTTTGCGCTCCAGTTTGCCGGTGTCTGCCGCGAGCTTGTCGATCAGGTCCGGGCTGATGGTCAGGCGATCGCAGCCGGCCAGTTGCTCGATCTGGCTCAGGTTGCGGAAGCTGGCACCCATGACCACGGTCTTGTAGTCATTGGCCTTGTAGTAGTTGTAGATGCGGGTGACCGACTGCACGCCCGGATCATCGGCGCCGGTGTAGTCGTTGCCGTTAGCCTTCTTGTACCAGTCGTAGATGCGGCCCACGAACGGCGAGATCAGGAACACCCCGGCGTCAGCGCAAGCGGCAGCCTGAGCGAAGGAGAACAGCAGGGTCAGGTTGGTCTGGATGCCTTCCTTCTCGAGGATCTCCGCAGCGCGGATGCCTTCCCAGGTCGAAGCGATCTTGATCAGCACGCGGTCACGGCCGATGCCGGCCTTGTCGTACAGCTCGATCAGGCGATGCGCACGCTTGAGCACGGCGTCCTGGTCGAACGACAGGCGCGCATCCACTTCGGTAGAAATGCGGCCCGGAATCACTTTGAGGATTTCCTGGCCCACGGCGACGCCGAAACGGTCGCTGGCCAGACCCACGTCGCCCTTGCAGTCGCTGACGCAGGCGTTCAGCAGCTCGGCGTAGGCGGGGATGGCGGCTGCCTTGAGCAGCAGGGAAGGGTTGGTGGTGGCGTCGACCGGCTTGACCCGGGCGATCGCTTCGAAGTCGCCGGTGTCGGCAACTACGGTGGTCATCTGTTTGAGTTGTTCCAGCTTGGAAGTCATGGGTGTGCTCTGTCCTGTGGGTTTGACGACATTACCCGAGCGTTGACAGCCACTCAAGGGCATCAAGGCGCAACGGGTTCCCCGGGGGCAACAACCTGAGAACGGCTGTTTGAATGGTGGGGCGCGGTATCGATGAATACGATGCCAAAATCGGCCGCAGGTTCAAAGCAACTGACGGCCAGCGCCCCTTGAGCACATTGATGGAGGTTATTGCTGGCTCAGCTGGGTTTTGACCGCAGTTTCTGCCGGTTTCGGCTGGCCATCGGACGTCAACAGACCGAAATTCTTCTCGCGGTCATTGCTGCCGGTGTCGCTGTTTTTCCACTCGTAAATCGAGGTCAGAGCAATGTTGCGGGTTTTGATATCGGCGACGAATGCGCTGATTTTGCTGGCCTGACCCTCAATCCCGCCGTTGGAGGCGAGCGCCGAGATGCCCCATTCGCTGATCACCCCCGGCAGATGGAAGTTCTGCTGGATAAACGCCTGGGCGTTGCTGATCTGCGTGCCGCTCATGCCGTAGGGATGGTAGGAGACCGCGTTGAGGCATTTGGGGTATTCGCTGACGATTCGGTTGAGTGCCACGGTGGACGCCGAGCCGGCAGTCGGCGGCCGGGCGAAGCCAAAACCGATCACCGGGACAGTCTGGGGTTTGTCCTGCAGGGTTTTGCACGCTGCGCTCATGAACGGCACGAAGGTCGTGTCGAAATTGCCGGTCGGCCAGTAGGTGCCGAGGTCCGGCTCATTCCATAGCTCGATCGCCACCAGTTGTGAGCCATAGGTCGCTGCCAGGCTGGTCAGCGCGTTGGCATACGCGACCCCCGCGTTCGCCAGTTCATTGGCCGGTAACGGCTTGGTCGCGCGCAGGGTCATCAGCACCGGCAGACCGGCCGCGCGGGCCACGGCGAAGGCATTGCTGATCTGCTTCTGGTAGGCCGCGCTGGGCAGGCTGTCAGTCCATACGCCAAAACGCACGAAACTGAAGCCGGTGGCTTTGACGTGCTCGGCGTCGGCAGCGGAGAAGGTCTGGACTTTGACCTGAACCCCGATGGTTTTATTGGCGGGCAATGCCGGGAACAGTTCATTGGCCTGGCTCTGGCCGGTTGCCGCCAGCAGTAACAGGGTGAGGGCGCTCAGGGGTTTGAGATGGGCTGATTTCATGTCGGTTCTCCGGGTGAGAAGTGACAACGGCGAAAAGATATCTCGAGATAACTGTTTCGAAACTGACAATGGCACTAAGTGCGCCAATGTTAATTTTTGTCAGGAAAACCAGACCTGAAAATCACAGTTATTTTTAGTCCGTTAATTGTGTTTTGGCGGCTTTTGACCCTGTGGTACTTAATACGCTGGTACTAACAGGGCGAATCTATTTCTGAGTGCAGAATGATCTAGTGGGTTCATTAAAATCCGCTCTAGATGTTGGCAGAATGATATTACACAGGAATGTAAACCTTGTTCAAAAAGATCCTCGTCGTGTGCGTTGGCAATATTTGCCGAAGTCCGACAGCAGAACTTCTGCTGCGCAACGCGCTGACCCCCTCAACCATTTCGGTGACGTCCGCAGGTCTTTCTGCGCGGGTCGGCGAAGGCATGGAAGCCTCGGCGCGCCAGGTGCTGGAAGACCACGGGCACAGTGCCGAAGGTTTCCAGGCCCGGCAATTGACCGCCGATATCGTCAATGAATCAGACCTGATTCTGGTCATGGAAAAACAACATGTGAATCAGGTGCTGAAGATTGCCTCGCACGCCCGAGGCAAAGTATTTCTTCTCGGCAAGTGGCAGAGCGAACGAGAAATACAGGATCCGTATCGTCAAGGTAAGGCCGCTTTTATTCATGCCCATGCATTGATTGAAGATGCTGTTAGCTCGTGGGCGCAGCGCCTCGGACATTGATGAATATTCTTCAGATCAGTGAATGGTAAGAAAGACTTATGCAATTACCGTCAGTAATCGCCAACCGTGATAACGATCAAGACAGTATTGATCTTCTCGGCATATTCGGCAGTTTGATCGACCAGAAATGGTTGATCGGTGCATTCACCGGTGCATTCATGGCCGCCGGCGTTGCCTATGCGGTATTGGCGACGCCGGTGTACCTGGCGAACGCGCTGGTGCAGGTCGAACCGAAAAAGAACGACATGCTCGGTTTTTCCGACCTCAGTAGCATGCTCGGCGGGCAATCGCCGTCGGTGACCGAAATCGGCATCATCAAATCCCGTGCGGTGATCGGCAAAACCGTCGATGACCTGCGCCTGGATATCGACGTCACCCCCAACACCTTCCCGGTGGTCGGCGGTTTTCTCGCCCGGCGTTATCGCGGTGAAACCGAGTTCAGCGTGGCGCCGCCGCGTTTTGGCTTCAACAGCTACGCCTGGGGCGGCGAGCGTCTGGAGTTCACTCGGCTCAATCTGCCCAAAGAGTTGTTGGGCAAGAAGCTCACCCTGGTGGCTGGCGAACAACAGCACTTTCAGTTGCTTGATGACAACGACAACCTGTTGGTCGAGGGCGTCGCCGGCGAAGCCTTCGCCCAGGACGGCGTCGAGGGTTTGATCGAGCGCCTGCAAGCCAACCCGGGTACTCGCTTTGAAGTGGTGCGCAATCCACGGATCGTGACCATTCAGGGTTACCAGGATGCGCTGGATATCTCCGAGCAAGGTAAAGAGTCGGGGATTATCCGTCTGGCGCTGGCCAGCGCCGATGCGGCCGAGGCGGTGAAGATCCTCAACAAAATCGCCGCGCTCTACGTGGACCAGAACGTGCGCCGCACCTCGGCGGAAGCGGCGCAGAGCCTGGCGTTCCTGCAAAGCCAGTTGCCGCAGGTCAAGCGTGATCTGGCCAAGGCCAGCGATGCGCTCAACGCGTATCAGACCCACGGCAAGACCGTGAATATTTCTCTGGAAACGCAATCGGTGCTTGGTCAGTCCGTGGCGCTGGAAACGCGGATTTCCGAGCTGAAAATGCAGCAGGCGGAAATGGATCGCAAGTTCACCAAACAGCATCCGGCGTATCGCGCCTTGATGTCGCAGATCGGTGAGTTGACCCAGCAGCAGAAGTCGCTGGAAGGCAAGGTCGGTGATCTGCCGGCCACGCAGCAGGAGCTGCTCAACCTGACCCGGGATGTGGAAGTGGCTTCGCAGATCTACACGCAGTTGCTGAACAAATCCCAGGAACTGGACATCGTCCGCGCCGGGGCGGTGGGCAATGTGCGCCTGATCGATCCGGCGGATGTTGACCTGAGCAGTCCGGTCAAACCGAAAAAAGCCCTGATCGTGCTGATCGCAACGTTCCTCGGCGCCTTTGTCGGCGTAGCCCTGGTGCTGTTGCGCAAATCGTTGAGCAAAGGTCTGGAAGGGCCGGAAGCCATCGAACAGCTCGGGCTGCCGGTGTACGCGTCGATTCCCTACAGCGCCTTGCAGCGTGACGAGGACACGAAAAAGGGCCGGGCCAAAATCACCGCCGAAACACCGGCCTATCTGCTGGCGCTGCGCAACCCGACCGACCTGTCCATCGAGTCGATCCGCAGCCTGCGTACTTGCCTGCATTTCGCCGCGCTGGATTCGACCAACAACCGCATCATGATCTCCGGCCCTAGCCCGCAGGTCGGCAAGACCTTCGTCTCCTCCAACCTCGCGGCGGTCATGGCGCAGAGCGGTCAGCGCGTGCTGCTGATCGACGCCGACATGCGCAAGGGCCACCTGCACAAGACGCTGAATGTGCCGATCGCCAATGGCCTGTCGGATCTGCTGGTCAAGCGCTGCAGCATCGAGCAGGCGGTCAACACGGTGGAAATCGACAACCTGCACTTCATCAGCCGTGGCCAGGTTCCACCGAATCCTTCCGAGTTGTTGATGCACGCCAACTTCCGCGACCTGCTGGCCGAACTCAGTGAACGCTACGACGTGGTGATCATCGATACGCCGCCACTGCTCGCGGTTACCGACGCGGCGATTGTCGGGCGTGAAGCCGGGATCAGCCTGATCGTCACGCGGTTTGCGGTAAACCCGGCCAAGGAAATTGAAGCGACCATTCGCCGCTTCGCGCAGAACGGCATCGAGCTCAAGGGCGCGGTGTTCAACGGCGTCGAGAAGCGCGCTGCCAGCTACTACGGCAATGGCAGCTATGGCTATTACAACTACGAATACGCGTCGGACAAATCCTGAAATCAGGGGCGTTCCAACAGGCATGAAAGTGGGTGGGTTGTGAAGAAAATACTGCACGTGGCTGAAACGATAAAAGGTGGGGTCGCCACCGTTATCCGCACCATCTCGGCGTCGCCCGAAGGCCAGGATTCGAATTACGAGCTGGTCTATCTGGTGCCGCTCGACCAGAAACAAGAGCTGCACGGCATCGATGCACAGCAGATTCGCACGTTCGAACGCAGCGGGCGTGATGTGCGTTCGCTGCTGCGATTTGCCTGGCAACTGACCCGAGTGATGCTCAAGGAAAAACCCGACGTGGTGCATCTGCACAGCACCTTTTCCGGAGTGATCGGCCGCGTGGTCTGTGTGCTTCTGCGACCGTGGCGCAAGCCGAAAATTGTCTACTGCCCACACGCCTTTTCGTTCCTGATGGAAAGCTCGCCGACCAAGCAGAAGATCTACGCATGGATCGAGCGGGTCCTGCAGAGAGTCACCGACGTGATCATCTGCGTCAGCCGCTACGAGATGGACAAGGCTGCGCGGTTCGGCATTCAGCGCTCGCGCATGAAGCTGATCTACAACGGCATTCACCAGCGAGACGAAGCGCCGAAGGCCGAGAGCCCCGCGCCGATCCATCTGCTGTTCGTCGGTCGTCTCGACTACCAGAAAGGTTTCGACGTGCTGCTCAAGGCCTTCGCCAAGGTGCAGCGCAGTGATCTGAAACTGACGGTGGTCGGCAGTGCGGTCAACGAGGACACGGTCGAGTGCCCCGAGATGGACGCGGTCGAGTACCTGCCGTGGGTCACGCCGGCCGAAGTGCAGGCGCTGTATCAACAGGCCGACGCGCTGATCGTTCCGAGCCGCTGGGAAGGTTTTGCCATGGTGCCGCTGGAAGGCATGGCCATGGGCTTGCCGGTGATCGCCAGCAACTGCACGTCACTGCCCGAACTGGTCACCCATGAAGTGTCCGGCTACGTCTTTCCCACCGGTGATCATCAGGCGCTGGCCGACGTGCTGGCGCGAATCCAGAAGCCGCGGTTGCTCGACCTCGGCAGCGAAGGCCGGAACATCGTGCGCGAGCGCTTCAGTGCCGCGCTGATGATCCGCCAGACCTACGACGTGTATTGCGCTCCCACTTATTAAGTAGAACTCAGCTTATGAACGTAACGATTTTGCATGGCTACAGTGCGTCCAACTCCGGTGACGGCCTGCTCGTCGATCTGGCCATCGCGTTGGTGCAGCGCAACTTTGGTGAAGACACCGCGATCAATGTCGTGGCGTCCGATCCGCAGTCTTTCGCCTACCTGCCGCACCCGCGTTTCGATGCGCCGGTGATGGCGGCCAAGGGCCTGGGGCGGGTCAAGCAGGCAGTGTTTCTCAATCAGTCGTATGCCGGGCTGGCGGATCTGTTGCGCAAGACCGATCTGATCGTCGGCGTCGGTGGCGGCTACATGCGCTCGAAAAGTGCCTTCGAACACATCAAGCTCAAACTCGGCCACGCCAAGCAACTGGAAACGGCGATCCTCAGCAAGGTGCCGTCGGTGTACCTGCCGCAAAGCATCGGCCCGTTCCATGGCGAGAGCCGCAAGATCGTCGAGCACTACGCCAGTGCCGATGCGGTGTTCGTGCGCGATAACCGCTCCTCGGCGATGTTCGATGCCTGTGAAAACGTCTACCGTGCGCCGGATCTGGCGGTGCAGTCGTTGGCCAGCAAGATTCTTCAGCAGCCGAAGTTCACCCGCTGTGCCGCATCGCCGGCCACCGTGTGCGTGGTGCTGCGCAAGCCGCCGGAGTGGAGCAAGGACAAGAAGGTCGCCTACGTCGCCAACCTGAAGCTGCTGCTGCAGCGCCTGAAGAACAAAAGCAAAGTGGTCTGCGCGGTGCAGAGCGCCGTTCGCGGCAACGATGACGGTGCGTTCTATCGCGAGTTGGGCATCACCGAGGACCTGCTGTCGTTGAAGGCGACGATTGCCAAATATCAGCCGGACCTGGTGATCTCGGTGCGTCTGCACGGCGCCATCGAGTCGCTGCTGTCCGGTGTCCCGGCGTACCACATCAGCTATGAGCGCAAAGGCTTTGGCGCCTATCAGGACATGGGCGTGGAAGACTGGGTGATCAACGGTGGCGACATCAATGTCGAGCAGATCATCGACACCGTTTATGCGCCGAACGCGCTGTCGAACTTCGGCAAGCGCCTGACCGATACCTGCCGCGAAATCGAAGCCAAGACGGTGATGATGGACGAGATCATCAAAGGCGTCGTTCGATGATATTTCGCTTGCTGCTGCGCGGCGGAGCCTTGGGCGCGAAGTTTCTGCTGGTGTTGGCCATCACCCATTACCTGGGCTACGAAGCGCTGGGGTTTTATGGCGTGGTGGTCGCCGCGTCCCTGATCGCTTCGAAGTTCTACAGCGTCGGTTTCAGTTCCGAGATCAATCGGTTGATCAGCGTTGGCGGCAGCTCGCGGCGGGTGGTCGACAAAGTCCTGTTGCTGTACGTGGCAGTGGGGCTGCTGCTGTCGCTGCTGACGGTGGGGATTTACTCGCTGTTCCAGCAGGTCGAGGCGAGCACCGCGTTGATCCTCTGCGTGACGCTGGTGTTGCTCACCGAACACCTGTCCTTCGAGATCAACTCGTTCGTGTTTTCTGCGCAGAAGGCCACGGCAGGCGCGCTGCTGTTCTTCATCAAGACCGGTCTCTGGGCGCTGCTAGCGGTGGGCGGGATGATGCTCGACTGGGTCTCCGGCATCGCCAGTGTGCTGTGGCTGTGGGTGGCGGCCAACGTGCTGGTGATCGTCGCCGGTTACCTGATCGTGGTGAATGTGCACAAGGGTCGGGTCAGCGAAGCACTGACTACCGCGACCGTGTGGAAGGCCGGGTTGCCGTTCTACTTCGGTACGGGCTTGATCGCGCTGAGTCAGTACGCCGAGCGCTTTCTGATTGCCGATCTCGAACCCTACGCCAGCCTCGGTAAATACGTGTATGCGTGGTCGGCGGCGAACACTTTGCAGGCGCTGTCTTACGCGGTAGTGGCGGTGGTCGGCATTCCGGTGCTGGCCAAGCGGTTTCAGGCGGATCAGCAGTCATTTACGGTCAAGCAATTGTTCGTCAACAAATGGGTGATGCGCTCGTTAGTGGTGTCGGCGGCGGTGGCGGTGCTGATCTATCTGTTCTTCAACGTGGTGCTCGATTACGTCGCCACCAGTGTGCCGCGTCCGGATAACGCGATCCTCGGCGTGCTGATCTTTTCCTTTGCCCTGCGGGCCATTGGCGACATCGTCTGGGGCGGTCTGATTGCCTCGAAAAACAGTCGGGTGTCATTCGCCAGCGCGGCGATCTGTCTGCTGGCGTCGGTGCCGGTCAGCTACCTGCTGATCAAGCACTATTCGATTTATGGCGCGGCGTGGGGCAATGTCTTCGCGATTATCGTGCAGCTCGGGGTGATCGCCGTGTTGACTCGGGCGACCCGTGCCAAAGGGGCGCTGGCATGGGGTTGAAGTTGCCGTGCATCGAGTTTCGCGGCCGCAAACTCGATTCTTCGCTGTCGTTCCTGATTCTGTTCACCGGGCTGTTTCTGTCGGTGGCGATGCCGCTGTTGATCCCGCGTGATCCGGGGCCGGATGCGATGACCTTGTGGTCTTCCTACGCCCGCGCCGACAACTGCAATTTCTGGAACCCGTTCTCACCGGATCGCTCCTCCTACGAATGTTCGGCGTTCCTGCTGCGGCCCACCGGGATCAACCTGACCAACGCCTGGGCCTACGGGATGTTTTGCAACTTCTTCCTCACGGCGATTCCGGTAGTGGTGTTCCGGCGCATGCCGCTGGCGATCTTCGGCACCCTGTGCCTGTGGGGCGTGGTGCGCTCGTTTTTCCTGGAAAACCTGACCAAGGAAATCATCGTTTCGGTGGCGGTGCTGAGCATCTTGTTCAGCTCGCTGACGCGCAAATACCGCGGCGGATTTTTTCTGTCGGCGGTGATCTACGGCGTGCTGATCCGGCCTTACTGGATTCTGTTTTCGCTGTCGTGGGTCGGCGTCTGCGTGATGAAGAAGTACGTGTCGCGCTTCACTTTCTTCCTGATGCTGTTCCTGTTTTACCTGGCGGTGGCCATGGCGATTCAGCTGGCGCTGGGGTTCCCGGTGTCGTCGATTCGCGCCAGCAATAACGAGTTGCGCACGGCGGGGGAGGAGGGCTCGAAATCGCTGATTGTCTCGTGGCTCAGCGGCAGTGACTTCGTTTCGCAGGCGCTGGACTCGATGATCATTTTCTTCCGGCTGTCGTTCCCGGTGGAGCTGATTCTGTTGTCCGGGCCGGGGCAGGTGATCTTTGTGGCGCTGATGATCATGACCGCGCTGCTGCTGTTCAAAGTCATCACCTCCACCGACTACAAAGGCGCGCCGATCGAAACCAAACCCAAGGAGCTGATCGCGATTCCGCTGGCGTTTCTGTTGGTGCAAGGCTTGTTCGAGCCGGATTTCGGTTCCTTCGCCCGGCACTTTTCCATGGTGGTGCCGGTGTTGTTTGTTGGCCTCGGCCTGATGTTGCGCGCGAACAAGCCGGTGCGGGTTGAATCACGAGTTCTGAATTGAGGCAGGTGTTTATGTCGAGCAAGAAAAAATCGCTGGAGATCGAAACCCTGCGGGGTCTGGCGTGCCTGCTGCTGGTGCTCTATCACGTCATTGGCCCGTTGGGCGGAGGCCTGAAGATCGATCTCGGCTCACCGTTCCGGGTGATCGCCGACTCGATGGTGTACGTGCGCATGCCACTGTTCACCTTCATTTCCGGCTACATCTATTCGATCTACAAAATTCGCGGCAATGACTTTTCCGCGTTCTTCAGTGGCAAGGTGCGACGGCTGATCGTACCGCTGTTTTGCGTCGGTGTGCCGTTCTCGGTGTTGCAAGCGGTAGGGCCGGGGGTGAACAAGGACGTCGGCGTGATCGATGCGCTGTTGTCGTTCTGGGTGCCGGTCAATCACTTCTGGTTCCTGCAGGCGGTGTTCATCATTTTCATGTTCGTCGGTCTGCTGGAATGGCGCGGGATGCTGCGCTCGATGACGCGTTTGTATCTGCTGTTCGCCTTCGCTGCGGCGGTGTTTCTGTTGCCACCGTTCAAGCTCGATGCGTTCGGCATCAATGGCGCGATTTACCTGCTGCCGTTTTTTGTGGCGGGGATGATCGGCCAGGAAAATGTCGAGGCGTTGAAGCAGCGGTTCAAGGTGGTCGGGCCGCTGGTGTTTGTGTTGATTTCGTTGACGCTGCTGTACGTGGCGGCGATTGATCGTGAGTTGATTGTCGACCGCCGCAGCCTGATCGGTCTGACCGTGGGGTGTGTGTCCTGCATTGCTTTGCTGTCGAGTGACATGCGCTCGAAGTGGCTGACCTGGCTGGGCGGCTATTCTTACGCGATCTTTCTGTTCCATGTGCTGTTCGCGGCGACTTCGCGGTTTGTCATGGGGCGGCTGGGGGTGAAAGACGAAAGCATTCTGGTGCTCAGTGGGCTGCTGTTCGGCCTGTTGGGGCCGGTGGTGCTGTCGATGATTTTCAGCCGCTTCAATGTCACTTCGGTGCTGTTTCTTGGGGAGCGTGCGGCGAAGAAAAAACCGCTGGCGAGCGTTACTCCGGTGGTGCCGGCCAATAGCTGAAAGGCTTCGCGAGCAAGCCCGCTCCCACAGGGGTTGTGTGAGTTGCCGAGATCCAATGTGGGAGCGAGCCTGCTCGCGAAGGGGCCATTCCAGACTGAAGGAAATAACGCATGTTGGTAGTAAATGACGCTCAGCCCGTCGCGGCGTCGGTGGTGGAAGTGGGCGATGCCCGCGAGCGCTTTGCGCAGTGGCGCGAAGGCAAGGCCGGGAAGGTCTTGTCGGTCTCGGTGATCGGCGACAGCTACAGCGCCGGGCAGGATTTCTACCTGAACAAACTGGTGCAGCGCGTGGCCGGCGAGGTCGGTTTTGCCGGTCCCGGTTACGTCGGTTTCAACCACGGCGCCGCGCTGGGGGGCACGCATTTCAAATACACCCGCAGCAGCGAAAAATACTTCGGTGGTGGCTGGCAAGTGTCCGGTCTGGGTCAGGCCAGCCCCGACAGCCGCACGGTGACCGGCAAGCCCGGCGCCTGGCTGCAAATCGATGCCAGCCCGACACCGGCCATCGACACCCAAGTCACCCAGGCGAAATTGCTCTATCTGGGCAACGGCGAAGCCAGTGAGCTGCGCTACCGCTGGACACCCTCGGAAGACTGGCAGCCATTGACGCTAAAGGGGTCGGGCGTTCAGGAAGTACCGCTTGCAGGTCTCTCTTCAGCGCCAGACTGGTCGTTCAAGCTGGAAGTGGTGAAGGGCGCACCGACCTTGTTTGGCTTGTGGATGAGCAACGAACAGAACGGCGTGCGGGTGTCGAAACTGGCGGCCTCGGGCGCGGCATCCGCGGATTTCTATCACCAGGACCCGCAATGGCAGGTGCAGTGGAAAATCGCCGTGTCGAAGATCCCCGCCGACGTTTACCTGATCATGCTCGGCGGCAACGATCAGGGCTTCGGGGTCAAACCCGAACAGTACCTGCACAACGTTCAGGGCCTGGTGGCGATGATCCGCGAGATCCAACCGGCGGCGAGCATCAACCTGATCATGCGTCAGGACACCACACGTTCTAGTGCCTATCCGATGTCGGCGTATGCGCAGGTGCTGCAGCCGTGGGCGCATGAGCAGCAGCTGGGTTTTGCCAATCTGCAATGCGCGTTCGGCCCTGACGTCAAACGCTATGCGGCGGCGATGATCGGCCCGGACAAGATTCATCCGCAGCCGGCCACGGGCGGGAAAGTGATTGCCGATTACTTCTATCGCTGGATCGTCAGTGGCATCAACGCGGACAGTTGCGACTTGTAGGAGCTGCGGCACGCTGCGATCTTTTGATCTTGCTCTTGAAAACAAAATCAAAAGATCGCAGCGTGCCGCAGCTCCTACAGGAAAGTGTTTTTATTTGAAGTTATCTATCTGGCTGAGGAGCTCAGCCGTTTTCTGCGGCATCAGTTGCGTGGCACACCGCGTCTCGACATTGATGATGATCGCCGGCTCGTTGCAGCACAGGCGTACGCGGAAGCGCCAGTCGCTAAAGATCACTTTCAGGCCATCACGGTCGTCCATTTCCAGCGCCTGCTCGGCATACAGTTGTTTCAGATGGGCGAGCAGGGGATAGGGATTCGCCAGCGTCCGGCGAATGTCGCCGGACGAGGGAAACATGCCGATGCGTTCCACCAGCAAAATACTGCCCAGCCATGACTCGTTGGCGCTGGCCAACGGCTGATGGTGTGCCAGCCAGCTCACCGTGCCGAGGTTGCCCACCTCCCGTTCAATCTCTGCTGCATGCTGTGCCATGTTCATGGGTTGCCTCCTGAAAAGAGAAGTGGGCGGGGACCGTCTCAGCGGCCCTTGAGGTAGACGTTGTCGTAGCAGAAGTTGGTCGCCTGCAAATAACCCTCGGCGTCGCCGCAGTCGAAGCGCAGGCCCTTGAACTTGTAGGCCAGCACGCAACCGTTCTGCGCCTGTTTCATCAGCGCGTCGGTGATCTGGATCTCGCCGCCCTTGCCCGGTTGGGTGTCGGCGATCAGGTCGAAGATGTCCGGCGTCAGGATGTAGCGGCCGATGATCGCCAGGTTCGACGGCGCGTCCTGCGGCGCCGGTTTTTCCACCATGTTATTGACCCGGTAGATGCCCTCGGAAATCAGCTCGCCGGCGATCACCCCGTATTTGTGGGTCTGGTCGGCCGGGACTTCCTGGATGGCGACGATCGAGCAGCGGAATTTCTTGTACAGCTGGATCATCTGCGACAGCACGCCGTCACCTTCCAGGTTCAGGCACAGGTCATCGGCCAGCACCACGGCGAAAGGTTCATCGCCGATCAACGGACGGCCGCTGAGAATCGCGTGACCGAGGCCCTTCATTTCCACCTGACGGGTATAGGAAAAAGTGCAGGTGTCGATCAGCTCGCGGGTGCCAGCGAGGAATTTCTCTTTCTCGGTGCCGCGGATCTGGTGTTCGAGTTCGTAGCTGATGTCGAAGTGGTCTTCCAGCGCACGCTTGCCCCGACCGGTGACGATGGCCATGTGTTGCAGGCCGGCGTCCCGTGCTTCTTCAACGGCGTATTCGATCAACGGCTTGTTGACGATCGGCAGCATCTCTTTCGGCATGGCTTTGGTCGCCGGCAAGAAACGCGTGCCGTAACCGGCAGCGGGGAACAAACATTTACGAATCATAAAAGTATCCTGGACAGTCATGGAACACAGGCAACGGGTGCGCGCACTTATCAAAGCGCACAAGTTTCAATGATTATTGAACGAGTACTTTAATACCTGAGTCAGGTTGTTAATGGCAATTAGCGCAGGGGGTAAAACATGACAATGTTATGAGATGTCGGTTAAGGCGTTATTAGTTATTTTTAGTCGGTATCTGTTGATAGTGATGAGTGTACTTGGGGTGCTAATAAGTACCGGGCAATACAGTTTGACCTGCAAAAATATTTATTGCCAGTGGTTGAACTAATTTTGTTTAAGGCTGTTGTCGTCCTTATTTGTGTGGTGCGCCACAGATTCAATGAAAGGGACTTGACAGGCTACTTGTCACTTATCCAATGACGGACCGCGCTATGAAGATTCTGGTAACGGGTGGCGCCGGCTATATCGGCTCGCACACCACACTTGCGCTGCTTGAAGCAGGTTATGAAGTTGTTGTACTGGATAATCTTTGCAACAGCAGCGATGCGGCATTGCACGCGATAGAAGGTATCTGCGGCAAAAGCGCGTTGATGATTCGCGGCGATGTCTGCGACCGGGCGTTGCTGGACCGGATTTTTCGCGAGCATGCGATCGACGCGGTGCTGCATTTTGCCGGGCTCAAGGCCGTCGGCGAGAGCGTGCGCAAGCCGCTGGATTACTACGAAAACAACGTCGGCGGCAGCATCACCTTGTGTCAGTCGATGGCCGCAGCGGGGGTGTTCCGGCTGGTGTTCAGTTCGTCGGCCACGGTGTACGGCGAGCCTGAGCAGATGCCGATCCGCGAGGATTTCCCCACCGGCATTCCGACCAATCCTTACGGTCAATCCAAGCTGATCGTCGAGAACGTGCTGCGCGACCTGAGTCAGGCCGAGCCGCGCTGGAGCATCGCCTTGCTGCGTTACTTCAACCCGATCGGCGCGCATCACAGCGGGCATATGGGCGAAGACCCCAGCGGCATCCCCAACAACCTGCTGCCTTACATCAGCCAGGTCGCGGTTGGCAGCCTGCAGGAGTTATCGATTTTCGGCGACGATTACCCGACGATCGACGGCACCGGGGTGCGCGATTACATCCATGTTGTCGACCTCGCCGATGGCCATCTCAAAGCCTTGCAATCGATTGCCGACCGCCCGGGCATCCATACCTGGAACCTCGGCACCGGCGACGGCTACAGCGTGATGCAAGTGCTGCATGCCTTCGAACAAGCCAGTGGACGTCCGGTGCCGTACCGGGTGATGCCACGGCGCAGCGGGGACATTGCCGAGAGCTGGGCCGACGCCTCGAAAGCGCAAAAAGAACTCGGCTGGAAAGCCACGCGCAGTCTGCAGGACATGGTCACCGATACCTGGCGCTGGCAATCGAATCATCCACGCGGTTATCTCGAATGATGTCGTTCTAATACTGAATGTTAGTTTCGGTCAGCTGTTAGATATCGTCGGGAAAATACGCTGGAAATGCCTTTTGCAAGTCCGTAGATATAAACCTGCCGTTCGACTTTTATCAGTTGGGTAAGACTGTGAAAGAACGACGGATCTTGTTCGCGCTTTTCGCGGACTTGAACGCTACCACCGCTAACAAAGACCGGTTTTTAACAGGTCGAATGTTAGAAAGGAGTTGATATGAAAAAAGTGATGGCGATTGCCCTGTTGACGATGTTGAGCAACTGGGCGTCCGCTGCTGAAGCGCCGCTTACTGCGGTGACCAATGTATCTGGCAGTGTGGCGGCTTCTACAGCGCCTGCTGCCAGTACTGCAATGGTTGCCAGTGCAGTCGCAGCGTCCAACAGCGGCGGAAGTGCCAACGGCGGTACCACTGGCACCACCGGTACTACCGGCACCACCGGCACGCACAACTAACAGGAATATTTGTTAGTGCAGTACAGGGTCGCCCGACGCAAGTCGGGTGACTTTATTTTTAGATTCGCCCTTGAATAGCGTAGTGCCATTATGACTCGTAGTTTTTCTCTTTTGCTGTTGGCAAGTATCGCTTTGCAAGGTTGCATGTTTTCCCCCGGCCAATACCTGAGCACCGGCGACATCACGCGCCAGGGCGCCAGCGAAAGCAGTCGGGTCGAGCTGATCCCGATCACGCCCAAGCTGATCTCGATGACCCGCGCCACACAAAAGCGTGAGACGGTACCGGCAGAGTTGTTGGCCACGCCTGCGGAATACCGCATCGGCAGCAACGATGTGCTGTACATCACGGTCTGGGATCACCCGGAGCTGACCGCGCCATCGGGGGCACAACAGCAGATCGACGCCAACGGTCGACTGGTGCGCTCCGATGGCACGCTGTACTACCCGTTCATCAAGGAAGTGCAGGCGGCCGGCAAGACTATTCAACAGCTGCGCTCGGACATCGAAACACGCCTGTCGGCGTTCATCGCCGAGCCGCAGGTGGATGTCGCGGTGCTGCGTTTCGCCAGTCAGAAAGTGGTGGTTTCCGGTGCCGTGGCCAAAGCCGGTCCGCAGCCGATTTCCACCAACCCGCTGAGCGTGGTCGAGGCCCTCGGCACTGCCGGCATCGACACCAACAACGCCGACCTGTCGGGCCTGTTGCTGACCCGCAATGGCCGGGTGTATCCGCTCAATCTCGACTCGCTCAACCAGCAGGATTCCGAGTTGCAGCACGTCTTCCTCAAGGGCGGCGATCAGCTGTATCTGCCGTACAACGACAACAAGCGCATCTACGTCATGGGTGAGGTCAATCAGCCCCGCGCGCTGAGCTTCAAGACCGCGACGATGAACCTCTCCGACGTACTCGGTTCGGTCGGCGGCTTGAGCCAGACCACCTCCAACGGCAATGCGGTGTACGTGATTCGCGGGGTGGAAAACCTCGATATCGAGCCGGCGAAAATCTATCAACTGGAAGCCCAGTCGCCGACCGCCATGGCACTTGCTTCGCACTTTCAAGTGCGCCCCCAGGATGTGGTGTACGTCGGCCCGGCCAACGTCACGCGCTGGAACCGCTTCATCAGCCAACTGGTGCCGTCGGCATCGATTGTCGGGACCGGGGCTTCCGCTGCGAAGAACTGGAGCGAATTCAGTAACAACAGCAAATAAGGCAGACCGTGAAAACCTTGAAAGTTGGCGTCTGCCTGATGGCGGCCTTGATGTTGTGTGGCTGTAACCCGCTGATGACCGCTTCGGTACGCAACCTCAAGTCGGCGGTGATCGGCCCGGACGAGCTGGACGTGAGCGCGGCCCAGGTGGCCGAGGTCAAGTATCCGCAAGTCAAACTGACCACGCCGTCCGGCTCCGGGGTGCTGGCGCTGGTGCGCGAGCGCGGCGACCTGCAGTTCTGGGTCGCTTCCGGCAAACAGGTGTTGCTGCTGCGTGACGGCCTCGTTGTGCGCACCATCGGCCTCGGCGTCGAGGGCGACCTGGACGGTACGCGACTGGCCGACAACGCGCCGTTCAAGCGCGGCCTGCATCAAGTCGCCGATGGCTTCACCAGTCAGCGCTGGATCGATCTGTACAAGGGCCAGGAAGTCGGCTTGATCGTCAACAGCCGGTTCTCTCGCCGATCCACGCAAACCCTGCAAATTCTCGACAAGGAATACACCGTGCTGCGTGTCGACGAACGTATCGACGTCCCGGCGATCGGCCTGCGCGCGACCAACCATTACTGGGTCGATCCGCTGGACGGATTCATCCTGCAGAGCGAGCAGCAACTGACCACGCAACTGCGCGTGCGCATCGTGCAACTGACCCCTGATCGCAGGCACCTGCCGTGAAGCGCCTACGGATGTTATCGGCGGGTTTGCTGTTGCTCAGCGGCGTCAGTCAGGCAGCGGTCACGGTCAGCGGCGATGTGGCCAATCCGGGGCCGGTGGAGTTGCCGCCGGGCGGGCGCTTGCTCGACGTAATCAGCGTGGCCGTACCGAATGCCGAAGGTTACTGGCTGGCCGGCGTGTTGCTGCGCCAGTCGTTGCTGGAACAGCAGGCGCGGCTCAAGGCCGGGGTGTTGTTTGATCTCGATGTGTTGCAGCGCATGGCCTCGTTGTTTGACCGACCGAGTCGCGCCGCGCTGGCGCTGCGCCTGGCCGAGCAGGTGCGGCAGATGCCGGTCACCGGGCGTCAGGTGGCGGACCTCGATCCGGTCGCGGTAGAAGTCGGTTTCGCGCGCAACATTCGACTCGATGATGGCGATCGTCTGATCTACCCGAAGCGGGTCGACGAGGTGCAAGTGCTGGGCGCGGTCGCCGAAACCTGTCACCTGCCTTATCAGCCGCTGCTGGAGGCGCGTGAGTATCTGGAAAGCTGTACGCCGCTGGACGATGCCGAGGCCGATTACCTGTGGCTGATCCAGCCCAATGGTGCGGTGCGGCGGGTGGGTATCGCGCAC
This sequence comes from Pseudomonas sp. URIL14HWK12:I6, assembly GCF_000514195.1. NCBI lineage: Bacteria > Pseudomonadati > Pseudomonadota > Gammaproteobacteria > Pseudomonadales > Pseudomonadaceae > Pseudomonas > Pseudomonas sp. URIL14HWK12:I6. The sequence continues at coordinate 81,242 of NZ_AZVL01000004.1, forward strand.
TGGAATCGCGAGAGCGGGCAGCTCCCCGTGGCCGGCAGCAAGATTCTGGTGCCGGTGAAAAACGATGATCTGGATCCGCCTGTTCCTGAACTGAATCAGCAGTTGGCCGAATTGATTGCCACGCAGCTGGCTGAGGTGGTTCGTTGAAGTTACGTTTTGCAGCTGTGTTGTTATTGCCGTGCGGTCTGGTGCATGCCGAGCCGCGTATTACCCAAAATGATTTCGGCGGCACCGGTCTGTTGCAGACCCCGACCGCGCGCATGGCCCCGGCCGGCGAACTGAGCGTCAACGCCAACCGCACCGAGCCTTACAGCCGCTACAGCGTGTCGTTGCAGCCACTGGACTGGCTCGAAGGTTCGTTCCGTTACACCGCGATCACCAACCGGCCGTACGGCTCCGAGGCGCTGAGTGGCAGCCAGAGCTACAAGGACAAGGCGGTCGACGCCAAAGTCCGGCTGTGGCAGGAAAGCCACTGGGCGCCGGAAGTCGCGCTGGGCTTCCGAGACATCGGTGGTACGGGCTTGTTCTCCAGTGAGTTCTTCGTCGCCAACAAACGCTTCGACAATTTCGATTTCAGCGCCGGCATTGCCTGGGGTTATCTCGGTAATCGCGGTGATCTCGACAACCCGCTGGGTTACGTCAGTGATCGCTTCGACACCCGGCCGGCCCTTGAGGGTACCGGTGACGTCAACTCCGGCTCGTACTTTCGCGGCCGACCGTCGTTCTTCGGTGGTGTGAGCTATCAGACGCCGTGGGATCGACTCAGCCTGAAGCTCGAATACGAAGGCAACGACTACAAGCACGAGCCGAAGGACAACGTGATCAAGCAAGACTCGCCGATCAACTTCGGCGCGGTGTTCAAGGTGGCCGATTCGGTGGACGTCAGCGCGGCGTGGGAGCGGGGCAACACGGCGATGTTCGGCATCACCTTCCACACCAATTTCGTCAGCCGCAAGGCGCCGGCCAAGACTTACGATCCGACGCCGGAACCGCTGCCGGCGAAGATGCCGACCACGCCGATGGAACAAGTCAACTGGGCCGACGTATCGCAGCGCCTGCAGCAGAATGCCGGGTACAAGGTCGAGCGCATCAGTCAGCGTGATTCCGAGCTGATCGTCTACGGCGAGCAGCAGCGCTACTTCCATTCGTCGAAGGCTGTCGGCCGCGCGAGCCGGATTCTCGATAACAGCGTGAACGACGACATCAACTGGTTCACCGTGGTCAACAAGCGCTACGACCTGCCGCTGGAAGAGACCAGCGTGCCACGCCAGACCTTCCGCGAAGTCATCAACAACGAGGAACCGCTGGAGTCGTTGCACCGCACCACCGAGATCAACCCGGCGATGCCGCACAACGAGAAAACCCTCTACAGCGAAGCGCCGCAGCACTTCAATTATGGCGTTGGGCTGGGCTTTAAGCAGAACGTTGGCGGGCCTGATGGTTTGCTCTATCAATTCAGTGCCGACGCGGACGCCGAGTACCGCTTCAACCGCAACACCTGGTGGAACGGTCTGCTCAGTGCCAATCTGGTGAACAACTTCGACAAGTTCACCTACGATGCGCCGAGCGGCCTGCCGCGGGTGCGTACCGATTTGCGTCAGTACCTGACCACCTCGGAAGTGACCATGCCGTTGTTCCAGGTCAGCCACGCCGAGCAGTTGGACAAGGACCTGTATGGCATGGTCTACGGCGGCTATCTGGAGTCGATGTTTGCCGGCGTCGGCGGTGAGGTGCTGTTCCGGCCGACCGGTGAGCGCTGGTCGGTGGGGGCGGATCTGAACTACGTGCGCCAGCGCGAGTTCGACCAGGGTTTCGGCCTGCGCGACTACTCGGTCTGGACAGGGCACATCACCGGTTACACCGACTTGCCGTACGACACGCTGGCAGCAGTCAGCGTCGGACGTTATCTGGCCGGCGACTGGGGCGGTACGCTGGACATCTCCCGCGAGTTCTTCAATGGGGTGCGCTTCGGTGCCTGGGCCACGATCACCACGGCTGGCAGCGCCGAGTACGGGGAGGGTAGTTTCGACAAGGGCATCTACCTGTCGATCCCGTTCGACGAAATGATGAGCATGTCAACCATGCGCCGCGCCAACCTGGTCTGGGCTCCGCTGACCCGTGACGGCGGCGCAAGGCTCAATCGCAGCTTCCAGCTGCACTCAATGACCGATAGCCGCGAGGGCGACATGTTCTATCGCAACTTCTCGAAGATTACCGAGTAAACCCCGGGCCTTCTCGACCTGTGGGAGCGGGCTTGCCCGCGAAGGCGTCGGCACATTCAACATTTGTGCTGCCTGACCCACCGCTTTCGCGGGCAAGCCACGCTCCCACAGTGTTTTGTGGTGAGGCACATATCCCGATCCATACCGAGATCCCCTGTGGGAGCGGGCTTGCTCGCGATGGCGTCGGCACATTCAACATCTGAGCTGCCTGACCCACCGCTTTCGCGGGCAAGCCACGCTCCCACAGTGTTTTGTGGTGAGGCACATATCCCGATCCATGCCGAGATCCCCTGTGGGAGCGGGCTTGCTCGCGAAGGCGTCGGCACATTCAACATCTGTGCTGCCTGACCCACCGCTTTCGCGGGCAAGCCACGCTCCCACAGTGTTTTGTGGTGAGGCACATATCCCGATCCATGCCGAGATCCCCTGTGGGAGCGGGCTTGCTCGCGAAGGCGCCGGCACATTCAACATCTGTGCTGCCTGACCCACCGCTTTCGCGGGCAAGCCACGCTCCCACAGTGTTTTGCGGTGAGGCACATATCCCGATCCATACCGAGATCCCGTGTGGGAGCGGGCTTGCTCGCGAAGGCGTCGGCACTGCCACTCTCGCAACCGCCTGACCCACCATCAAATCCCACCCACAAAAAAGGGGACTTTCGTCCCCTTGCGGTATTGCCTGGCTTGTCACCAGCCCATCAATAAATATCTTTCGACAACAACGTAAACGGCGTCTTTACCAGGATCTTCAGATCCAGCCACAACGACCAGTTGTTGATGTAATGCAGGTCCATCTCCACCCGACGCTGCATCTTGTCGATGGTGTCGGTCTCGCCACGGCAGCCGCTGATTTGCGCCAGCCCGGTGATGCCCGGTTTGATTCGATGGCGAGCCATGTACGCGAGGATTTTCCCCGAGTAGTAGTGGTTGTGCGCCACCGCGTGCGGGCGCGGGCCGACCAAAGCCATCTGCCCCTGCAGCACGTTGAACAATTGCGGCAGCTCATCCAGCGAGGTGCGGCGTATGAAGCGCCCGACCGCAGTAATACGCGAGTCATTGCGGCTGGCCTGGATCACCTCACGGTCATCGTGCACGCGCATCGAGCGGAATTTCCACACCTGAATCACCTTGCCGTTCCAGCCGTGGCGATCCTGCTTGAAGAACACCGGCCCCGGCGAGTTGATCTTCACCGCCAGCGCGATGAACAGCAGCACCGGGCTCAGCAGGATAATCGCCAGCAGCGCCACGCCTTTTTCCACCAGACTCTTGCTCAGCGCAGCGGTAGGGCGGCTGGTCAGCGGACTTTCGTTGAGGCAGATCGCCGCCAGACCATCCACGACCTTCACCGAGTGGTTGAGCAGGGTCAGACTGTTCAAGTCCGGCACCCAGACCACATCGACGTTGGCGCCGAGCAAATCGACGTACATCGCTTCGATTTTCGCGGCCTCAGCCAGCGGCAGGGTGATGTACAACCGGCGGATGTCATGGTCTTTGATCAGCTTGAGCAGATCTTCCTGATCACCGACCACACGCGGTGCATCCGAATCCAGATTCGGTGTCGCGCCATTGCTGACCAAACCCACCAGCGGCAGGTTTTCCACCTGACTGATCTTCTTCGCCAGACCCAGAGCCAGCTCGCCAGTGCCGACGATCAGGGTCTTCTGCGCGCTGGTGCGTGAACGCTGGTAGTACTTGGAAAAGGCATGCAGCGGCGCGTACATCAACGCCTGACCGAGGAAGCCGTAGACCGCCCAGCTCAGCGTCACCTCGCGGGAGAACACTTCGTCGGCCTTGCACACGAACGCGATGCCGGCCAGCGCCACCATGGTCATCGACCAGCCCATGAACAAGCGTCCAAGCCCGGTCAGGTAATTGTCCTGCTTGCGGTACACGCCGCTGAACGTATACGCCGGTACCGAGGCCAGTACCGCCAGTGTCGCGCACATGCGGTAATAGAACTCGACGGTGCCCGTCTGCCGTTCAGCCAGTATGAATAACAACGCAACAATGAAAGCCTGCGCCAATGCCCATTGGCCCCAGAAGGTAAGTCCCTTGAGGCCGTTATTTCGATTGATCCGTAGAGAAAGTTCCATGAGATATCCCCAGAAATACGTCCATTCAGGTTTCGACAGTTGAAGTCCGAGTTGCTAGATAGGCTTGTTGTTGTTATTGGACGAGTGTCCTGAGGTAACAACGTCGATAGGCCGAACTGTCGTCAATCAATAGACTAAGTTATTGCCGGAGAGGGTGTCTGACGAGTTCTAACAAGATGGCACAGTGCCAACTTTTTAATAATCAAATACAAGGGTGTTAGAAAAGGTCGCAGAGCGGGGGGTGAATAAATTATGTTGTGTTTGTTACTGTAGGAGGGGTGGAGGCAGGGAGCTATTATTACCAGGGGAGGTGAAGCCAAACAGAGTGCTCTTGTTGTTTTTGTAATCGCACTGTTTTCTGTTTGTTTTGTTCGCGGATATCGGCGGTATTTACGCAACGATTTCCTGAATGAGGCAATAACCGCGGTTTCTTACGGCACGGAACAATCGCTCACCATTACTCGCGTTTTTGAACTTGTCCTGCAGGCGACTCAGGCACATCTCCAGGCCCCGATACTGCTCCGGCTCGCGGCCGATGCTGAGGATCAGGTCATCTCGACTGACTACACGTTCTTCGTGATGGAGCATTTTGCGCACCAGCGCGGTTTCCAGTCCGGTAAGGCTGATCTCGACGCCTTCCTTGACCAGGGCCCCTTGATCGTTGTCCAGATGCCAGGTTTCGTTGCAAGTGGCGGCGTCTTCGATGGCAGCAGTGCGGTTGTCGCTCTCTGCACTTTGAAACGGCTTCGCCGATTGTGCGGACAACCATTCCGATTCGAGGGTGGCCAATATGCGCTGGGTGTCGTGTTCAATCGTGCGGGCAACGTTTTTCCGGGTGCCCCTTGGGTAAGTGAACTCCATCAGCATGGGAGCGGAAGAGGGCGAAGTAGCACCTTCAATAAACATTTGTGCCTGAGACGTGCCAAACGAATTGAAGCGCTCGCTGGACAGAATGCTCTCAAGTTCACGCTGCGACGTTGTACTGTTGGTCACGACGACAAAATATTTTCTTGGGAGGGTTGTACTAGTTTCCATGTCTCTCTCCTAAAATGTGCACCAAAATGGGCGAAAAGGTAAATCGGCAGGCGAGCAATAACTTCCTTGGAAGTAACCGATAGGCAGGGTCTGGGCCCAAAATGGCCTCGATAAATTCCACTCGTTCTGCTGCTATGTTGTTAAGTTTATTGTTATGGTTCGGTGTAGCCGTGCTCATTCAATGGCTTGATTATTAGTAGATTTGAAGTACAACTTGAGCTGTATGGTTGCATATGACGATCCTTCGTGATTATGCAAAGAGAATGGCTGCCCGAGAGTCAGGCAGTCGATATCAGACCCCGCATCAGGCGATAGCCGTAGCCGCGGATGCTCTGAATCGCATTGGTACCATACATGTCCTTGATTTTTCCACGCAAGCGGCTGATGGATTTTTCCAGCGCTCTCGGATCGTAGAAATTGGTATTGAGCCCCATGATGCTGGCGATTTCATCATGGCTGAGAATGTGATTGCTGGTCTGCGCAAAGGCTTCCAGGATCTTCATCTCGGCGAACGAAATGTCGAGTTTCTGGCTGGTGCCACCCTGCAGGCAGATGCGCGTTGGGTCGAGCGTGAGGTTGATATCCCGCTGCCATTCTTCGCTGTTGAAGAACTCACCGAGCAACTCGTCGCCCTCGTCGGAAAGGGTATTGAGTTTGATACAGAAGTCGGCACCGGCCAGGAAGTACTTGATCTTGTTGAAGGCGCCGCGACCGGTAATGACTGCGCAGATGATTGGCTTCAAGTTGTCGGAACGCAGGTTTTCGATCAGCGCAAGATTGTCCTCCAGCGCTTGCGGAGTGTCGATAACGATGAAAATGGCTCGATACGAACCAGAAAGTTCATTGTTATAGGAACTAGTGTACGAACTGGCCTCAAGTGCCATATCAGTGCGTACGTGCTTTGCGATCAGCGCACTAAAATGTTCGGCCACGCCACGGGTACGGCCCAGTGTGAGAACACCGGGTACGTCGTTTGTCGGGCGCGGACTTCTAGTCGCCAAGTTCCCTGAGAGCATCATGCTTTGACTCGAATTAGGTGCTGACATCGGGATGTTAAAGCACCGGTTCTCATCTGTGACTGACAATTGGTAACATTCACGCGATTTTTAGACGTGGCTCCCGAGTTTTCTAACAATAATTAAGCATTTCAAGCTTTTAGTTGATTTTCTTGGGGTTGTGAACTAGTCGTTACATGATGGCGATGTGGAATTGTGCCACTATTTTGAATCTATGGCGATGCCTTTATTCATGTCCAATTGCCACTGTCGACGATCCTGAGACAATGTGAGCTGGATCACACTTTATTGGCCAGTCGAACTTTTTTCTACTATAGCCCTAAATATTTTTCGTGTAGTTCGTAGGCGGACGTTTATTAACATGGCTTGAGTGTGTCTTTTGATAAGACATATTCTCCGTCGCCTGATCGGGCAATGGGTGTCGCGTTATACCGATTGTTTAACTTCAGATACTCAATTCCTGAATGCAGTTGACCGGTCGCTCATCAAGAGCGCTCTGACGGAGGATTAATGGATTTCTGGACCTTTATCCAGGTGTTGATATTGGGCGCGGTAGAAGGCCTGACCGAGTTCTTGCCGATCTCCAGTACCGGCCACCAGATCATCGTCGCCGACCTGCTGGACTTCGGCGGCGAACGCGCGATGGCGTTCAACATCATTATTCAGCTGGGCGCGATCCTGGCCGTGGTCTGGGAGTTTCGCCCGAAGATCTTCGACATCGTCAAAGGCCTGCCCACCCAACGCAATGCGCAGCGTTTCACCCTCAACCTGCTGATAGCTTTCCTGCCGGCGGTGGTCCTCGGCGTACTGTTCGCTGACAAAATCCATCAATACCTGTTTAACCCGATCACTGTGGCCATGGCCTTGGTGGTGGGCGGCATCGTCATGTTGTGGGCCGAACAGCGCAACCATGTGGTGAGCGTCGATCACGTTGACGACATGCGCTGGTCAGACGCGTTGAAGATCGGTTTCGTGCAATGCCTGGCAATGATTCCCGGCACGTCGCGCTCCGGCTCGACCATCATCGGCGGTTTATTGTTCGGCTTGTCCCGGAAAGCCGCCACAGAGTTCTCGTTTTTCCTCGCCATGCCGACCATGGTCGGCGCTGCGGTGTACTCCGGCTACAAATACCGCGACCTGTTCCAGGCCAGCGACCTGCCAGTGTTCGCCCTTGGTTTCGTCATCGCCTTCATCTTCGCCATGATCGCCGTGCGCGGCCTGCTCAAATTCATCGCCAACCACAGTTATGCGGCGTTCGCCTGGTATCGGATCGCGTTTGGCTTGTTGATTCTGGCGACGTGGGTGTTTGGCTGGGTGAACTGGACGGAAGCTGCGGCGGGGTGATGCGCACGCCAGGCGGATCAACCCGCCTGGCACGTTTTACGGAGGGAGGGCATCAACGCCCTTGCAGTAACTCGCCAGCCTGATCCAGCAACGCCAACGGATCCTTGGCCTTGTGAATATCCACCGACAACAACTGGCGGAATTTACGCGCCCCCGGGAACCCGGTACCCAGCCCCAACACATGCCGGGTGATGTGATGCATCGCACCGCCCGAATGTAAATGCTCGGCAATATATGGCCGCAACTGCGCCAGCGCCTCGGCACGGCTGATCACCGGCGTGCTGCTGCCGAACAGCTGCTGATCGACCTCCGCCAGCAAATACGGATTGTGATAAGCCTCACGCCCGAGCATCACACCGTCAAAGGTCTGCAAGTGCTCATGGCAGGCCTCCATCGTCTTGATCCCGCCGTTCAGCACAATCTCCAGCTCCGGAAAATCCGCCTTTAACTGCGCCGCCACGTCATACCGCAACGGCGGAATGTCGCGATTCTCCTTCGGCGACAACCCCTCCAGAATCGCAATCCGCGCATGCACGGTAAAACTGGTACACCCGGCGTCCCGCACCGTACCGACGAAATCACACAACTCGGCGTAACTGTCCCGCCCATTGATCCCGATCCGATGCTTCACCGTCACCGGAATCGACACCGCATCGCGCATCGCCTTCACACAATCCGCCACCAACTGCGGATGCCCCATCAGGCACGCACCGATCATGTTGTTCTGCACCCGATCACTCGGGCAGCCAACATTAAGGTTCACCTCGTCGTAACCATGCGCCTGCGCCATGCGCGCGCAAGCGGCCAGATCCAGCGGAACACTACCGCCGAGCTGCAGCGCCAGCGGGTGCTCGGCTTCGTTGTGACGGAGGAAGCGTTCGTGATCGCCGTTGAGGAGGGCGCCGGTGGTGACCATTTCGGTGTAGAGCAGGGCGTTCTTCGACAGGAGGCGTAGGAAGTATCTGCAATGCCTATCAGTCCAGTCCATCATCGGGGCAACGGAGAAGCGGCGGGAGAGTGGGGCGGGTATGGCGGAGATAGGGGACATTGGCGGTTCTGGATTGGGTGGGGCTGGGAGGTGGGGGAGTTTATCAGGAATGGGGGGCGGACGGGTTTGATAGCTGGCGGAGGTCTATGCTCAAAAATTAGCCAAGCATTGGGGGAATGCTTGGCAGTAATAAATCTACCCCCTTTTAATTGAAGAACTGATCGAAAACGATCACAAAAGGACGCTCATGAGCGGTAAATTTCGGATCAGCGTTGGTACCATCATTGCTCTTTTGACGCTTTCTAACAGCGCGCTTGCTGATAATTGCGAGTCAATCCTTTCGAAACTTTATGCGGAGCGTCACTTAACACTGGATAGGCAAACCGAAGGCAAACAGACAACGCACTTTCGTGATGGGCAATACATGACTTTGTCTCTTAGCTGCGCAACCGGCCTACCGAATGTTGCGATCTCATGGGACGGTCCGACCCCGGATCAGCAATTCTATGATCTAGTAGGAAGGGCAGGTAGTTTGGTTTCGACACGATCGGCCGCCGATATTATGAAATATTCGAAGCAGTGTAGGGCGCGGGCGCTTAATGATAGCGGAGAGATCGCTACGGTTGAGCAGAGAGGAGTTGCAATTGAGTGCCAAGCTTTCGTTCGTGACGGTGGTGGGACGATGATTTATATATTCTCCAAGTGAGGTCCGCTTTTTTGAGCGTTCCTGTCTAGACTTTCTGATCGTCCTTGCCGTTTTTGAACGGATCTTCGCTAAGGGCCTCTAGCGAAATTTGATTGTTTGTTGCAGGTGATAAGTTGGTGTGCTTTTTGGTACTGCATTCCTTTCGGGTTGTTAATAATGAGTTTCTATGTTGTGCCAAATATATTTGTATCTGAGTTTTAGCCATTTTACCAATAGGGAGTTTAGCTGGCTCTTCATCCAGTTATGTTTCTTTGCGTTAAGCATTTCTTCAATGTCGCTTTCCAGTTCTTCTCTATTGAAACAAAGCCAGATAGTCGGAAGTGTGCTTTCAAGGTTGGAATGACAAACAGGCGCCACTTCTTCAAACAAAATTCGCTTGATTTCGTCTCTATCAAATTCTTCTGTCTGCCGCGCAATCGCAGCGTAGTCGACTTCGTTATCAACGAATGCGTCTGACAATGCCCAGCGAATATCCGCTCTTTGTTGCTTTGTCATAGCGCGTCCCATTTAGAAAATTCCTCCAACTCTTCATCAAAGGTATCAGCAACAACGCTACCAGCGATGCCTCCTGCAATACTGCCTGCCAATACGATTGCTACAGCACATGCAATGGCACCAGGCCCGCAAAATGCGGAAACGCCCAAGCCCGCCAACCCACCACCCGCAGCCCCACCGCCGATGATGATTCCTTGTCTGGCTGTTTCCTTCATTTTGTTGTCAGCATTCATAATTTCATAAACGGCGAAGGTGGCGGTGACCAATAAACCGACTTTCCCCATAATTCTTAATTTCTTGGTTCCCCTACTTACCGGTGCATTGTCCCGACCTGCTGAGTCAAGAATCTCATAGTAAACTTTGCTTTTTTGTTCCGGAGTAAGTTTGCTGTACTCCACTTTTGCGGTTTTTAGTGCGTATTTATCTAGCGTTTCCTGAAGCGTTGGAGGAAGTCTCTTTTTTCTCTCGGCAAAGGCCACGCCTTGTGCCGAAGTGTATTTTCGATGCTCCAGCAAAATTCTGTTTCGCATCTCTTGGCAGAACGCTGCTCCTTCTTTAGCACTAAGCCTTCCTGCAGCAACTTCGGCTTTTGTTTCCACTGACATACGTTTGATGTTGTTCATGTAGTTGGTGCGTACTTTTGCATCCGATATAGCGTCTACAGAAAATCTTGTAGCAGCACCTTCCATTCCCGCAATAGCCATATCCAAGGGCGAATTTTCGAGCGCGTGTGCTTTCTGGACAACGTAGCTTCCCGTGACGAGCAATGGTTCAGTCATGAAAAAACCCTTATTTCAAAGAAGCGTTGAATAATGTATCGAAGATCGAACCAGCGGCCGATTCCTCTTGTGTACCGAATTCAAGCTTGTGACAAATTTTCCCGGGGATATTGAGAAATTTCACAGTGTTGGCGTTATCAAAAACGCCTGATAGGGTAGTTCCGTCGTCAAAGTGTGCGGTGCAACTCATGCCCTGATATGACTCCTCCCCTGGGATATTGAAGCTGATCCAACCAGGGTGAACGATGATAGGGGTAGGGGCTGTAAAGGGAGCTGGTGTATGGGAGTCACCGATGATCACTGTTCCCGATCCACCAATCACAACGTCTCCATGCGTACCAGTGGTGCCGACAAGCGCGGCATTTTTGCCATTGATGAACACTGTCCCTGAAACCGCTGAAGCTAATGCGCTGCCACAAGTGCAAGCGTCGCCTTTTCGAGCAGCCGCAAGTCCGTCGAAGAATACGTCGGGGGAACCGGAGGCGATGGCTTTGGGGCCGTGCCCAGGCATTGGGCAACTGGTGGGATCGCTGATGCGTGCGGCTGGCTTTGCCATGTTTGACTCCCTGTCAACGAATGAACCGGTGCCGACTTTATCAGACTCGGCTGGGCCCGTGTCTTGGTACAGCGCCTTCAATTTAAACAGTTGAGATTCAGCCTGTTTAAAGTGTTGTGGTCAGCACGGATCCGGCCCTACACCACCTTGCGCCTCCCCCTACAACTAAGACAGAATCCGCCGGCTTGTGCGTCTAGCTCGCGGGTTCTATCGTCCCTGTGTCACTGAAAACCAGTGATCGGGTTTGGTAGCCCGCTTCGTTTCTAGACTCATGGCATCACCGTGTGCAGTCCTTTCTCGGGGCTCACATTTCATGGTGGTCATGCGTGGGGCTCATTCGTGGGCGCCGGGTTCTAGTGCGACCGGTCTACCAACCCGCGTATGGCCGCCACCTATCGTTTGGTAGCGAGGGTGATGGCTCCTTTTAGTATTCGCACTAGAGGCTCCATCCATGTTCAAACCAACACCCAACCCACCCGAATCCAACCCCGCATCCCCCTACGAATCCCTCGATTCCCGCAAACTCCACGAAGCCGCCGAACGCGCCCTCGATCACTACCTCACCCCGGCCAGCCAGATCATGGCCAGCGGTGATCAAACCAGACCAATGTTCCTCGCCAATCCGGCCTACGACACTGAATCCCTGCTCGCCAACGCCAGTGAATCATTGGGTTCCGCCACGACCATGCTCAACGATTTCGCCGCGTTGCTGGATGTCTCGCACCGCAAGACGCTGCTGGGCATTGCGCAGGTGGTGATGTTGGGGGAGTTGGCGGTGAATCAGGCGTTGGATAACGTCGAGCTCAAGGCGTAGTTCGCGGCCCTCCGTGGCGAGCGGCGAGGTCGTGGTCGCGGAGGGCGTTCTGTCGATGCGCAAAACAACCGCCGAAAATGGCGGGTTTCAGCCTGTTTCCGCAGCAATAGCGATGTGCCACAAAAAATGATGGCAATGCGGCATCACGCGATAAAAAAAGTTCAACAATTATACAAAAATATAAAGTTGTACAACTTTTCCCAAAATTTATAGCATCCGTTCCAACACCTTTGCTGAAACGATAAATCCAGCGTCAGTCCTGGGTTTGTCCGCTGGTGCGTGGGCCGTCGGTACGGCTTTTCGCGTCAGGTTGTTGCAGCCGGGTCAGTGGAAGCTGCCCGTATTTCGCCCAGGACGACGACCCCGAATATGAGCGGTAACTCCGGTTATCAGAGATCTACTTTTTGTGCCTGACGCTGAATCGCGTCAGGGCGTTAGAGGCTGAACATGGCAGAAGCATCGAATTTCCTGGGCAACATCAAGGTTTCCCGAAAGTTGGGGGCCGGGTTTGGCGTTCTTTTGCTGGCGGTGGGGGCGGTGGCCTTCATTGGCTATAACAGCAGCAATGTGCTGGTTGATCGCCTGGGTACCACGCGTTTGATCGGTACGCTCAACGATGCGACGCAGGACATGCGGCTGTCGGAGAAGCAGTACGAAGCGGCGGCGGATGTCGCTTATGCCGAGGCCTATCAGTCGCAGCTGACGGTGTTGCAGGGGCTGATCGCCAAGGCGTTGCAGACCCTGACGCGGGCGGAAAACCAGCAGGCCTTGAAGCGTTTGCAGGACACCACGCTGGCTTACGATCAGCAGGTCAAGCGTTTGGTCGAGGCGGACAAGGCGACCAGCGATGCGCTGAAACCGTTGGGGGCGATGTCGGACAAGTACGCCGAGACCTTCAACAGCATGTTCGAGAGCACCACGGCCAGCGCGTTGGCGTCTGCCGACAGCGCGCGGGTGGCGGACTTGCGCACCGTGGCGGATCTGCGCAATGGCATGACGATGTTTCGGCTGATGTTGCGGCGTTATATCGCCGTGCCGAGCGAGGCCAACAAAAAAGTGCTGCTGGACACCACCGATGCCTTCCTGGCCGACATGAGCAAGGCGCGCAGCGGTTTGCCGGCGGCCTTGTCGAGTCAGCTTGAAGAGGCGCAGGCCGGCATGCGCCGTTATCGCGAGGTGCTGGTCGAGGTCGCCGCGCTGTTCGAGCAGAAGCAGAGCCTGCGTCAGCAGGTGGATCAACAGAGCCAGGCGATGGACAGCATCATGACCGGCCTGATGGACACCCAGCAGCGTCTGGCGCGGGACGATCAACAGCGTGCGTTTATCCAGATTGCCGTGCTGACGGTGCTGGCACTGGTGGTCGGTCTGTTGGCTGCGGTGCTGATCTCGCGGCAGATCACCGGGCCGCTGGCGCTGACGGTGGAGCTGGCGCGACGGATTGCCAAGGGCGATCTGACGGTGCAAGCCAAATCCAGCCGCAAGGATGAGTTGGGCGATCTGCAAAACGCGATGCAGGACATGGCGCAAAGTCTGAACACGTTGGTGCAGGGGATCGGTAACGGCGTGACACATATTTCGACGTCGGCGGAGAAACTCTCGGCGATGAGCGAACAGACCAGCGCCGGTGTGCGTCAGCAGAAAGTCGAGGTGGATCAGGTCGCCACGGCGATGCACGAAATGGCCTCGACGGTGCAGGAGGTGGCGCGCAACACCACCGACGCATCCGCCGCCGCGACACTGGCCGATCAGCAGGCGCGTCACGGCAGTGCGGTGGTCAAGCAGGCGACTGTGCAGATCAGCGAACTGTCGGTGGCGATCGAGGAGTTGGGCGCGGCGATGAACGTGCTGTCCCAGGACAGTGAGCAGATCGGCAAGGTCATCGATGTGATCAAGGCTGTCGCCGAGCAGACCAACTTGCTGGCGCTGAACGCGGCGATTGAAGCGGCGCGGGCGGGGGAGCAGGGGCGTGGTTTTGCCGTGGTTGCCGATGAAGTGCGCTCGCTGGCGCAGCGCACGCAGGATTCGACCAAGGAAATCGAAGCGCTGATTGTCACCCTGCAACAGGGCACGCAAGCGGCATCTACACTGATGACATCCAGCCGCGAGCGCACGCTGGACACCGTGGTGCTGGCGCAGAAGGCCGAGCAGGCGATTACCGAGATCAACCATTCGATCGGCACGATCCAGCAAATGAGCCTGCAGATTTCCGCCGCCGCCGAGCAGCAAAGTGCGGTGGCCGATGAGATCAACCGCAGCATCGTCAGTGTGCGCGATGTGGCCGATCAGTCGGCCGTCGCCAGCGAAGAAAGTGCTGCCGCGACCATTGAGCTGGCATCGCTGGGGCAGGACCTGCAACGCATGACGGCGCATTTCCGCACCTGATGGCATTTCGCAATGAACTTGGCCGGAATTGACCGGTCAGCCTGTATAAGCGGGGGCCGCCAAGCGGCGCCACCCGGTCCGTGCAGTGATTTTTTTCTGGGCCATGGATGGTTGCAACCCGCTCTCAGGGGGCGTCATGACCAATACACCAATTTTCCCCCAGCCCAGCGGGGGGTGCCAAGGATGCCGGCAAAAAGGCGAGGCCGATATGGCGTTCTCCTTCGCGTTCCAGCCGATTGTCGATGTGCGTGATCAATCGACCTTCGCCCACGAGGCATTGGTCCGGGGCGTGCAGGGCGAAGGGGCGCTTTCGGTTCTGCAGCAGGTCGATGACCAGAACCGCTATCGCTTCGATCAACTGTGCCGCGTGCGTGCGATCTCCACGGCTGCGCAGTTGGGGCTCACCGGGTTTCTCTCGATCAATTTCCTGCCCAACGCGGTGTATCGCCCGGACATGTGCATTCGCAGCACGCTGGAGGCGGCCCGCGCACATGCGTTCCCGCTCGATCGGCTGATCTTCGAAGCGGTCGAAGGCGAGCACGTCGAAAGCAACAAACACTTGATGAACATCTTGCGCGAATACCGCGAGTTCGGCTTCAAGACCGCCATTGATGACTTCGGTGCGGGGTATTCCGGGCTGAACCTGCTGGCGGACTTTCAGCCGGATCTGATCAAACTGGACATGGCGCTGATTCGCGATATCCATCGCGACCGCGTACGCCAGGCGATTGTGCGTGGCGTGGTGGGCATGTGTGCCGAGTTGGGCGTCGAGGTGATTGCCGAGGGCATCGAGCACCCCGAGGAGCGGGATTTTCTCGCTGATTGCGGGATTTATCTGATGCAGGGATTCTGGTTCGCCAAACCGGCGTTTGAGGCGATGGCGCAGATTCCTGCGCAGGCGTGGCAACCGATCTGACGGGGGCTGGTCTTTGAGCCTGAGCCATCACGTTGAGGTGACGGCTCAGGCGTGCAGATTCAGCCAAACTGGCTCGCCGACTCCACTGCCGATTTCGTCTGCCTTGAGCGAGTCAACTGGTAAGCAATCGCCAACCATACGAACCAACCCGGCATGACCATCAAGGCAATCCGCGTGTCAGGTCGCAATGCCAGCAGACACAGCACAAAGCCTAGAAATGCCAGGGAAAACCAGGCCATCGGTACGCCGCCGGGCATCTTGTAAGCCGACTTCGCATGCAGGTCCGGGCGTTTTTTGCGATAGGCAATGTACGACGCGAGGATGGTCGACCAGGTGAAAATCACCAGAATCGCCGACACGGTGGAGACGATGGTGAAGGCGGTCATCACTTCCGGCACGATGAACAGCACCAGCACCCCAATCAGCATCAGCAGTGTGGTGAACGCCAGACTCAGCAGCGGCACGCTGTTACCTGACAGTCGCCGGAAGATGCCCGGAGCGTTTTGCTGGTTGGCCAGGCCGAACAGCATGCGGCTCGATGAAAACACGCCACTGTTGGCCGATGATGCCGCCGATGTCAGGACCACGAAGTTGACGATACCGGCGGCCGCGGGAAACCCAGCCACGAGAAACAGTTCGACAAAGGGGCTCTTGACCGGAGACACCTGCTGCCACGAGGTCACGGCAATAATGCAGGTCAGTGCCAGCACGTAGAACAGGATGATCCGCAGCGGAATCGAGTTGATGGCCTTGGGTAAAGTCCTCTCTGGAGATCGGGTTTCAGCGGCGGCGGTGCCGATCAACTCGGTGCCGGCGAAGGAGAAAATTGCCATCTGAAATCCGGCGAAGAAGCCGAACAAGCCGTTAGGGAAGGCCGCCTGTTTATCCACCAGGTGACTCAGGGATGCGGTGACGCCACTCGGGGACACGAAGGAAGTGGCAATCAGCACGGTGCTGACGCCGATCAAGGTCACGACGGCAATGATTTTGATGATCGCGAACCAGAATTCCACCTCACCGAACAGCCTGACCGTCAGCACATTCAGCGCAAACAACGTCGCCAACATGCCGACGGCGGGTATCCACGCCGGTACCTCGGGGAACCAGTACTGGAAGAATCCACCGACCACGACGGCATCGCCGATCACCGCCACGCTCCAGCTCAACCAATACGACCAGCCGAGAAAAAATGCCGCGCGCGGGCCGAGGTAGGCGCCGGCAAAGTCGGCAAAGGTTTTGAAGTTCAGGTTGGACAGGAGCATTTCGCCCATGGCGCGCATGACGAAAAAAACGAACAGACCGATGATCATGTAGATGAGGATAATCGACGTCCCGGAGAGGGCGATGATCTTCCCGGAGCCCATGAACAGGCCCGTACCGATGGCACCGCCCATGGCCATTAATTGGATGTGACGATTGCTGAGCGTGCGCTGCAGCGCGGGCTGTTCAAGCAGCCCGGAAGGATTCGATTTCATTGCAAAACCTCTTGATTTTATGTTTTTGAGTTTTGGCAGAAAGTAGGTGTCGAGCGTTCTTGTTAGAGAGGCAGCGGCTAATCACAGCGATGCCTGGAGAGTGAATGGCCCCCTCGCAAAATCGCGTGGGGGCGGTCCTTGCTGATTAACTGACGGTGCGCAGACGTGAGGCTGTTGCCGGTTGTGGGTCCAGCAACTGGAAGAGATTTTTGATGTTGGCCGGCGTCGGCACCAGGTGGATGCGCTGGCCGATTTGCTGTTGCTGAGCCAGGTCGTTGAGGTAGCGCAGTGACGAAAAATCTTCCAGAGCAAAGCCCACCGAATCAAAGACCGTCACCTGCGTATCGCTCTCGCGGCCGGGCACTTCGCCCTGCACAATCCGGAAAAACTCGACCACTGGAGAGTCGGCCTCCAATTGCTGAATGTCGCCTTCGATGCGTGTTTGCGGCTCGAATTCGACGATGACCCGGGCGTTGCGCAGGATGTCGGCGTGCAGTTCGGTTTTACCCGGGCAGTCGCCGCCGACCGCATTGATATGCATGCCGGGTTCGATCATTTCGGGCGTGAGAATCGTTGCGTAGGCTTTGTCGGCGGTGACTGTGGTGACGATATGCGCACCCTTGACCGCGTCCTTTACCGAGTCGGCCAGAATCACTTCGATCTGCGGAAACGCCGCCAGGTTGTGCTTCAACTTGAGCGAAGCGTCGCGATCAATATCGAAGATGCGGATTTCGCTGATGCCCAACATTTCATGAAAGGCGAGCGCCTGAAACTCACTCTGCGCACCGTTGCCGATGATCGCCATCGAGGTCGCACCCGGGCGAGCCAGCGACTGCGCAACCAGTGCCGAGGTGGCAGCGGTGCGCACGGCGGTGGTCAATGTCAGTTCGCTGAGCAGGGTCGGATAGCCACTCTGCACATCGGCCAGCAGCCCGAAAGCCATGACGGTCAGCAAGTTGCGCTGACCATTGTCCGGATGGCCGTTGACGTATTTGAACGAGTACTGCTGGCCATCGTCGGTGGGCATCAGCTCGATCACGCCGTCTGCCGAGTGGTTGGCCGTGCGCGGCGATTTATCAAATTGTGCCCAGCGTGCGTAGTCCGCTTCGATGTAGCTCGCCATGTCGCGGATGGCCCGGCGGATGCCGACCTGGGTGAACAGGCGTGCAGCATCATCGACATCAATAAAAAGCGTCATGTTGTTGTTCTCCGATTCAGTCATTCAAAGGCCGCAGAGCGGGGATGGTTCAGCTGCGTTTACTCTCGAAACCATGCAGCACGTTCACCGCATTGATGCCGATTTCATCGACCATGTAGCCGCCCTCCATCACGAACAGGGTGGGGCTACCGACACTGGCGATCAGCGTTCCGATGCCGATGAAGTCCTCGCTTTCCAGCAGGAAGTGGCTGATGGGGTCGTCCTTGAACGTGTCGACACCGAGGGAAATCACCAGCACCTCAGGTGAGAACTGCTGGAGTTTTTTGCAGGCGTGGAGCAGGGCGTTGCGGTAGCTCTCCCACGTGGTGTTTTTCGGCAGCGGGTAGTTGAGGTTGTAACCCTCGCCGACACCCGCGCCGACTTCGTGGCTGTAACCTGAAAAGTACGGGTAGGACACCGCAGGTTCACCATGCAGCGACACGAACATGACGTCGCTGCGCTGGTAGAAAATGTTCTGGGTGCCGTTGCCGTGGTGGAAGTCGACGTCGAGCACCGCGACACGCTTGGCGCCTTGGGTGATGGCCTGTTGCGCGGCAATCGCGGCGTTATTGAGGTAGCAATAACCGCCCATGTATTCGCGCGCAGCGTGATGGCCGGGCGGGCGGCACAGGGCAAAGGCGCTGTCGTGGCCTTCATCGATCAGTGCGAGTCCGGTGAGGGCGATATCCGCGCTGGTTTTCACCGCTTGCCAGGTCGTGGCGGTGATGGGCGAACCGGCATCCATGGCATAGAAGCCGAGCTTGCCGTCGATGAACGTCGGCACTTGCTCGTTGGCCAGATCGCGTACCGGCCAGATCAGGGGCAAGGCATCGTGCGTGCGTCCGGTTGCGCACCATTCGGTCCAGGCACTTTCCAGAAAACTGACGTAGCGCTCACTGTGCGCGTTGACGTAGCACGAGCGGTCAAACGCACGCGGTTCGACGATTTGCCCCAGGCCGACCTGTTTGACGCGGTTGTGCACGGTATCGGCCCGACTCGGTTGTTCGAATGACGGCTTGAGCACGCCGTCCTTCAATTCGGTGCCATGGTGCAAACGGTGGGAATCACTGAAAACTGTAAACATTCTGCGCATCCGTTAATGTGAGCCAGTGCAAATATTCTGTTCCGGCTGACCTGCGCTTTCTTTGCTTTGTTTTCTTGATTCGGTAGATTAATCGGGCGTTCTTACTCAGGATTGGCGTCATGCAGAAAAAATTATCCAAACGCATCAGTCTCGACGAGACCGACCTGGCGATTCTTGAGTTGTTGCAGGAAGACGCCAGTATTTCCAACGCTGAACTCAGTGAGCGGCTGTCGTTGAGCCTTACGCCTTGCTGGCGGCGGCGCAAAAGAATGGAGGAGGCCGGGGTGATCAAGGGCTATCAGGCCAACCTTGATCGGCGAATGCTCGGGCTGGACATCATGGCGTTCGTGCACATCCGTTTTTCCACCCACGCCGATCACGCGCCCGACGCCTTCGAGTCGGTGATTGCGCAACTGCCCCAGGTGCTGTCCTGTCACAAGATCACCGGCGATGCCGATTATGTGTTGCAGGTGCTGGCCGAGGATCTGGACAGTTACAGCGATTTCATCGAGCAGGTGCTCAGGCGCCAAGTAGGGATTGCGTCCATCCAGTCCAGCCTGGCGTTGCGTGAGGTCAAGACCAGTAGCCGTATTGCGATACCCAGACCGGGAAGGGAATGAGCGGGCCGGGGGCGTTTTTCCAATGGGGTGACAGAGTCTTTTGCGGCGTTGTCGGCAGACCAGCCGATTGCCGCAGCCCTGGATTCTGAACCCGCGCTGTCGATCAGCAAAATTTCATCTTGCCGGGTGCGGCTTAGGCCTAGGATGCTTGCACAAGATCATCCCAAGGGGAGCTGTACCATGCGCACCAATGTCGTCAAAGTGCTGTTGATCGCCGCAGCTGTCTCGGTATTGAGTGCCTGTTCAGGCGCCGGAGGTTTGACCACCACCAGTTGTTTCTCCTCGGATTGCCAATCGCCGGAGGGGCGCAGTCATGCGACGACCCTGAAGTTTGGCGGCAACAGCATTGGCAGCAGCTTGAACCAGTACAGCTCCGGGATGTTGCATGACGATTGATAGATTTCCTGGCTGAGAATCAATGTGGCGAGGGAGCTTGCTCCTGCTGGGGGCGCGAGGCGGCCCCTCAAAAGAAGGCCTGCTGCGCAGCCCAGCGGGAGCAAGCTCCCTCGCCACAAATGTTTGTGCCTAGAAGATTACTGCGGCAGCGCCAGCCACTCACCAATGATCTTCTGATAACTGCCAGTGACTTTGCTCAGATGCAGCCACTGATCAACGTACAGTTTCCAGCTGATGTCATCGCGCGGCAGCAAATACGCCTTCTCGCCATACTGCATGTACTGGTGCGGATTCACCGCGCACAACCCCGGTTTGAGTTTCTGCTGATACAGCGCTTCCGAGGCGTCGGTGATCATCACGTCGGCCTTGTTGTCGAGCAGTTGCTGGAAGATCGTCACGTTGTCGTGCAGGGCCAGTTGCGCCTTGGGCAGGAAGGCGTGGACGAAGGCTTCGTTGGTGCCGCCGGCGGGTTCGACCAGACGCACGTTGGGCTGGTTGATCTGCTCGACGGTCTGGTATTTGGACTGGTCGGCGCAGCGTACCAGCGGAATCTTGCCGTCGCTGTCGAGAGTGTTGCTGAAGAAGGCTTTTTTCTGCCGTTCCAGCGTCACCGAAATCCCGCCCATGCCGATGTCGCACTTGCCGGCCTGCATGTCCGGCATCAGGGTTTTCCAGGTGGTTTGCACCCACTCGACCTTGACTCCTAGGCTGTCGGCCAGCGAGCGCGCCATGGCGATGTCGATGCCCTCGAAGTCGCCGTCGGTGCGCTTGAAGGTGTAGGGCTTGTAGTCGCCGGTGGTGCAGACGCGCAGTTGGCCTTGTTGCTGGATGCTGTCGAGGTGCGAAGGGCTTTCCTGCGCCTGAACGCCAGCGGCCAGGGTCAGCGCGCCGCAAAGGATCATCGTGCTTTTTAGAATGGTCATGGACATCGGGCTTCTGCAGAGGACGGTGAGCCAGTGTAGTGAAAGGCCTTCTCGGGTGTCATCCCGCGTCCGGACTCAACGTGCCGAGCCACGCCACCAACGCCACGATCAGCAGGGCCATGCCCAGTTCCAGCAGCACGCTGCGCCTGAGTGCATGCGCCGCGATGACGTGCTGTCCATCGCGTAGCGATCGCTCCAGCGCAGGCCCAAGGTGAAAGCGGTTCAGCGCCGCCAGAACCAGCATCACGGCAAACAGCAAAACCTTGATCGCCAGCAACATCCCATAGGTGCCGAGCAGCACCTCATCCAGCCTCGGGCGGACGATGAACAGGTAATTCACCACGCCGCTCACTGACAGCGTCAGCACAATCGCCGCGCCGATCCATTCGAAGCGTTTCACCGCCGCAGCCAGCAGGCGAATCCGTGCTTCATCCACACCACCCCGCGCCAGCAGCACCAGCGCCAGCATACCGCCCAACCATGCCCCCGCCGCCAGCAGATGCAGGATGTCGCTGAGGAAATGCCAGACCCGCAGCGAGCCCTCGTCCATTGCTCCGTGCCCACTCCACGCAAGGGAGGTGAGGGCGACCGCGCCGGCCATCGACGCGAGCCACTTCCCCGGCTGAGCCAGCACCACGATCAGTGCAATCATGCGCAGCGCCCACGCCAACCCGACGTCCGTTTCCAGCAGCATCATCTGCAGGTGCGGCCAGAGTGCGGCGAGTTCGGTTTCGCCACTCATGGCGCTCGTCATCAGCAGCACTCCAGCCACTGACAGCAGGGCCCCGATCAACGCCAATCCACGCAACAGCGGCCTGAACCGCAGCGGCGCGTTCACGCTGTACAGCGCAAACAACGCCACCCCGAACAACAGCAGCAAATCCACATACAACGCCAGGCGCAGAATGATGTTGATCAGTTCAGCCATCGCTCACTGCACTTTGAACGTGACGTTGCCGGTGATCGGGTGCGTGTCGGACGACACCGCGCGCCACTCGACCTTGTAGGTGCCGGCGGGCAACGGCGTGAGCGGGGTGACGAGCATGGATTTCGGGTCGCTGCCGGCGCTGACTCTGGCCTTCATCGGCATCGGCGAATGAGCCATGCCCGGCATCTCGGTCATCACCAATTTGGCGCCGGAGAACTGAGTCAGCAGGCTCTCGGAAAAGTGCAGTTCGATCTTGTCGGGAGCCGCGCCGTCGGCACCTTCGGCCGGGGTTGATGACAGCAGTTTCGGGTGAGCCTGAGCGAGGCTGCTCAGGAGCAATCCGCTGGCGAGTACAAGGGTGATATTCAACGTGCGCATGCAAGACCTCTGGGGTTGTTTTTCAATGGGATTCAGAACCACAGCCGCACACCAAGCACGAGCCGTGCTTCGCTGCGATTTTCGCCTTCTTCGCGGACGTAATCGGCGGTGTTGCCGTAGGTGCGGTGCCACGTCACGCCGAGGTACGGCGCAAATTCGCGGCGGATTTCGTAGCGCAGGCGCAGGCCGGTTTCAGTGTTCGACAGGCCGGAGCCGAGGCCCCGTTGCGGGTCGTTTTTGCCGTAGACGTTGAGCTCGGCGGTGGGCTGCAGGATCAGCCGATTGGTCAGCAGAATGTCGTAATCGCCCTCCAACCGCAGTGCGCTTTGTCCGCCTTCGCCGAGAAACGCCGTAGCCTCGGCTTCGAAGTTGTACAGCGCCATGCCCTGCACACCGAACGCGGCCCAGGTTTGTGGGGCGCCGGGTTTGAAGTCCTGACGCACGCCGCTGACCACGTCCCACCACGGCGAAATCGCATGGCCCCACAAAGCCTGGAGCTCGGCGTCCTCGGCCTTGCCGTTGCTGCGTTCGCCTTCGGAGCGCAGCCACAGGCGATCGATGTCGCCGCCGATCCAGCCGGACAAATCCCAGGCCAAAGCGCTGCCGTCATCGGCGTTTTGCCATTCGAGTTTGTCGGCGAGGAAGTAGCTGTTGATCGCGCTGTCGTGCACCTGATGGCCGCCGGGGCTGACAAACACGGCGGCGCGGTCGGCGTCGGTCAGCACCGGGATCGGCGTGCGACTTTCTGTCGGCGCGGCGGGCTGCATCATGCCGTCGTCCATGCTCTGCATCGAGTGATCCATGCCGGGCATCTGACTGTGATCCATGCCTTGCATGTCGTCGGCGGCCATGACGGAGCTGCCGATGATTAACAAGGAGAACGCTGCGATTCGAGTCATGATCGGCCCCTTCATTCTTCCACCCGCACTTCGCGGAACATGCCGGTTTCCATGTGATAAAGCAGATGGCAGTGATAGGCCCAGCGGCCCAATGCATCGGCCGTCACCCGATAGCTGCGACGGGTACCGGGGGGCATGTCGATGGTGTGTTTGCGCACCTGAAAGTTGCCGTTCTCGTCTTCCAGATCGCTCCACATGCCGTGCAGGTGGATGGGGTGGGTCATCATGGTGTCGTTGACCAGCACCAGACGGATGCGCTCGCCGTACTTGAGGCGCAGCGGCTCGGCGTCGGAGAACTTGATGCCGTTGAACGACCAGGCGAACTTCTCCATGTGCCCGGTCAGGTGCAGCTCGATCGTGCGCCCGGGATCGCGGCCGTCCGGGTCTTCGAAGGTGCTGCGCAGGTCGGCGTAGGTCAGCACGCGACGGCCGTTGTTGCGCAGGCCGAGGCCAGGGTCGTCGAGTTTCGGCGCGGTGCTCATGGCTTGCATGTCCACCAGCGGATTGTCCTGTTCGCTGGCGGGGTGCGATTGCATCGGACCCATCGCCGAGTGATCCATGCCCGCCATGGCGCTCATGTCCATCGAGCCGTGATCCATCCCGGCCATGCCCATGTCATCCATGGTCACCAACGGGCGCGGGTCCAGCGCAGGCACCGGTACTGCCAGACCGGCGCGGGTGGCGAGGGTGGCGCGGGCGTAACCGCTGCGATCCATGGCCTGGGCAAACAGGGTGCAGGCCTCGCTGTCAGGCTCGACGATCACGTCGTAGGTCTCCGCCACGGCGATGCGCAGCTCGTCGACGCTGACCGGTTTGACGTGCAAACCGTCTGCCGCGACCACGGTCATTTTCAGCCCCGGAATGCGCACGTCGAAGTAAGTCATGGCCGAGCCGTTGATCAGCCGCAGGCGCAGTTTTTCGCCGGGGCGAAACAGTCCGGTCCAGTTGCTGTCGGGCGTGTGGCCGTTGATCAGGAAGGTGTAGGTGGCGCCACTGACGTCGGCGATGTCGGTGGGGTTCATCTTCATTTCGGCCCACATCGTGCGGTCGGCGACGCTGGCCCCCCAGCCTTTGTCGCTGACGTCGTCGATGAAATCGCCAACGGTGCGCTTGTGGTCGTTGTAGTAGTCGGACTGCTTTTTCAGGGTCTTCATCAGGCTGGCCGGGTCTTCGTCGGTCCAGTCGCTGAGCATCACCACGTAGTCGCGGTCGTACTGGAACGGCTCCGGCTCTTTCGCGTCGATCACCAGCGGCCCGTAAACCCCGGCCTGCTCCTGCAAGCCGGAATGGCTGTGATACCAGTAAGTGCCGTGCTGCCGCACCTTGAACTGGTAGACGTATACGCCGCCGGGTTCGATGCCGTGAAAACTCAGACCCGGCACGCCGTCCATGTTGGCTGGCAGCAGGATGCCGTGCCAATGAATCGAAGTGCTGTCCTTGAGCCGGTTGCGCACCCGCAACGTCACCGTATCACCCTCGCGCCAGCGCAAGAGCGGGCCGGGCAGACTGCCATTGATGGTCAGCGCAGTGCGCGGGCTGCCGGTGAAGTTGACCGGGGTTTCGCCGATGAACAGCTCGAATTCGCTGCCGCTCAGTTCGTTGATCTGCCCAGGCGGGGGCAACGCCCAGACCGGCGCGCGCCACAGACCGAGGCCGCCGAGCAGGCCGCTGGCGGCCAGGCCTTTGACGAAGGTGCGTCTTGAGGTGTTGGAAGGCATGCGCTGGAAGTCCCCGTTTGATTCATGACGGGGAGGCTACCCAGCGCTGGCTTTCAGTTGGCTGAGAGGGGGATTACAGTTTTGACAGTTTGGCCGCTCGCGTTACAGACCGAGCCCCTCCTGCACCACCTGCAACAGGTTGTTCTCGGTCAGCGCAATGGCATCCAGTTCCTGCCCGGTTTCCACCGTTTGCAACCACCAATGGCTCTCATGATGTTCATCGACGGTGCGCAGCAGATAGGTGTTGCGATCCGGCAGGGTGATCTGCACGCGGCCGGCGCCGTCTTCGGTAAACCGGGCGATGGGATCAAAGGTCAGGGTTTGCTGGTTGGCTTCGATCACCAGTTGGTCGATCGCGTAATCGTGACTTTCGCCATCGGGTGAGCTTTCGCAAACGTGGGTCGGGTTGCGACGGATTTTCAGGCCCACTTCAGTGACTGGCTGCAGCCAGGCCTCGATGCGGTGGTACAGATCGTAGACCTGCGCCGGCCAGCAATCGATCTCCAGCGCGGCATCCGCATGGGTGTGCCGGGTTTGCTTGAGTTTGGCGGCGAGTTCGTCTGCTTTACTCATTTCGGATCCCTTGGTTTGATGTCTGCCTGTTAATCGTAGACCGTTCAACGGCGTACGGCCTTGCCTTGCGTCATGCGCTTGCAACACAAGCATGGCGAAATCAGCGCTGGCCAAGTCTGGTCAGCATCAAAAACCACGGACGCAGGCGTCCCAAGGAGCGGGTACATGAAAAAGCTGTTTACAATTCTGGCGCTGATCGCGCTGACGGCCGGTAGCATCGGCCTGAGTTCGGCGCGTCAGTCGAACGCCAGCAAGGTACAAACGGAAGCGGTGGCGGGGCAGTTCGATTACTACCTGCTGACGCTGTCCTGGTCGCCAACGTTCTGCCTCACCCACAAAGATGACGTGCAATGCTCCGGCAAGGGCTACGGCTTCGTGCTGCACGGCTTGTGGCCGCAATACGCCAACGGCGGCTGGCCGGAGTCCTGCCCACCGCTGACCACGTTGTCGGCGGCGGAAACCACCAAGGGCCTGACACTGTTCCCGACCAAGAAACTGCTCGATCACGAATGGTCCAAGCACGGCACCTGCAGCGGTCTGGGCGCAATGGGTTATCTGGACGAAGCGGACAAAGCGGTTGGCGCGGTGAAAATCCCGCAGGAGCTGCAACCGTTCAGCTCCTCGTATTACTTCGAAGCCCAGGAAATCGCCGACCTGTTCCGCAAGGCCAACCCGGGGATCCCGGCCAATGGCATCGCGGTGATCTGCAGCGGCCCGGAACTCTCGGAAGTGCGCGTGTGCATGGGCAAGGATCTGCAGTTCGGCGCGTGTGGCAAGGGCGTGAAGACCCAGTGCCGGGCGGGGGATATTCGGGTGCCGCCGTCGCGTTGATGTGAGTGGTTGCACGAATGAAAAAGGCGCCTCGATCGGGCGCCTTTTTTTGCCTGGAGGTTTGAAGCACCCGGAAAATTCACGCATGCTTGCGCCCCCCAAAGGATGACCCGTAACACTGCAAGGAGCTGTTCATGAGCGGAAAACCCGCCGCCCGCGTCACCGACCCAACCGCCTGCCCACACCCGGGACATGGCACCAATCCGATGCCAGTGGCTCGCCGAATGTGAATTTCGACGGATTGGTGAAAAGTGGCTTATCTCCTTTGGCCCTTCATTAAACGTCAATGTAGACACAAATCATGCAAATGCTTTGGGGTTGTTTACTGCCCGTATCGCGGGGAGCAAATCGGCAGCCGATATGCTTTTTGACTCAATCATGAAGGATTTTCCATGATGTACAGGGTGCTCATTTGTTGCTTGCTCGCTATTTGCTCAGGTTGTGTGAAAGACCACACAAAGCCTCCCGCAAACCTGAACTTCGAATCTGTGGAAAGAGAAAAGTCGCTGCTATACATCATCCGGTATCAGTCGGACGTTGATGTGTTGGATCTTTTTGATCGCGGGGAGCGAGTTGGGATGATTTCGGGCATGCTTCATTGCGCATTGGCGGATGATCATGATTTCTCAGTAGGCAAAGCCATCCAGTTCTCCGCATCCGGTTTGATACGATCGGAAAAAAATGAAAACAACAAGGGAAAGTTTTCCTACCTTACTCGCGCATTCCTCAGTGAAACTTCCAGCAACCGAAGTTCTGAGAGAAATCTTTCAGTAACAGAACTGAATCAACTCCTCGCGAACAAACAACAAATCCCCTGCAAAGTCGTCGTCACCGCGTACGGCTACAAACCCTACTACTCAAACACCATGAACCTGCCGGTCGCGGATTTGCTGCGGGAAATCAACAAACCCCGATAGCCGTCATCGGTGCACTGCGCGATTGCCCTAAGCAGATACGCGAGGGCGATCACCCGCAAAACCACCACTGAAAATAAATCGACGTGCGGAGATCATCCAAATCCCTTGCGCGCCGATACAGCGGGGCAGGCGTGTGTTGGCGGGGCGGGTTTGCTGTGCGCACCCCGCTGGGCTACGCTCATGAAAAGTAAGGGTTTCGGGCTGCGGCCCCTGTCGTACCTGCCCAGGACACGTTTTTGCCAATCCCCATTCACGACCCCCATCAAACTCCCGGCACGCTTAAACGCCTGCCACTGCGCAAGGCGGCAGCGCTGTTCATCGTTGCGGTGTGCCTGTGCCTGTCCGGCTTGCTCTATCTGCAACTCGAGCAGACACGGCGTCAGGACCTGGCGAACGCGCAGATCGCGTCGACCAACCTGACCCGAGCCATGGCGCAGCAGGCCGAAGACACGTTTCTGGCCGCCGACCTGGTGCTCACCAGTCTCGCTGATTGGGTCGAGGACGATGGTTATGGCGCCGCGCAGCGACCACGTCTGCAAAAAACCTTCGCGCGTCGGGTGCAACAACTGGAGCAGTTGCACGGCATGTTCCTCTTCGATCGCGAGGGCCAGTGGGTGATCACCTCGTTCCCGGACCTGCCCCGTGGCAAGGGTGTGGCCGACCGCGAGTACTTCAGGTTTCACCAGCAAAACGCTTCTACCGTGGCGCACATCGGCCCGGCGATTCGCAGCCGCGAGAATGGCCAGTGGATCATCCCGATCTCGAAACGCATCAACGACCGCGCCGGCAACTTCCAGGGCGTGCTGATGGCCGGGATCAAGATGGCGTACTTCGACCGGTTCTTCAAAAGCTTCAGCCTCGATGACAACGGCATCATGTTTCTCGGACTCAAGGACGGCACGCTGCTGGCGCGGCGACCGTTCGACGAAGGCCTGATCGGTTCGTCGCTGGCGCAAGGCAGGATCTACCAGAAGCTGCTGCCCGAGGCCCCGGCCGGCACTGCGATGATCAAGTCGGTGGTCGACGGCGTGGTGCGCTTGTACGGCTACCGCCAGTTGGCGGCTTACCCGCTGGTGGTAGCGTCCGCCTCTTCGCGCGACACGATTCTCAAGGGTTGGTATGAGCGGGCCTTTCAGTCCAGCGTGATTGTGGCGCTGGTGATTCTTGGCGTCGGCCTGTTCGGCTGGGTGTTCATTCATCAGGTGCGCGACGGCGAGCGAATCGAGAAAAACCTGCGCAAGGCACAGCGCACACTGGAGCAGATCGCGACCCACGACAGCCTGACGGGGCTGGCGAATCGGCGCCTGTTCGAGCAATCGCTGGAGATCGAATTTGCCCGCGGTGCACGGCAGTCGAGTCCAGTCGGCTTGATCATGCTCGATATCGATTTCTTCAAGCGCTACAACGATGCCTACGGGCACGTGGCAGGGGATCACTGCCTGACTCAGGTGGCCCAGGTGTTGAAGAATTGCTCTCAACGCAAGTCTGACCTGGCGGTGCGTTACGGTGGCGAAGAGTTCGCGGTGTTGCTACCGGATACCGACATCAACGGCGTGCTGGCGATTGCCGGGCAGATTCGCCGCAGCGTGATGGATAAACGCATTACTCACAGCGGTTCGCCCACCGGATACCTGACGGTCAGTCTGGGTTGCTACTCATTTATTCCGAGCGGCAATGACAGCCTTGAAGTGTTTATCCAGCGTGCTGATGCGGCGCTGTATCAGGCAAAAAATGCCGGGCGCAATCGCGCGGCGGTGTTGTCGCTGGAGGAGGGTGTTGCCGAGTTGATGCGGTCGGATCGCTAAAGCCTCCGCGCTTGATCTGTGGCGCGGAATCAGATTCCAGCGCCACAGATTCATGCCTTCATGCCGGATCACCAGCGGTCACGCTTGTTCGTTCAGCTGCCTGTGCCACCACCGGCACCGCCAGTTCCGCCGCCGGCCGAACCAGTGCCGCCCCCCGCTCCCGATCCAGAACCCATGGTGCCACTGTTGGTGCCGGTACCCTTGCCGGCGCCATCGGTACTGTCACCGTTTTTCGGAGCGCCGGGGGTGCTGTTGGGTGGCAGGTTAGTGCCGCTGGTGGCGCCGGATTTGGTGCCTGAAGCATCGGCGCCGTCATTGGCCGCGAAGGCGCCGACCGAGGCGGTGGCCAGCAGCCCGGCGAGCAACAGGGAAGTCAGTTTGCGCGTTGTCATGGTACGTCTCCCAAATAGGTTCGGTTACCTGACTTTGGTCTGACGGCCGCAGCTGTTGGTGCCGATTGGCTGACGAGCGGTTGTCGAGCCTCAGCCTCGATCCTCAGCCAGTTTCTGCTCCAGCACCTGCCGCACCTGCGGCCACTCGTCATCGATGATGCTGAAACGCACCGAGTTACGCTTGCGGCCGTCGGGCATGATCCGCTCGTGGCGCACGATGCCTTCCTGTTGCGCACCGAGGCGCAGAATCGCGTTGCGCGACTTCTGGTTGTTCTCGTCGGTGGTGAACTGCACCCGCACGCAGTCGAGCACCTCGAAGGCGTGGCGCAACATCAGGTATTTGGCTTCGGTGTTGACGAAGGATTTCTGCCAGCGCGCCGAAATCCAGCTGCTGCCGATTTCCAGTTTGCGATTGAGCGGGTCGATCTTCCAGAACCGGGTCGAGCCGATCACTTCGCCGCTATCCTTCAACACGATCACAAACGGCATGACCGTGCCGGCATCACGGCCGTCGAGGGCTTTTTTCAGATAGCTGTCGATGGTGCTCGCCGACGGCACCACAGTGACGGTGAGGTTCCACAGTTCGCCGTCAGCGGCGGCCTGGAGCAGGGCGTCGGCGTCGGTGTACTGAAGCGGGCGCAGGAGGATGCGCGGGCCTTGCAGGGTGGTGAGCATGGAATCAAGTCTCGGCAGTTCGGGGCAGTGACGAGCGCCTATTACGCCGCAGCCGGTTGATCCGATGCAACCACCGCCGTTAGCACAGGGTCACAAATTTCACACCTTGTTCGCCGGAGCCTGAACGATGAAAAACCTGCGGATCGCCACGTTCAACGTCAACGGCCTGCGCGCACGCTTGCCGAACCTGCTGCAGTGGCTCAAGCGCGAGCAACCGGACATCGCTTGCCTGCAAGAGCTCAAGTCAGTCGACAGTGCATTCCCGGCCGCCGAACTGGAATCCGCCGGCTATGGCGCGATCTGGCACGGGCAGGCGTCATGGAACGGCGTGGCGATTCTCGCTCGCGATGCGCAGCCGCTGGAGAGTCGCCGCGGTCTGCCGGGCGATCCCGAGGACAAGCACAGCCGTTATCTGGAGGCGGCGGTGCACGGTGTGTTGGTCGGCTGCCTGTACCTGCCCAACGGCAACCCGCAGCCGGGGCCGAAGTTCGACTACAAACTGGCCTGGTTCGAGCGCTTGATCCGCTACGCCAAGGATTTGCAAAGCAGCGACCATCCGGTGGTGCTGGCCGGCGATTACAACGTGGTGCCCACCGACATGGACATCTACAACACCCGCTCCTGGCTCAAGGATGCGCTGCTGCAACCCGAGAGCCGCGAGTGTTATCAACGCTTGCTTGATCAGGGCTGGACCGATTCGCTGCGCCATCTGTATCCCGACGATCGCCTCTACACATTCTGGGATTACTTTCGCCAGCATTGGCAAACCAACTCCGGTCTGCGCATCGATCATCTGCTGCTCAACCCGGCACTCAGTCCGTATCTGCACGAGGCCGGCGTCGACGCCTGGGTGCGCAACGAACCGCACGCCAGCGACCATGCGCCGACCTGGATTCGCATCGGTTCGCGCAAGCGTCGGTAGCGCTGATTGGCGAAATCAATTGTCGGAGTCGGGGCCCGATCCCGTATACATGTCGGCCAGCGGCGCAACGATCCGCGGCCACATGCAAAAGGACTGAGCAATGAGCGAGTCACGTCTGGCGAATCCGACGTTGTACCTGCAGCACCTGGGGTTCGACGCTCCACCGGCACCGACCCTGGAAACCCTGCGGCAGTTGCAGTTGCGCCACACCGGCGTCTTTCCCTTCGAGAACCTGTCGACGATCACTGGCGCGCCGGTGCTGATCGATCTGGCGTCGGTCGAACAAAAGGTTCTCCACGGTGGCCGGGGTGGTTACTGCTACGAATTGAACAATCTGTTTCTGGCGTTGCTGCAGGAGTTGGGCTTCGAGGCCCGTGGCATCTCCGGGCGCGTGGTGCTGGCGCAACCCGAGGGCACCTGGACGGCCCGCACGCATCGCTTGAGCCTGGTAATCATCGATGGCGAGCGCTACATCACCGACGTCGGCTTTGGCGGTATGGTGCCGACCGCGCCGCTGCTGCTCGATACCGAGGCTGAGCAGGCGACGCCGCACGAGTCCTATCGCATCGAGAAACAGGCCGATGGCTACATGCTGCGCGCCAATGTCGCGGGGGAGTGGCGCGCGATGTACCTGTTTGATCTGCAACGCCAGGAAGACATCGATTACACCCTCGGCAACTGGTACGTCTCGACCCATCCCGAATCACCGTTTGCTCAGCGGTTGATGGTTGCGCGCACCGGCGATGGCTGGCGCCGGACCCTGAATAACGGCAGTTTCGCGATTCATCATATGGGCGCCGACAGCGAGCGGCGCGAGGTGGCGGATGTCGATGAGTTGATCGAGGTGCTGGAGCAGGAGTTCGGCTTGCGTCTGCCTGACCAGCCGCATGTGCGTCAGTCGCTGGCGCGGATGCTTGTACCAGCCTGATCTCAGGGCTTGGCTTCCGGTTCCAGTACCCGGCGGATTTCCCCGACCGCCGCCGACAGCTTTTTTTCCAGACTCTTGAGGTCGGCGGCGGTGATGCCTTTCTTGAATTGCCCGGAGTGGGGCGGCTCGGCTTCCTGCTTTTTGCTGCCAGCCTCCAGCAGGGCATGGCGCAGGGTGTTGTTGATCACCGTCTGATAACCGAAGCCTTCGTTTTCCGCCACGCTGCGGGCGGCTTCGATGACCGCGTCATCAAGCATGATGGTGATGCGGGTCTTGCCCTTGGCGGGCGCCAAGGCACCGCGCTTGCCGTGCGAGAAATCGTATTCGTCTTTCATTGATCAAGCCTCCAGAAAATATGCGCGACGTTCGCTCGGTGTGGCGACACGTGCAGAAATGATTCGTACGACGTTGGCTTCGCGATAACTGTACGCAACCACCAGCAAGCGCCCTTTGCCGTCGAGGCCGAGGGTGATCCAGCGCTGTTCGTCATGGTCGTTGTCCTCGATCGTCAGCGCGCGTTCGTCATGAAAGACCGGCTCGGTCTCGGCAAGGCTGACGCCCCTGTGCTTGAGTTTGTTGGCTGCGTTCTTGCTTTTGTCGTACTGAATTTCGAATGACTTCATTATGCATACTTTATATGTATAAAAAAGAGCGCCGGTGCACCGCTGGTCGCCATGAATAATTCAGCCTAGTGCGATAAGAACCGGAGGCAGGAAGGGATGTGTTGCCGGATTTGTGGGAGATGGAGGTGGCGAGATAGAAGCTTGGGTGGCTACCTATCCATTATGTGACTGACAAGTTGTATACAACTCTATGGACATTTGTCCCGAGTATTGAATACAGTGTGCGCATAACAAAAACCAGGGAACCCCCCACATGAAAACGCCCCATGTTTCACACCAACGGCCCGAGGACGAAAATCTCGGGGTCGGCGCGAATATGGCTTACGGCCTGCAACATGTTCTGACCATGTACGGCGGTATCGTTGCGGTGCCACTGATCATCGGCCAGGCGGCCGGGCTGTCGCCGGCGGACATTGGTTTGTTGATTGCTGCTTCATTGTTTGCGGGGGGGCTGGCGACACTGCTGCAAACCCTGGGTCTACCGTTTTTTGGCTGTCAGTTGCCGCTGGTGCAGGGCGTGTCGTTCTCCGGTGTGGCGACCATGGTCGCGATCGTCAGCAGTGGCGGGGAGGGCGGCTTCCAGTCGGTGCTGGGGGCGGTGATTGCCGCATCGTTGATCGGCTTGCTGATTACTCCGGTGTTCTCGCGAATCACCAAGTTTTTCCCTCCACTGGTCACCGGCATCGTGATCACCACCATCGGCCTGACGCTGATGCCGGTGGCCGCGCGCTGGGCCATGGGTGGCAATAGCCACGCGCCGGACTTCGGCAGCATGCAGAACATCGGTCTGGCGGCGGTGACGCTGGTGCTGGTGTTGCTGCTGAGCAAAGTCGGCAGCTCGACCATCTCGCGTCTGTCGATCCTGTTGGCCATGGTGATCGGCACGGTGCTGGCGGTATTTCTCGGCATGGCGGATTTCTCCGGTGTCACCCAAGGGCCGATGTTCGGCTTCCCGACGCCGTTCCACTTCGGCATGCCGACCTTCCACTTCGCCGCGATCCTGTCGATGTGCATCGTGGTCATGGTGACCCTGGTGGAAACCTCGGCGGACATTCTGGCGGTCGGTGAGATCATCGGCACCAAAGTCGATTCCAAACGTCTTGGCAACGGTTTGCGCGCGGACATGCTGTCGAGCATGTTTGCGCCGATCTTCGGTTCGTTCACCCAGAGCGCCTTCGCGCAGAACGTCGGGCTGGTGGCGGTGACCGGGATCAAGAGCCGTTATGTGGTGGCTACCGGGGGCATCTTCCTGGTGATTCTCGGGCTGCTACCGTTCATGGGCCGGGTGATCGCTGCAGTGCCGACTTCGGTGCTGGGCGGCGCCGGTATCGTGCTGTTCGGTACGGTGGCGGCGAGCGGGATTCGCACACTGTCGAAGGTTGATTACCGCAACAACGTCAACCTGATCATCGTCGCCACCTCGATCGGCTTCGGCATGATCCCGATTGCCGCGCCGAACTTCTACGATCATTTCCCGAGCTGGTTCGCGACCATTTTCCACTCGGGCATCAGCTCGTCGGCGATCATGGCGATTGTGCTGAATCTGACCTTCAACCACTTTACCGCCGGCAACTCTGACCAACAGTCGGTGTTTGCCGCCGCAGAAGAGCGCACCCTGCGTTATCGCGACCTGGCGGCGCTGCGTGAAGGCGATTACTTCAGCGACGGCAAGCTGCACGATTGCGATGGCAAGGAAGTGCCGGTGATCGAGCCTGATGAACACGATCATGGGCATGGTGCGCCGAAGACCCAGATGAAGAGCAGCGAGCATGTTTGAGCGCTGAATGGATGAAAGAGGCCGATCT
Organism: Pseudomonas sp. URIL14HWK12:I6; assembly: GCF_000514195.1. Taxonomy (NCBI): domain Bacteria; kingdom Pseudomonadati; phylum Pseudomonadota; class Gammaproteobacteria; order Pseudomonadales; family Pseudomonadaceae; genus Pseudomonas; species Pseudomonas sp. URIL14HWK12:I6. The sequence goes on from NZ_AZVL01000004.1 coordinate 115,675, forward strand.
GTTGTGAGACAGATCGGCCTTTTTGGTTTGAAGAGCAAAAGATCGCAGCCTGCGGCAGCTCCTACAGGGGATCGGAGCTGCAGCAGGTTGCGATCTTTTGACTTTTCGAGCGCCCACAAAAAAGCCCCTGAATCTTGCGATTCAGGGGCTTTGCTATTTGGCTCCACAACCTGGACTCGAACCAGGGACCCAATGATTAACAGTCATTTGCTCTACCAACTGAGCTATTGCGGAATTGGTGCGTATGTTACTGATTCAAAAAGAGAAGTCAAGCGTCGGGTGTAAATTTTGTGCGTTCGGCAGGACGGACGGTGTTTTGTCAGCGATTGGCGGTTACCAGAACCGCCTCACAGGTCTACCATGGTTGCCCGGAAGTGGTGACACGCGCTGCCGGCCATTCGCCGAAAAGGTACGCGCCATGACTCGAACCGTTATTGTTTCCCTTTCACGCGAGGTGCTCGTATGAGCGTCACGCAAATCAGTCTGCCCAAGGGCGTTGGCCCTCACGCCGAGAAACTCTTCGACGCGATCACCCAGGCCAGCACCGCTGAAGAGCTGAACCGTGCTGGCGGCAAGGCCGAAGGGTTCGTGCTCGGTCTGGAAAGCACCAAGGCGATCAAAAGCCAGATCGCCGAATCGCTCTACGTCGCGTATGACGATGCGGCCAGTCAACGGGCGACGGAACTGGCCTAACCGCCGAAGGTGATCGTACCGAGCATCAGCTTGGCGTAAGCGGCGGTGGCGGCCAGTTGCACCAGCCACAGGGCCAGGCCGCCGAGGAAGACGCCCGCTGCGACTTGCAGCACCAGGCTTTTTTCGCGTTTGGCCGGGGTGCGGGGGATGAAGTCATCCAGGTCGTCTCGGTCAGCGCGCAGGTTGTCGTTTTTCATTTGGGTTCTCACAAAATTCCTGGATGTACGAAACCTGTGGGAGCGAGCCTGCTCGCGAATGCTGTCAGCCACCAACAATGGCGACTGACCCACCGCATTCGCGAGCGGGCTCGCTCCCACAATTCAGATTTGTGTGCAGTTTAGAGGGAATGTTGGATTCCTTCGGACAAATAAAAAACGGGAAGCCCCAAGGCTTCCCGTTTTTCATTGCCAGGCGAAATCAGATGACCTGAACGATCGCATCCGTGACCGCTTTGATGTTGCTCTGGTTCAGTGCCGCGACGCAGATGCGGCCGGTGTCCAGGGCGTAGATGCCGAACTCGTTACGCAGACGGTGCACCTGTTCGGTGGTCAGGCCGGAGTAGGAGAACATGCCGCGCTGACGGCCGACGAAGCTGAAGTCACGCTGCGGGGCTTTTTCCGCCAGCAGAGCAACCATCTGCTCGCGCATGCCGCGAATGCGCAGGCGCATTTCTGCCAGTTCGGCTTCCCACTGGGCGCGCAGTTCCGGGCTGTTCAACACAGCGGCGACGATGCTTGCACCGTGGGTCGGCGGGTTGGAGTAGTTGGTGCGGATCACACGCTTGACCTGCGACAGCACGCGCGCGCTTTCTTCTTTCGATTCGCTGACGATCGACAATGCACCAACGCGCTCGCCGTACAGCGAGAACGACTTGGAGAACGAGCTCGAAACGAAGAAGGTCAGGCCCGATTCAGCGAACAGGCGCACAGCCGCGGCGTCTTCGTCGATGCCGTCGCCGAAACCCTGGTAAGCCATGTCGAGGAACGGTACGTGACCTTTGGCCTTGACCACGTCCAGCACGTTTTTCCAGTCGGCCGGGGTCAGATCGACGCCGGTCGGGTTGTGGCAGCAGGCGTGCAGCACAACGATCGAGCCGTTCGGCAGGGCGTTGAGGTCGTCGAGCATGCCGGCACGGTTCACGTCGTGGGTGGCAGCGTCGTAGTAACGGTAGTTCTGCACCGGGAAGCCAGCGGTTTCGAACAGCGCGCGGTGGTTTTCCCAGCTCGGGTCGCTGATCGCCACGACGGCGTTCGGCAGCAGTTGCTTGAGGAAGTCGGCACCGATTTTCAGCGCGCCGGTACCGCCGACCGCCTGAGTGGTGACGATGCGACCGGCAGCGATCAGCGGCGAGTCGTTACCGAACAGCAGCTTTTGCACCGCCTGGTCGTAGGCCGCGATGCCGTCGATCGGCAGGTAGCCACGGGAAGCGTGCTGCGCAGCGCGAATGGTTTCGGCTTCGATCACCGCGCGCAGCAGGGGAATTCGCCCCTCTTCGTTGCAGTAAACACCTACACCCAGGTTGACCTTGGTGGTTCGGGTATCGGCGTTGAATGCTTCGTTGAGGCCCAGGATTGGATCGCGGGGTGCCATTTCGACAGCGGAGAACAGGCTCATTATTACGGCGGCTCTGAATGGAGAGTGGAGGGACGTGTCGCGCTCCAGCCGAATGCACTAGAGCGGTGCACAAACGGGGAGCTAGTATAGAGGCCATCACTGAGCAATGGCGACAGGCGATTCAGCTTTTCAGGCAAGTTTTTCCGATTATTTCTTGACCGTTAGTCGATTGACTCTGTCAGAGACTTTACCGGATGTAGGACGTTTGCCTTGAAAGGCGAGGCAATCGGCTCCACATTGAGCACAATCTTCGTTTTTCCTTGGGCGACAACGGTCGTTTGCGGTCATCCCCGCGGCTCGGCTGTTTTCTGCGCGAGCCGCGATCCCAGAGGTGTGTATGTCCGAATTCCAGCTAGTCACCCGCTTCGAGCCTGCCGGCGATCAGCCAGAAGCGATCCGCCAATTGGTCGAGGGCATCGAAGCCGGGCTGGCGCACCAGACGCTGCTCGGTGTGACCGGCTCGGGCAAGACCTTCAGCATCGCCAACGTCATCTCGCAGGTACAACGCCCGACGCTGGTGCTGGCGCCGAACAAGACCCTCGCCGCGCAATTGTATGGCGAGTTCAAGGCGTTCTTCCCGAACAACGCGGTCGAGTATTTCGTTTCCTACTACGACTACTACCAGCCCGAAGCCTATGTGCCGTCGTCCGACACCTTCATCGAGAAGGACGCGTCGATCAACGACCACATTGAGCAGATGCGTCTGTCCGCGACCAAGGCGTTGCTCGAGCGCAAGGACGCGATCATCGTTACCACGGTGTCGTGCATCTACGGTCTCGGTAGCCCGGAAACCTATCTGAAGATGGTGCTGCACGTCGATCGCGGCGACAAACTCGATCAGCGTGCTTTGCTGCGGCGTCTGGCCGACCTGCAGTACACCCGCAACGACATGGATTTTGCCCGCGCGACTTTCCGCGTGCGCGGCGACGTGATTGACATCTATCCGGCGGAGTCCGATCTGGAAGCGATCCGCATCGAGCTGTTCGACGATGAGGTCGAGAGCATCTCCGCGTTCGACCCGCTCACCGGCGAAGTCATCCGCAAGATGCCGCGCTTCACCTTCTACCCGAAGAGTCACTACGTGACGCCGCGCGAGACCCTGCTCGACGCCATCGAACACATCAAAGTCGAATTGCAGGAACGCCTCGAATACCTGCGCAGCAACAACAAACTGGTTGAGGCGCAGCGACTCGAACAGCGCACCCGTTTCGACCTGGAAATGATCCTCGAACTGGGTTACTGCAACGGCATCGAAAACTACTCGCGCTACCTGTCCGGACGTCCGGCCGGTGCTGCGCCGCCGACGCTGTATGACTATCTGCCGGCCGACGCCTTGCTGGTGATCGACGAGTCTCACGTCAGCGTGCCGCAAGTCGGCGCGATGTATAAGGGTGACCGTTCGCGTAAAGAAACCCTGGTGGAATACGGCTTCCGCTTGCCGTCGGCACTGGACAACCGGCCCATGCGCTTTGACGAGTGGGAAGGGGTCAGCCCGCAGACGATTTTTGTCTCGGCAACGCCGGGCAACTACGAGGCCGAGCATGCCGGGCGCGTGGTCGAACAAGTGGTGCGTCCGACCGGTCTGGTCGACCCGCAAGTCGAGGTGCGTCCGGCGCTGACTCAGGTCGACGATTTGCTCTCGGAAATCACCAAGCGCGTGGCGGTCGAGGAGCGGGTGCTGGTCACCACGCTGACCAAACGCATGGCCGAAGACCTCACCGATTACCTCGCCGACCACGGCGTGCGCGTGCGTTACTTGCACTCCGACATCGACACCGTCGAGCGGGTCGAGATCATCCGCGACCTGCGTCTGGGCACCTTCGATGTGCTGGTGGGGATCAACCTGCTGCGTGAAGGTCTGGACATGCCGGAAGTGTCGCTGGTGGCGATTCTCGATGCGGACAAGGAGGGCTTCTTGCGTTCCGAGCGCTCGCTGATCCAGACCATCGGCCGGGCCGCGCGGAACCTAAATGGCCGGGCGATTCTCTACGCCGACCGCATCACTGGCTCGATGGAACGGGCGATTGGCGAGACCGAGCGTCGTCGCGACAAGCAGATCGCCTTCAACCTGGAAAACGGCATCACCCCGAAGGGTGTGTTCAAGGACGTCGCCGACATCATGGAAGGCGCCACCGTGCCCGGCTCGCGCAGCAAGAAGCGCAAGGGCATGGCCAAGGCTGCCGAAGAAAACGCCAAGTACGAAGCCGAACTGCGCTCGCCGAGCGAAATCACCAAACGTATTCGCGCATTGGAAGAGAAGATGTACCAGTTGGCGCGGGATCTGGAGTTCGAAGCGGCGGCGCAGATGCGCGATGAGATTGCCAAACTGCGTGAGCGGCTTTTGGCGGTTTGATCTTCATCGTCTGACCGGGCCTCTTCGCGAGCAGGCTCGCTCCCACATTGGATCTGTGTCGTTCACAAATCCCCTGTGGGAGCGAGCCTGCTCGCGAATGGCGGCAACGCGATCTTAATGAGACTCCCCAGCCTTCAGCCCTTGCGGCAATTTTCTGGTCAGCAAAATCGCCAGCATGCTGATCCCCAGCGCAATCCCGACAAAGTGAAACGCGTCGTTGTAGGCCATGATCAGCGCCTGCTGATGCACGATCTCACTCAACTTGCCGAGCGCCGCCGTGTCACTGCCAAACCGGTCTGTCATCGACGCCAACCGCTCGGCCACTTGCGGATTGGTCGGCACAACGGCTTCACGCAAATAATCGAAGTAGGTTTTGGTGCGTGCATCCAATAGCGTGGCGAGCAGGGCGATGCCGATCGCGCCGCCGAGGTTGCGCAGGATGTTGAACAGGCTCGATGCCGATCCCGCGTCCTGCGGCAGGATGTACGCGGTGGCGATCAGCGAAATGGTGACCATGATCAGCGGCTGACCCAGCGCGCGGATGATCTGGATCTGATTGAACTGCGGCCCGGCGAAATCCGGGTTGAGCACCCCCGACGAAAAACTCGCCAGCCCGAACAACCCGAAGCCCAGGGTGCACAGCCACTTCGGCGAAACGAACTTCATCAGCTTCGGCACCAGCGGAATCAGGAACAGCTGCGGCACGCCCATCCACATGATCACTTCGCCGATCTGCAGGGCGTTGTAATTCTGGATCTGCGCCAGGTACAGCGGCAGCAGATAGATCGAGCCGTATAAACCGACGCCCATGCCGAGGCTGGAAATGCTCGACAAACCGAAGTTGCGATTGCGCAGGATGCCGAGGTTAATCAGCGGATTGGGTTTGGAGATCTGCACGATGACGAAGGTGATCAGGCTCAGCAGGGCAATGCTGCCCAGGGTCACGATCAGGTTCGATTCCAGCCAGTCCTTGCGGTGGCCTTCTTCGAGAAAGACTTGCAGGCAGCCGAGGCCGACACCCAGCGTGAGAATTCCGGTGTAGTCGGTGCTTTTCAGCAGTTCCCAGTGCGCTTCCTTCTTCTCCAGCCCGTACATCAGCCCGGCGATCATGATCAGCCCCGGAGGAATGTTGATGTAGAAGATGTATTCCCAGCCCCAGTTTTCCGTGAGCCAGCCGCCAAGGGTTGGGCCGATGGAGGGGGCGAAGGTCGCGGTCATGGCGAACATCGCCATGCCTTTGGCGCGGTGGTGTTCGGGGAGTTTGATCAGGGTCAGGGTGAACGCCAGCGGGATCAGCGCGCCGCCGGTGAAGCCCTGCATGGCGCGAAAGACGATCATGCTTTCGAGGCTCCAGGCCATCGAACACAGCAAGGACGAAATCAGAAAACCCAGCGACACCCACACCGCCAGGCGTCGCGCCGAGAGCAACTGCACCAGCCACGCGGTCAGCGGAATCATGATGATTTCCGCGACCAGATACGAGGTGGAAATCCACGAGCCTTCTTCCAGCGTCGCCGACAGCGCGCCCTGAATGTCCTTGAGCGAAGAATTGGTGATCTGGATGTCGAGCACCGCCATGAAGGCGCCGAGCATCACGCTCATCACCGCGATCCAGTCCCGCCGGGTCGGTTCGCCGACCGGGCGGATCAGCGAATCACCGGCCATTGTCTGGGGCGTCTTTGATGTTCACGGTGGCGGTGACCGACATGCCCGGGCGGATCTTGCCGTGCAGCGGGTTGTCGGCCTTGAAGGTGAGTTTTACCGGAATCCTTTGCACGACTTTGGTGAAGTTGCCGGTGGCGTTGTCCGGCGGCAACAGGCTGAACTGCGCACCGGAGGCGGCGAACAGGCTGTCGACCCGCGCTTCGATCGGCGTATCGCTGTAGGCATCGAAGGTCAGCTCGGCTTTCTGTCCGGGCTGCATGTGGCCGATCTGGGTTTCCTTGAAGTTGGCCTGTACCCAGATGTCTTCGTCCGGGACGATCGACAGCAGATAGGCGCCGGCCTGCACCACCTGGCCATTGCGTGCGGCGCGCTGGCCGACCATGCCGCTGATCGGCGCGTGGATTTCGCTGCGGGTCAGGTTGAGCTCGGCTTGCGCCAGATCGGCGCGGGCGTTGGCAATCTGTGCGTCGAGGCGTTTGATCTCGGCCGTCAGTGCATTGACTTGCTGGCGCTGGCTCTGCGCATCGGCCTGGGCCTTGGCCACTTGCGAGCGGGCAATGTGCGCGTCAGCAGAGAGGGTGGTCACCCGTTCTTCGGAAACGTAACCGGGTTTGCGCAAGGTTTCGGCTCGCGACAAATCCATCTGCGAACGGCCAAGGGTGGCTTGGGTGGTCGCCACTTGCGCGTCGCTGGCGGCGATCAGGCTCGATTGCTGCGTCAATTTGCTCTGTGCCTGCAAACGCTCGGCTTCGCGGGTGGCGAGGGCGGCATTGGCGCGATCCACGGCGAGGCGGAAATCATTGGGTTCGAGGCGCACCAGCAACTGGCCTTTTTCCACGTGCTGGTTGTCCTGCACCAGCACTTCGTCGATGCGCGCGCTCAACTGGCTGGAGACGCGGGTGATCTCGCCCTGGACATAGGCGTTATCGGTGCTTTCATAAAAGCGCCCCTTGAAAAACCAATGGGCGAAGAAGCCCCCGGCAATCAACAGCACCAGGAGCAGGAAAATAAACAGGCGACGCTTGAGTTGGGCAGGCATGAGGCAAACTGTAGTCGAGGAATTGTAAGGAAAGTTATCTGCGGCTGAATCTGGCATACCGCCGATAAACGGTAAATGCCAATGGCTGATATTCGGGCCGTCACCACGGTCTATGGGCGTTACAGACGCAAACTTGGCTTAAATGCCCTGCCCGCTGGAGCGGGGCGGGTGTCGCCTGTTACCATTCGCCGCTTGATTGTTTTGCTTTTCATTCTTTTCGAGACATGCCATGACCACCGTCCGCACTCGCATCGCGCCATCGCCTACCGGGGACCCCCACGTAGGTACCGCTTACATCGCATTGTTCAACTACTGCTTTGCCAAGCAGCATGGCGGTGAGTTCATCCTGCGCATCGAAGACACCGACCAGTTGCGTTCGACCCGCGAGTCCGAACAGCAGATCTTCGACGCCCTGCGCTGGCTGGGGATCGACTGGAGCGAAGGCCCGGACGTTGGCGGCCCGCACGGCCCGTACCGGCAGAGCGAGCGTGGCGATATCTATCAGAAGTATTGCCAGCAACTGGTCGACATGGGCCATGCGTTCCCATGCTTCTGCACCGCAGAAGAACTGGACCAGATGCGCGCCGAACAAATGGCGCGCGGCGAAACCCCGCGTTACGACGGCCGCGCGCTGCTGCTGTCGAAGGAAGAAGTCGCGGCCCGTCTGGCCGCCGGCGAACCGCACGTGATCCGCATGAAAGTGCCGACCGAAGGCGTCTGCGTGGTGCCGGACATGCTGCGTGGCGATGTCGAGATCCCGTGGGATCGCATGGACATGCAAGTGCTGATGAAGACCGACGGCTTGCCGACGTACTTCCTCGCCAACGTGGTCGACGACCACCTGATGGGCATCACCCACGTGCTGCGCGGCGAAGAGTGGCTGCCATCGGCGCCGAAACTGATTTTGCTTTACGAATATTTCGGCTGGGAACAACCGGAGCTGTGCTACATGCCGCTGCTGCGTAACCCGGACAAGAGCAAGCTGTCCAAGCGCAAGAACCCGACCTCGGTGACCTTCTACGAGCGTATGGGCTTCATGCCGGAGGCGATGCTCAACTACCTCGGTCGCATGGGCTGGTCGATGCCCGACGAGCGCGAGAAGTTCTCGCTGCAGGAAATGGTCGACAACTTCGACCTCAAGCGTGTGTCCCTCGGCGGGCCGATCTTCGACATCGAGAAACTGTCGTGGCTCAACGGCCAGTGGCTGCGTGACCTGCCGGTGGAAGAGTTCGCCGCACGCGTGCAGAAGTGGGCGTTCAATTCCGAGTACATGATGAAGATCGCACCGCTGGTTCAGGGGCGCGTGGAAACCTTCAGCCAGGTTGCACCGCTGGGCGGCTTCTTCTTTGCCGGTGGCGTGAACCCGGATGCCAAGCTGTTCGAATCGAAAAAGCTTTCCGGTGATCAGGTGCGTCAGCTGATGCAGTTGATACTGTGGAAGCTGGAAAGCCTGCGTCAGTGGGAGAAGGACAGCATCACCGCGACGATTCAGGCGGTGGTCGAATCCCTCGAGCTGAAGCTGCGCGATGCGATGCCGCTGATGTTTGCCGCGATTACCGGGCAGGCCAGTTCGGTATCGGTGCTCGATGCGATGGAAATCCTCGGACCGGATCTGACTCGTTTCCGTCTGCGCCAGGCGATTGACCTGCTGGGTGGCGTGTCGAAGAAAGAAAACAAAGAGTGGGAAAAGCTGCTGGGCGCGATTGCTTAAGCACGTCTGACTCTGCGGTTACCACCGAAGGCCGGGATCGTTTGATTCCGGCCTTCGGCGTTTTTCCCCCGGATTTTCTGGGGGAGGGCGGTAAGTGATTGTTATGCCGACAAAAAACTTTGAAATTTTTCAAAAATAAGTTTGACAGGCTTTCGATACGCCCTTAAGATTCGCCCCGTCCTCAGCGATGACATCAACGATGAGGGGCTATAGCTCAGCTGGGAGAGCGCTTGCATGGCATGCAAGAGGTCGACGGTTCGATCCCGTCTAGCTCCACCAATTTACACTTCGAAGCCTGGCCACACCGGCTCCGAAGCGATCAACACTCAGCGTTGGTCAGTTGTATAGAAGGGTTTGCGTCCCCTTCGTCTAGTGGCCTAGGACACCGCCCTTTCACGGCGGTAACAGGGGTTCGAGTCCCCTAGGGGACGCCAGTTTTACAGAAGCGATGTTGCAAGATGTCGCTCCGCCGCGAGGCGAAAAATCCGGGGCTATAGCTCAGCTGGGAGAGCGCCTGCATGGCATGCAGGAGGTCAGCGGTTCGATCCCGCTTAGCTCCACCAATTTTACAGTTCAAGGTTTGGCCACACCGACCTTGAATCAGATCAGATCTCAGCACTGATCAGCTGTATAGAAGGGTTTGTGTCCCCTTCGTCTAGTGGCCTAGGACACCGCCCTTTCACGGCGGTAACAGGGGTTCGAGTCCCCTAGGGGACGCCACGATTACCCGCTCTGCGGGATTTATAAGGGTCATTCAATTATTGAATGGCCCTTTTGTTTGTCTGGCGTTTGGCCAACTCTCCTTTTTCCTTACACTGTGCTTCAGACCAGCGGTCATATCCTCGACTTGCGGAATATTATTATGCGAATAATATTCTAGTCGTAATATTCGGAGGCAACGATGAACGATAAAAAAGCTCAAACCCGCGAACGCATCCTCAAAGCTGCCAGCGCCGCACTGATGCAGCGTGGCCCGGCGGATCCCAGCGTGGGCGAAGTGATGGGCGCCGCCGGCCTGACCGTCGGTGGTTTCTACGCGCACTTCGAAAGCAAGGACGCGATGATGCTCGAGGCGTTCAAGCAACTGCTCAGCCGTCGACGCGACCTGATTGCCGACATGGATTCCGAGCTGACTGGCGAAGAGCGTCGTGCCCTGGTCGCTGCGTTCTATCTGTCACGCAAGCATCGGGATTCCAGCGATGCCGCGTGCCCGATCCCGGCTTCCATTGGCGAACTGGGGCGTCTGCCGGAATCCTTCCGCATCGCACTGAACGAACACCTGGAACTGATGATTGCGCAGTTGGCGTCCAGCCCCGAGGACACCGACAAAGCATTGGCCGATGTGGCGTTGATGGTGGGTGGTCTGGCGCTGGCACGCGCGCTGGGCCCGGGCGATTTATCCGATCGATTGCTGCGCGCTGCCAAGTCGGCGGTGCGTTGACCTGAAGGCAACACGCCTGAGGAGAAAGCGATGAACACGTTGAAGTGGGTTCGTGGCGTTAATGGCACCTTGGGCTGGATTGCACCGCAACGAGTAGCAAGCAAAATGCGTCAGGCGTTCATGACGCCGCGCACGTTGCCGCTGCGTGATTGGGAGCTGCCGCTGCTGGCGAGTGCCGAACGCATCACGCTGCGCTTCGGCCTGTCGGCGCTGCGTTGGGGGCAGGGGCCGGCGGTGCTGTTGATGCACGGTTGGGAAGGGCGGCCCACCCAGTTTGCGGCGTTGATCACGGCGCTGGTTGAGGCCGGTTACACCGTCGTTGCCCTCGATGGCCCGGCCCATGGTCGTTCGCCGGGGCGTGAAGCCAACGTCGTACTGTTCGCCCGCGCCATGCTCGAAGCGGCCGCCGAATTGCCTCCTCTTCAAGCCGTCATCGGCCACTCCATGGGCGGCGCCAGTGCCATGCTCGCGGTGCAACTGGGCCTGCGCACCGAAACCCTGGTCAGCATCGCAGCCCCCGCGCGGATTCTCGGCGTGCTGCGCGGTTTTGCCCGCTATGTCGGCATGCCACCGCGGGCCCGATCGGCGTTCATCCGCCAGGTCGAGCAGGACGTCGGCATGCGCGCCGCGACCCTCGATGTCGCGCACTATCAACTGGATATGCCGGGCCTGATCGTGCATGCCGATGACGACACCTTTGTCTCGGTCAAGGAATCACAATTGATCCACGAATCCTGGTTCGACAGTCGCCTGCTGCGCCTGGAAAGCGGCGGCCACCAGCGGGTGCTGGCCGACCCTCGAGTGGTTGATGGTGTGTTATCACTGTTGGCGGGGCGCAGCCTTCAAGCGCGGCAATCGGCCTGACATCCGTTACACTGCCCCGGTTGAATCATCTGACCGGGAGTGGGGCATGGGCTGGGATCGGGCAACGCCGTTCACCATTGATCTGCAAGTAGGCGCCGAGGACATCGACGGGCTGGGCCACGCGAACAACGCGGTGTACGTGACCTGGCTCGAACGCTGCGCCTGGCGTCACTCGCAGCGTCTGGGACTGGATCTGGTCGAGTACCGGCGCCTGGATCGGGCGATGGCCGTGGTGCGTCACGAAATCGATTATCTGGCAGCCGCCTACGAAGGCGACGAACTGCAACTGGCGACCTGGATCGTCGATTGGGATCAGCGCCTGAAAATGACCCGGCACTTCCAGCTGATCCGCCCCAGCGATAACGCCACGCTGCTGCGCGCTCAGACCACTTTCGTCTGCATCGAGCTGTCCAGCGGCAAACCCAAGCGCATGCCGGCGGAGTTCATCGAGGGTTACGGCCCGGCAATCCAGACTTCAGGGGTAGCGAAAACCTGACCTGTGGGAGCGGGCTTGCTCGCGAAGGCGTCGTGTCAGTCAGCATTCGTTTGACTGATCCACCGCTTTCGCGAGCAAGCCCGCTCCCACAATGATCCCGCGATAAACCACAAAACCTGCGGCAGACCCCAATACCTGTGGGAGCAGGCTCACTCCTGCAAGGGATCTGCGGTTTCTTGCGATATCCAGTAAACTGCCGCACGTTTTTTCTTCCTGAGTGTGTTTTCCCCATGCAAATTGCCCTGGCGCCCATGGAGGGGTTGGTCGACGACATCCTGCGCGACGTGCTGACCCGCGTTGGCGGCATCGACTGGTGCGTGACCGAGTTCATTCGGATCAACGATCAGTTGCTCACCCCGGCCTACTTCCACAAGTTCGGCCCGGAGCTGCTGAACGGCGCCCGCACCCGTTCCGGTGTGCCGTTGCGCGTGCAATTGTTGGGCTCCGATCCGGTGTGCCTGGCGGAAAACGCGGCGTTGGCCTGCGAGCTCGGCTCGGAAGTGATCGACCTGAACTTCGGCTGCCCGGCCAAGACCGTCAACAAATCCCGGGGTGGGGCGGTGCTGCTTAAGGAGCCGGAGCTGCTCAACAGCATCGTCGAACACGTGCGTCGCGCCGTGCCGGCGCACATCCCGGTCACCGCGAAAATGCGCCTCGGTTTCGACAGCCCTGACGGCTCGCTGGTCTGCGCCACCGCGCTGGCCGAGGGCGGCGCCGAACACATTGTGGTTCACGCCCGAACCAAGGTTGATGGCTACAAGCCGCCAGCGCATTGGGAGTGGATTCCGCGGGTGCAGGACGTGGTCAAGGTGCCGGTGTTCGCCAACGGTGATATCTGGAGCGTCGAGGACTGGCGTCGTTGCCGCGAGATCAGCGGCGTCGAAGACATCATGCTCGGACGCGGTCTGGTATCGCGCCCGGATCTGGCCCGGCAGATCGCTGCCGCGCGCGCCGGTGAAGAAGTGGTCGAGATGAGCTGGGCCGAGCTGCTGCCGCTGATTCAGGACTTCTGGCTGCAAGCCAAGGCGCAGATGACCGCACGGCAATCGCCGGGTCGCTTGAAGCAATGGCTGGCGATGCTGACGCGCAATTATCCCGAGGCCACCGAGCTGTTTACCGTGCTGCGTCGCGAGACAGAACCGGATCAAGTCTCGCGTTTGCTGGGTTTGCCGGTCGCCGCCGCAGCCTGAAAAAAATCTGCAAATACTCTCTTGAAATCATTTTGGCGGTCCCTATCTAAGGGTTACGCGATGCCGAATTCGGGTCGCGGAGTCAAAAAACCTTGCTGATTGTTTTCAGGAGATTTGAACCATGAGTACTGCATTTTCCCTGGCACCACTGTTCCGTTCCTCGGTGGGTTTCGACCGTTTCAACGACCTGTTCGAAACCGCGCTGCGCAACGAGCCAGGCAGCACCTACCCACCCTACAACGTGGAAAAACACGGTGACGATCAATACCGCATCGTCGTAGCGGCAGCCGGTTTCCAGGAAGAAGACCTGGAGCTGCAAGTCGAGAAGGGTGTGCTGACCATCAGTGGCGGCAAGCGTGATGCCAACGAAGGCGTGACCTTCCTGCATCAAGGCATTGCCCAGCGGGCTTTCAAGCTGTCCTTCCGCCTGGCTGATCACATCGAGATCAAGGCCGCCGATCTGAGCAACGGTCTGTTGAGCATCGACCTGTTGCGGGTGATCCCGGAAGAAGCGAAAGCCAAGCGCATCCCGATCAACGGAGCGCAGAAGCCGGTTCTGCAATAAGGCCGAGCAAAAAAGAAGGGCGCCACTGGCGCCCTTTTTTGTGCTCGTCATTCGAGCATCTTTTTCAACGCCTCCAACGCCACCGGCCGACTGTGCAGATAGCCCTGATATAAATGACAGCCCAGCCCCTGCAGGAACGCCAGTTGCTCCGGCGTCTCCACGCCTTCGGCAATCACCTCCAGTTCCAGGCTGCGGGCCATGGCGACGATGGCGCGGATGATCTCGGCGTCGTTGGGGTCGGTGGTTGCGTCGCGGATGAATGACTGGTCGATTTTCAGGGTGTCCACCGGCAGGCGCTTGAGGTAGGTCAGCGATGAATAGCCGGTGCCGAAATCGTCCATGGCGAAACTCACACCGAGTTTTTTCAGGCGACGCATCTTGCTGATGGTGTCTTCCAGGTTCTGGATGACGATGCCTTCGGTGATCTCCAGTTTCAGCAGCGAGCAGGGCAGGCCGTGGCTGCTCATGCTGTGTTCGATGCGTTCGACGAAGTCGTTCTGGCGGAACTGCCGTGGGCTGATGTTTACGCACAGGCTGAAGTTGAGCGGGTCGACCAGTTTCAGCGCGATCAATTGTTTGAACGCCTCACAGGCCTCATCGAGGATCCAGGTACCGACCTCCAGAATCAGCCCGCTGTCTTCCAGCACCTTGATGAATTCAGTGGGCGATTGCGCGCCGAGTTCCGGGTGATTCCAGCGCACCAGCGCCTCGGCGCCAATGATGCGGTTGTCCCGCGCATCGACCTGCGGCTGGTAGTTCACGTTGAATTCACCGCGCGACAACGCCAGACGTAAGTCAGTCTCCATGCGCAGCCGTTCGCTGGCCGCCTTCTGCATGGTGTTGTGGTACATCTGCGTGGTGTTGCGCCCGGAATCCTTGGCTCGGTACAGCGCAATGTCTGCGCGTTTGAGCAGGTCGGTCGGGGTCGAGCCGTGATCGGGAATCAGTGCCACGCCGATGCTCGGTGTCACTTGCAGGCGCTGGCCGTCGAGGAACATCGGCTCCGAGAGCAGTTCGCGAATGGTGTCGGCCAGTTCCCGCACTTGTGCACTGACCTCGTTGCGCGTGCCTTCGAGGCCACTGAGCAGCACCACGAATTCATCGCCGCCGAGACGCGCCACCGTGTCCTCCATGCGCACGCTGGCTTCAAGCCGCGCGGTGATGATTTTCAGCACCGTATCGCCGACCGGATGACCCAGCGAGTCGTTGATGTGCTTGAAGTGATCGAGGTCGAGGAACAGCAGCGCACCGCGCAGGTTGTGGCGCTTGAGCAGGGCGATCTGCTGGCTCAGGCGATCCATCAGCAAGGCGCGGTTGGGCAGATTGGTCAGCGGATCGTGATAGGCCAGATGGCGGATCTGCGCTTCGGCGTTTTTCAGCAGGCTGACATCCCGGGCGGTCAGCAGCAGGCACGCGGTTTCGTTGAGGGTGATCGGTTCGATCGACACTTCAACGGTCAGCAACTCACCGCGCTTGTTGCGCCCGAGCATCTCCTGATGGTGCACGCGGCCCTTGATCTGCAGTTCGGCAAGCAGCGCCGAGCGTTGTTTTTCTTCGGCCCAGATGCCGATCTGGTACACGGTTTTGCCCACCACTTCTTCGGCCCGATAGCCGGTGAGGCGGCAGAAACCGTCGTTGACCTCCAGATAGCGCCCGGTGTCACGTTCGGTGATGGTGATCGCGTCGGGGCTGGAGTGAAACGCCTTGGCGAATTTCTCTTCGCTGGCCTTGAGCGCGGCCTCGGAGCGCTGCTGTTGGGTGATGTCGCGCAGGGTGGTGACGATGCAGGGCTGATTGCCGACGCTGATCTGCCGGCTGGAAATCACGCACGTCAGCGACTGGCCGTCCTTGTGCTGGACGATGATTGCGACATTGCTCAGGCCCTGTTCGCGGATCACCCGCTCGATGCGTTGCAGGCTTTTCGCCGAGGCGTCCCACAGGCCGATGTCCTCGGCGGTGCGCCCGATCACGTCGGCGGCGCTCCAGCCGAAGGTCTGGGTGAAGCTGTTGTTGATCTCGATGAACTCGCCGCTGTCCTGGCGGGTGACGCAGATCGGGTCGGGACTGACCTGGAACAGCGTGGCAAATTTCTCTTCGGAGGCGACCAGACGTTGCTCGCGCTCGACCTGATCGGTGATGTCCAGCAAGGTCCCGGCCATGCGCAGCGGCGCGCCGTTTTCGTCGCGGTAGAGGCGGGCGCGGCTTTCCAGATAGCGTGAGCTGCCATCCGCCAGTTGCACGCGATAGGTCAGTTGATAGTTGCCGGCCGGGCCTTCGCGCAGGCTGCGGTAGGCGTCGCGCATGCTGTCGCGTTCTTCGCCGGGAACGCCTTCGAAGAACTCCTCGAACGATTCGTGAAACGGGATCGGCTCCAGCCCGTGCAATTGAGCCGCCCGCGCCGAGCCGTAGAGCATGCCGCTGGGAATGTGCCAGTCCCAAGTGCCGAGTTGCGCCGAGTCCAGCGCCAGATCGAGGCGTTCCTGACTGTCTTTCAAGGCGTGTTCGGCGGCTTTGCGTTCGGTGGTGTCGAGAAACGTGCTGAGCAGATACGGCTGGCCTTCGAGCTCGACCTTCTGCGCGCTGAGAATGCCGTCATGAATCTGCCCGTTGCTGGCGCGGAACTGCACTTCCATGCTGATCAATTCGCCTTTGGCCTTGGTCTTTTTCACCAGTTCTGCGCGTTGTTCGGGGTGTACCCACAGGCCCAGTTCCAGTGTGGTGCGGCCAATGGCGCTCTGCACCGGCCAGCCGAACAGGCTTTCGAAATACTGGTTGGCCTCGCTGATCAGGCCGTCTTCCTGGCGCGTCAGCAGCACCATGTTCGGGCACAGGTGAAAAAGTGTGGCGAAACGTTTCTCCGAGCTGCTCAGAGCCTGTTCGCGCTGGCGCTGGTGGGTGATTTCGCGAATCACCCCGATCATTCGGGGCCGGCCGTTTTTGTCCGGCAGCAGGCTGCCGCTGATTTCCAGCCAATGCAGGCTGCCGTCGGGCCAGCGGATGCGGTGGTGCATCGCCTGTTCCAGCGGGGCGCCGGCAATCACCGCGTGGAAGGCGCGCACGGTTTTCGCCCGGTCTTCGGGCGGCAGCAGGTCGAGATATTCCAGGTCCTGGGGCAACGGTTGACGTGGATCGAAGCCGAACAGCGCCTGAGTGCCCCGTGACCAGCTGATCTGCCCGCGCTCGATGTCCCAATACCAGGCGCCGAGCCGGGCGCCGTTGAGCGCGGCGAGCAATTGCGGCGCACTCTCCCAGCTCTGCTCGGAACGTCGCGGATCAATGGCCTGAATACGCGGCATCGGCGGAATTCGGTCAACAGATTTCGGCATTGTTAACGGGCCTTGAGCTGATGGTGGCGTTAGGCACAGGGACAGCGGCTCTATAGGAGTAGCACAAGTTAGCCGGGAGTCCCTGGCAGATCGATTTGCGCATCCAGCAAGGCCATGAAAGCCCTTGCCGCATTCGACAGCGTCCGTTCGGTGTGCACGATATAGCCTAGCTGGCGACTGAGCTGTATGCCCGGCAAAGGTATGCGCGCCACTTGTTCATCAAGCATGGTGCGGGGCAGAACACTCCAGGCCAGACCAATGGAGACCATCATCTTGATGGTTTCCAGGTAGTTGGTGCTCATGGCGATGTTC
Source organism: Pseudomonas sp. URIL14HWK12:I6 (assembly GCF_000514195.1). Lineage (NCBI taxonomy): Bacteria > Pseudomonadati > Pseudomonadota > Gammaproteobacteria > Pseudomonadales > Pseudomonadaceae > Pseudomonas > Pseudomonas sp. URIL14HWK12:I6. Next base: position 132,944 of record NZ_AZVL01000004.1, read on the forward strand.
GGCGTCAGCCCTTGGGCTTCGAACAAGCGTTGGACAATGTGATGAGTAAAGGTGTTGCCTCCGGGAAAAACCGCCGGATGACCGGCAATGTCCGCCAGGCTCACTGCGCCATTGCTGATCAGCGAATGCTCCGGCGCCACCACGAAATCCAGCGGGTCGTCCCACACCGGCGTGGCTTTGACCAGTGTGTGCGGCTCTGGCGCCAGGGTGATCACCGCCAGTTCCGCACGGCCATGGAGAATCTCTTCGTAAGCCACTTCCGAATCAAGGAACTGAATATCCAGCGCCACCTGTGGGTAGCGGCGGGTGAATTCCCTTAACAGGGGCGGCAAGCGGTGCAGGCCGATGTGGTGACTGGTGGCCAGGGTCAGCCGACCGCTGACTTCGCCGGTCAGGTTGGTCAGGGCACGGCGGGTGTCGTCCAGCACGTTGAGAATCTGATAAGCCCGGGGCAACAGGGCGCGGCCGGCCTCGGTCAGGCCGACTTCACGACCGAGTCGGTCGAACAGCCGCACCTTCAATTGTTGCTCCAGTCCGGCGATGCGTTTGCTGATCGCCGGTTGCGTCAGGTGCAGGCGTTCACCGGCGCCGGAGAAGCTGCCGGTCTCGGCAATCGCGATAAAAGCGTTGAGGTTGGCCAGATCCATGAATCGTATTCCAGTTGGTTATCCAAAGCATAAAAAATATGAATTTGAGTTATTTAATCTAACCCCATAGGATCGGCCTCACAAGCCAAAGGGTTATTGATAAGCCCAGGGCATAGAAACAAGCTGATGAGGAACCGTCTGATGGCCGGCAAAACGCTCTACGACAAGCTCTGGGATTCGCATTTGGTCAAACAGCGCGACGATGGCTCGGCGCTGATCTATATCGATCGTCACATCATCCACGAAGTGACCTCGCCGCAAGCCTTCGAAGGCCTGCGTCTGGCCGGGCGCAAGCCTTGGCGAATCGATGCCAACATCGCGACCCCGGACCACAACGTACCGACCACACCGGAGCGCAAGGGCGGCATCGCCGCGATTGCCGACCAGGTCTCGCGTTTGCAGGTGCAGACCCTCGATGACAACTGTGATGAGTACGGCATTGTCGAGTTCAAGATGAACGACATCCGCCAAGGCATCGTCCACGTGATCAGCCCGGAGCAGGGCGCAACCTTGCCGGGCATGACCGTAGTCTGCGGCGACTCGCACACCTCGACCCACGGCGCGTTCGGTGCCTTGGCGCACGGGATCGGCACTTCCGAGGTCGAGCACGTGCTCGCCACCCAGTGCCTGGTCGCGAAGAAAATGAAGAACATGCTGGTGCGCGTCGAAGGTCAGTTGCCATTCGGCGTGACCGCCAAGGACATCGTCCTCGCGGTGATCGGCAAGATCGGCACCGCCGGCGGTAACGGCCATGCCATCGAATTCGCCGGCAGCGCGATCCGCGACCTGTCCGTCGAAGGCCGCATGACCATCTGCAACATGTCCATCGAAGCCGGCGCCCGTGTGGGCCTGGTGGCTGCGGACGAAAAGACTGTCGAATACGTCAAGGGCCGTCCGTTCGCACCGACCGGCGCGCAGTGGGATCAGGCAGTTGAAGCCTGGAAGGATCTGGTCTCCGATGCCGATGCCAAGTTCGACACCGTGGTTGAACTCGACGCTGCGCAGATCAAACCGCAAGTCAGCTGGGGCACTTCGCCGGAAATGGTGCTGGCCGTTGATCAGAACGTGCCGGATCCGGCCAAGGAGATGGATCTGGTCAAGCGCGACTCGATCGTCCGCGCCTTGAAATACATGGGTTTGACCGCCAATCAGGCGATCACCGACATTCAACTCGATCGCGTGTTCATCGGCTCCTGCACCAACTCGCGCATCGAAGACTTGCGCGCTGCGGCCGTGATCGCCAAGGGCCGCAAGGTCGCTTCGACGATCAAGCAGGCCATCGTGGTGCCGGGCTCGGGTCTGGTGAAAGCCCAGGCGGAAGCCGAAGGTCTCGACAAGATCTTCCTCGAAGCCGGTTTCGAATGGCGTGAGCCGGGTTGCTCGATGTGCCTGGCGATGAACCCGGACCGTTTGGAGTCCGGCGAGCATTGCGCCTCGACCTCCAACCGTAACTTCGAAGGCCGTCAGGGTGCCGGTGGTCGTACCCACCTCGTGAGCCCGGCCATGGCCGCTGCGGCGGCGGTGAACGGTCGTTTCATCGACGTTCGTGAATTGATCTGAAGGAGAGCGCAGCATGAAAGCTTTTACCCAGCACACTGGTCTTGTCGCGCCTCTGGATCGTGCCAACGTCGACACCGACCAGATCATTCCCAAGCAGTTTTTGAAGTCGATCAAACGCACCGGTTTCGGCCCGAACCTGTTCGACGAGTGGCGTTACCTGGATGTCGGTCAGCCGTATCAGGACAACTCCAAGCGTCCGTTGAACAAGGAGTTCGTGCTCAACGCCGAGCGTTATCAAGGCGCCAGTGTGTTGCTGGCCCGCGAGAACTTCGGTTGCGGCTCCAGCCGTGAACACGCGCCGTGGGCGCTGGAAGAATACGGTTTCCGCAGCATCATCGCGCCGAGCTACGCCGATATCTTCTTCAACAACAGCTTCAAGAACGGCTTGCTGCCGATCATCCTGAGCGACGCTGAAGTCGATGAGTTGTTCAAGCAGGTCGAGGCCGAGCCGGGCTATCAATTGCAGATCGATCTGCACGAGCAGACCGTGACCAGTCCGAACGGCAAGGTGTACCGCTTCGAGATCGACGCGTTCCGCAAGCATTGCTTGTTGAATGGGCTGGACGATATCGGCCTGACCTTGCAGGACGGTGATGCGATTGCCGCGTTCGAGGCCAAGCATCGTGTGAGCCAGCCGTGGTTGTTCCGCGACGCGTGATTGATTCGAGATTGATGTAGTCAGGGCCGGCCTCTTCGCGAGCAGGCTCGCTCCCACACTTGAAATGCATTCCCCTGTGGGAGCGAGCCTGCTCGCGAAGACGGCCGCTCAAACAACACAAATGTAGGATGTGACCATGACCAGCACCGCCCAGCACAGTCAGATTGTACAAAAGCAATTCGGTGAACAGGCCGCCGCCTACCTGAGCAGCGCTGTTCACGCTCAAGGCACCGAGTTCGCGCTGCTACAGGCTGAACTGGCCGGGCAGGGCGAAGCCCGGCTGCTGGACCTGGGTTGCGGTGCCGGTCATGTGAGTTTTCATGTGGCGCCACTGGTCAAGGAAGTGGTGGCCTACGACCTGTCGCAGCAAATGCTCGATGTGGTGGCCGCTGCGGCTGTGGATCGCGGTTTTGCCAATATCTCCACGGTCAACGGCGCCGCCGAGCGCCTGCCGTTTGCCGATGGCGAATTCGATTACGTGTTCAGTCGTTATTCGGCGCACCATTGGAGCGACCTCGGGGTGGCCCTGCGTGAAGTGCGTCGGGTGCTGAAACCGGGCGGTGTGGCAGCGTTCATCGACGTGTTGTCACCGGGCAGTCCGTTGTTCGACACTTACCTGCAAAGCGTCGAAGTGCTGCGCGACACCAGCCACGTGCGCGATTATTCTGCCGGCGAGTGGCTGCGGCAGGTCAGCGAGGCCGGGCTGCACACTCGCAGCACCACGCGTCAGCGCCTGCGTCTGGAATACAGCAGTTGGGTCGAGCGCATGCGCACGCCCGAGGTGATGCGCGCGGCGATCCGCCAGTTGCAGCAGTCGATGGGCAACGAAGTACGAGAATATTTTGAGATTGATGCCGACGGCTCGTTCAGTACAGATGTAATCGTACTGATGGCTGAGCGCTAAGAATTTTTCCGGGCGCGCCCTGAGTGGCGCACCGATTGAAGACACGAGGAAAGCATGAGCAAGCAGATTCTGATTCTCCCAGGTGACGGTATTGGTCCGGAAATCATGGCCGAAGCGGTCAAGGTGCTGGAGCTGGCCAACGACAAGTACAGCCTGGGCTTCGAGCTGAGCCATGACGTGATCGGTGGCGCGGCCATCGACAAGCATGGCGTGCCGTTGGCCGACGAAACCCTCGAGCGTGCCCGTGCTGCCGACGCCGTGCTGCTGGGCGCAGTGGGCGGCCCGAAATGGGACACCATCGAGCGTGATATCCGCCCTGAGCGCGGTCTGCTGAAGATTCGTGCGCAACTGGGCCTGTTCGGCAACCTGCGTCCGGCGATCCTCTACCCGCAACTGGCTGATGCATCGAGCCTGAAGCCGGAAATCGTTGCCGGGCTGGACATCCTGATCGTCCGTGAGCTGACCGGCGGCATCTACTTCGGCGCGCCACGCGGCACCCGCACCTTGGAAAACGGCGAGCGTCAGTCTTACGACACCCTGCCGTACAGCGAAAGCGAAATCCGCCGTATCGCCCGCGTCGGTTTCGACATGGCCATGGTTCGCGGCAAAAAGCTGTGCTCGGTGGACAAGGCCAACGTGCTGGCGTCCAGCCAACTGTGGCGTGAAGTGGTCGAGCAGGTCGCCAAGGATTACCCTGAAGTCGAACTGAGCCACATGTACGTCGACAACGCCGCCATGCAACTGGTGCGCGCACCGAAGCAGTTCGACGTGATCGTCACCGACAACATGTTCGGCGACATTCTGTCGGACGAAGCCTCGATGCTTACCGGATCGATCGGCATGCTGCCGTCGGCTTCGCTGGATTCGAACAACAAGGGCATGTACGAGCCGTGCCACGGTTCGGCCCCGGACATCGCCGGCAAGGGCATTGCCAACCCGTTGGCAACGATTCTGTCGGTGTCGATGATGCTGCGTTACAGCTTCAATCTGCACGACGCGGCTGATGCCATCGAGAAAGCGGTTAGCGTGGTACTGGATCAAGGCTTGCGCACCGGTGACATCTATTCGGCCGGTTGCACTAAAGTCGGAACGCAGGAAATGGGTGACGCAGTAGTCGCCGCGCTGCGGAATCTGTAATCTCTCGGGCCCGCTGCGAAATTCAATACAAAGCAGCGGCCCACTTTTCAAGAAGGTGTAGTTGCGATGAAACGTGTAGGTCTGATCGGTTGGCGCGGCATGGTCGGTTCCGTGCTCATGCAGCGGATGCTGGAAGAGCAGGATTTCGATCTTATCGAGCCGGTGTTTTTCACCACTTCCAATGTCGGTGGCCAAGGCCCGTCCGTGGGCAAGGATATTGCTCCGCTCAAGGACGCTTACAGCATTGAAGAGCTGAAAACCCTCGACGTGATCCTGACCTGCCAGGGCGGCGACTACACCAGCGAAGTGTTCCCGAAGCTGCGCGAAGCCGGCTGGCAGGGTTACTGGATCGACGCGGCTTCCAGCCTGCGGATGAACGATGACGCCGTCATCATTCTCGACCCGGTCAACCGCAAGGTCATCGACCAGCAACTGGACGCGGGCACCAAGAACTACATCGGCGGCAACTGCACCGTCAGCCTGATGCTGATGGGCCTGGGCGGTCTGTTCGAGGCCGGTCTGGTCGAGTGGATGAGCGCCATGACTTATCAGGCGGCCTCCGGTGCCGGCGCGCAGAACATGCGTGAACTGATCAAGCAGATGGGCGCGACCCACGCTGCGGTGGCCGATCAACTGGCCGATCCGGCCAGCGCGATCCTCGACATCGACCGTCGCGTGGCCGAAGCCATGCGCAGCGACGCGTACCCGACCGAAAACTTCGGCGTACCGCTGGCCGGCAGCCTGATCCCGTGGATCGACAAGGAACTGCCGAACGGCCAGAGCCGTGAAGAGTGGAAGGCCCAGGCCGAGACCAACAAGATCCTCGGCCGCTTCAAGAGCCCGATCCCGGTCGACGGTATCTGCGTGCGCATCGGCGCCATGCGTTGCCACAGCCAGGCGCTGACCATCAAGCTGAACAAAGACGTGCCGATCGCTGATATCGAAGGGCTGATCAGCCAGCACAACCCTTGGGTCAAACTTGTGCCGAACAACCGCGACATCAGCATGCAGGAGCTGAGCCCGACCAAGGTCACCGGCACCCTGAACGTACCGGTGGGTCGTCTGCGCAAGCTGAACATGGGCTCGCAATTCGTCGGTGCCTTCACCGTCGGCGACCAACTGCTGTGGGGCGCGGCCGAACCGCTGCGTCGCATGCTGCGGATCCTGCTTGAGCGTTGATCGCTTGATGCAATGAAAGAACCCGTGCCTTGTGAGAGGTGCGGGTTTTTTTATGCCTCAGGTTTCGCGTTGTCTGGTCTGACGCCTTCGCGAGCAAGCCCGCTCCCACCCTTGAACTGCGTTCCCCCTGTGGGAGCGGGCTTGCTCGCGAAGAGGTCAGAACGGACACTGCAAGTCCCGCAGAAATTGCCTGCATCTCACTCACCCGGTAAAGTGCCGCTCCCCCCGTTTCGCCAGAGGTAGAACCATGACCCAGACCCTTGATATTGCCGTCGTCGGCGCCACCGGTACTGTCGGCGAAACCCTCGTTCAGATTCTCGAAGAGCGCGACTTTCCGGTCGGCAACTTGCACTTGCTGGCCAGCAGCGAATCCGCCGGCAGTTCGGTGCTGTTTCGCAACAAGAACGTGCGCGTGCGTGAAGTCGACGAGTTCGATTTCAGCAAGGTCAAACTGGTGTTCTTCGCCGCTGGCGCTGCCGTTTCCCTGAGTTACGCGGCGCGTGCCCACGCGGCCGGTTGCTCGCTGATCGACCTGTCCGGCGCGTTGCCGGCCGAGCAGGCGCCGCAAGTGGTGCCGGAGGCCAACGCTGAGGTGATCGCCGGTCTGAAAGCACCGTTCCAGGTCAGCAGCCCAAGCCCTTCGGCGACGACGCTGGCCGTGGTGCTGGCGCCGCTGCTCGATTTGCTCGAACTGCAATACGTCAACGTCACCGCCAATCTGGCCGTGTCCGCCCAAGGTCGCGAAGCTGTGACCGAGCTGGCGCGGCAGACCGCTGAGTTGCTGAACATGCGTCCGCTGGAGCCGACTTTCTTTGATCGGCAGATGGCCTTCAACCTGTTGGCCCAGGTCGGCACGCCCGACGCTCAAGGCCACACGCTGCTGGAAAAACGTCTGGTGCGCGAGTTGCGTCAGGTGCTAAAGCAGCCTTTATTAAAGATTTCCGCCACTTGCGTTCAAGCCCCGGTGTTTTTTGGCGATAGCTATAGCGTGACCTTGCAGTCAGCGAGCGCGGTCGACCTGGCAAAGGTCAACGCTGCGCTTGAGGATGCGCCCGGCATCGAGCTGGTTGAGGCCGGCGATTATCCGACTGCGGTGGGTGACGCGGTGGGGCAGGACGTTGTCTATGTCGGTCGGGTGCGCAGCGGTGTCGACGACCCGGCGGAACTTAATCTGTGGCTGACGTCAGATAACGTACGCAAAGGCGCGGCCCTGAATGCTGTGCAGGTCGCTGAATTGTTGATAAAAGACCTGCTGTAAAAGATACTTGGCAACAATTTGTCGACTGATTCTAGGTGAGCGCTATGCTTGCCCGGAGCACTTGATAACGTGTCACCCTCCGGGACTTTCCGGGGCATCAAAGAAATGATCGCGCGCGGCAGTCTGTCGTCGTCGCGCGCAATGCCTTACGGCAGCGGCAATCAACATCTTCTCGCTGGCCGAGGAACGTTCAAACAAAGGATGAGGCTATGGTTCAAGTTCGCAAACTGGTGTTAGCAATAGCGGCCGCCTCGGCGCTGTCCTCCGGTATGGCGCATGCCCTCGGGCTCGGGGAGCTGACCCTGAAGTCGACCCTGAACCAGCCGCTGGTGGCCGAGATCGAGCTGCTCGACGTCAAGGATCTCACCGCTGCCGAGGTGGTGCCGAGCCTGGCTTCACCCGAAGATTTCGCCAAGGCCGGCGTCGATCGCCAGGCCTTCCTCAACGACCTGACGTTCACCCCGGTGCTCAACGCCAGCGGCAAAAGCGTGCTGCGCGTGACTTCGAGCAAGCCGCTGTCGGAACCGATGGTGAAATTCCTCGTGCAGGTGATGTGGCCGAATGGCCGTCTGCTGCGCGATTACAGTGTGCTGCTGGATCCGTCGAAATTCTCGCCACAGACCGCTGACGCCGCCGCGCAACCGGCACCGTCGCAGACCATCACCGCACCGACCACCGGCGCCACGCACCCGACGCAATACACCACCACGCCGCGCGACACCCTGTGGGAAATCGCCGCGAAGGCGCGCACCGGCGGCTCCGTGCAGCAGACCATGCTGGCGATTCAGGCGCTGAACCCGGACGCGTTCATCGACGGCAACATCAACCGGCTGAAAACCGGTCAGGTGCTGCGTCTGCCGGATTCGGTGGAAAGCACCGCGCTGCCACAGTCCAAAGCGATTGCCGAAGTCGCCGCGCAGAACGAAGCCTGGCGTCAGGGCCGTCGTTATGTGGCCAAGCCTGGCACCGGTCAGCAGCAGCTCGATGCCACCAAGCGTGGTCGCAGCAATGTCGGCGCCGGCCAGAATGCCAAGGACAACCTGAGTCTGGTCTCTGCCGAAAACGCCAAAGGGCGTGGCAAAGGCCCGGCCGGCGATGCCAAGGCCTTGAGCAACAAACTGGCGGTGACTCAGGAAAGCCTCGACACGACCCGTCGTGACAACGAGGAACTGAAAAGCCGCATGGCCGATCTGCAGAGTCAGCTGGACAAGCTGCAACGCCTGATCGAGCTGAAAAACAATCAACTGGCGAAGATGCAGGCCGAAGGCCCGGGCACTGCGCCAGCCGCGACCGCTGCCGTACCGGCGATCACCGCCGAACTGGCCGCAACCCCGCCAGCCACCCCGGCAGAAGCTGCGCCAACGCCAGAGTCGGCGATTGCGCCACCGGTCGAGACGCCTGCCGAAACACCGGTGGTCGCGCCGAAACCGGTTGTTGACGAAGATAAAACCTTCAACGAACTGCTGACCAATCCGATCCTGCTGGGTCTGATCGGTGGCGGTGCGGTGGTGTTGCTGCTTCTGCTGTTGCTGCTGGCCCGTCGCCGCAAAGCCCAGCAGGAAGCCGAGAAACACCTGCGCATGGCCCGCGCCCTGGCGGAAGAACAAGAGTTCTCTGCCGAGCAGGATCTGCCGGAAAGCAGCTTCGAAGGCCTGGAAACACCTGCTGCCAGCGTCAAGCTCAACACCCCGGCACCTGCGCCAGCGCCTGCTGCGGTAGTGGCTCCGGTGGTGATGGCTGAGCCGATTGCCGCGCCATTGGTCGCACCGTCCGCCGAGCGTTCCGATGACGTGCTGGACAAGGCTCAGTCGCACATCAATGCCGGTCGCCTGAATCAGGCCGCAGCGTTGCTGGAAGAGGGCGTCAGCCTCGAGCCGCAACGCAGTGATCTGCGTCTGAAGCTGATGGAAGTCTACGGTCAGCAGGGTGATCGCGATGCGTTCGTGGGTCAGGAGCGTCAGTTGGTGGCCAACGGTGATAACTTCGCCAAGGTCGAAGAGCTGAAAAAACGCTTCCCGGCCATGGCGGTCGTCGCTGTCGCGGGTCTGGCTGCAGCGGCAGCCGCCGCCGAACTCGATGCGCAATACGTCAAGGAGCTGCTGCTCGACGAGCCGGAGGCGCCTGCACCTGAGCCTGCGGCAGACGATCTCGATAGCGCGTTCGACCTGAGCCTGGACGATCTCGACAACATCACTCCGGTTGAGCCTGCACCTGTTGTTGAGCCTGACGCGCCGGTGGAGCTGGACGAGTTCCCGGCCGACGACGATCTGAGCTTTGAATCGGTGCTGCAACAGCAGACCGAGATCAAAGAGAACCTCGACGACCTGTCGGACTTCGACCTCGATCTGGATCTGGGTGCCGAGCCTGCGCCAGCCCCGGCGGCGGATCTGGCGGAGGATGACTTCCTGCTGGATCTGGACGAAGGCGTGAAAGATCTGTCGCCGGCCGAGCCTGTGGTCGCCAACGAAGTGCCACAGGACGATCTGGAGCTGCCGGCGGATTTCGATCTGTCGCTGGCTGATGAAATGGACAGCAACCCGGCGGCCGAGCCTGACGCATTCGCAGCGGAACTGAATGACGTCAACGCCGAGCTGGATCGCCTGTCGCAGAGCATCGCCGAGCCGACCTTCACCGAAGCCGATGCGGCCATGGGCGATGATCTGGGCGAGGACGATTTCGACTTCCTCGCCGGCACCGACGAAGCCGCGACCAAACTCGATCTGGCCCAGGCCTACATCGATATGGGCGACAGCGACGGCGCACGCGACATCCTCAACGAAGTGTTGACCGAGGGTGACGAGAAGCAGCGGGGCGAAGCCAAGGAAATGCTTTCGCACCTGGCATGAGCCAGCGGTAAATAAAAACGGCAGCCCATTGAGGCTGCCGTTTTTGTTTGGGCTGGATTTTGTGGCGGCGGTGCTATCGCCATCGCTGGCAAGCCAGCTCCCACAAGTATTGCATGCGCTGCAGAAACTGTGGGAGCTGGCTTGCCAGCGATGGGGCCAGATCGGTCAACACAGAACTGACTGGCATCCCCGGTCCACAGCCTTATAATGCCCGCCTTTGCACATCAGCAGGCTGTCCCACCTTGGCAAACATAGATAACCCGGTCGCCGAAATGGCACCCGAAGGCTTTTACCGTGTGGCACTGGGCGTCGAGTACAAAGGCTCGCGCTACAGCGGCTGGCAGCGTCAGTTGACCGGCGTGGCCACGGTGCAGGAAGAGCTCGAAAAAGCCTTGTCGAAAGTCGCCAATTCGCCGATTTCGCTGCAGTGCGCCGGGCGTACCGATGCCGGGGTGCATGCTTGCGGACAAGTGGTTCATTTCGACACGCCAGTCGATCGTTCGCTGAAAGCCTGGGTGATGGGCGCCAATATCAATCTGCCCCACGACATCAGTGTCAGCTGGGCGCGGGTGATGCCGGCGCATTTCCATGCGCGGTTCAAAGCCATCGCCCGGCGTTATCGCTATGTGATCTACAACGATCAGATTCGTCCGGCGCATCTCAACGAAGAGATCACCTGGAACCACCGCCCACTCGACGTTGAGCGCATGGCGCAAGCTGCGCAATATCTGATTGGCACCCACGATTTCAGTGCGTTCCGCGCCGGCCAGTGTCAGGCCAAGTCGCCGATCAAGAAAATGCATCATCTGCGCGTGACCCGTCACGGCAAGATGATTGTGCTCGATATCCGCGCCAACGCCTTTTTGCACCACATGGTGCGCAACATTGCCGGTGTGTTGATGACCATCGGTGCCGGCGAGCGGCCGGTCGAGTGGATGAAGGAAGTGCTGGAAAGCCGCGAGCGCCGTTCCGGTGGTGTGACCGCGCACCCGTACGGGTTGTATCTGGTGCAGGTCGAGTATCACGATGAATTTCCGTTGCCCGAGCGTTTTATCGGGCCACATTTCCTTACGGGTTTCTCGGAACTTGACGGCTGACGCCCTCGAGCGCTTTTGTTACCATCCGGGACTTTCCCGAATTTGACGCGGAGTTTTTCTCGATATGTCAGCCGTTCGCAGCAAGATCTGCGGGATTGCCCGCATAGAAGATGCGTTGGCAGCGGTCGAGGCCGGGGCGGACGCGATCGGGTTCGTGTTCTACGCCAAGAGCCCGCGTGCAGTGAGCGTGCAGCAGGCAAGGGCGATCATCCAGGCCTTGCCACCGTTCGTGACGACGGTGGGCCTGTTCGTCAATGCCAGCCGCTGCGAGTTGGGGGAAATCCTCGATGCCGTGCCGCTGGATCTGTTGCAGTTCCATGGCGACGAAACCGCTGAACAGTGCGAAGGCTGGCATCGTCCGTACATCAAGGCATTGCGGGTCAAGGCCGGCGACGACATCGCGGCTGCCGTCGATGCCTATCCGAGTGCCAGTGGCGTGCTGCTCGACACTTACGTCGAAGGCGTGCCGGGCGGAACCGGCGAGGCGTTCGACTGGTCATTGATTCCGCAAGCGTTGAGCAAGCCGCTGATCCTGGCCGGTGGCCTCACCCCGGAAAACGTCGCCGACGCTGTGGCCCGGGTCAAACCGTACGCGGTCGATGTCAGCGGCGGGGTAGAAGCGAGCAAGGGCATCAAGGATCATGCGAAGATCCGCGCGTTCATCAATGCCGTACGTAGAAGCTCGCAGGGAGCGTCTACTTCGATGTGACGGCTGGCGAACTGCCGCCGTCCATCAATGCACTTGCACAAAGCAGGCGAGGCTGAGGGTTTCTGGAGTTGCACGCAGGTCATGTTCCGCGCTGACCGCGGCGTTCCATCAATCATCGCCACACACATGAATTTAGCTGAAGGGCATACGCGGGGCTGCGAACCAGAGCGTTCGGGCCGCCGGTACTGGAGAAAGAAAGCATGAGCAACTGGTTGGTAGACAAACTGATCCCTTCGATCATGCGTTCGGAGGTCAAGAAGAGCTCGGTGCCTGAAGGTCTGTGGCACAAATGCCCGTCCTGCGAGGCTGTGCTGTATCGCCCTGAGCTGGAAAAGACCCTGGACGTTTGCCCCAAGTGCAACCACCACATGCGCATCGGCGCACGGGCGCGCATCGACATCTTCCTGGATGCCGAAGGCCGCAACGAGCTGGGTGCAGATCTGGAGCCGGTTGACCGTCTGAAATTCCGCGACGGCAAGAAGTACAAGGACCGTCTGGTCGCTGCACAGAAGCAGACCGGCGAAAAAGACGCGCTGATCTCCGTCAGCGGCACCCTGCTGGGTATGCCGGTGGTGGTGTCGGCGTTCGAATTCAGCTTCATGGGCGGTTCCATGGGCGCCATCGTCGGTGAGCGCTTCGTGCGCGCCGCCAACTACGCCCTGGAAAACCGTTGCCCGATGATCTGCTTCGCCGCCTCCGGTGGTGCGCGCATGCAGGAAGCGCTGATCTCGCTGATGCAGATGGCCAAGACGTCGGCGGTACTGGCGCGTTTGCGTGAAGAAGGCATTCCGTTCATCTCGGTGCTGACCGATCCGGTCTACGGCGGCGTTTCCGCCAGCCTGGCAATGCTCGGCGACGTGATCGTCGGTGAGCCGAAAGCCCTGATCGGCTTCGCCGGTCCGCGCGTGATCGAGCAGACCGTGCGTGAAAAACTGCCGGAAGGCTTCCAGCGCAGCGAGTTCCTGCTGGAGCATGGCGCGATCGATCTGATCATCGATCGTCGTGAACTGCGTCCACGCCTGGGCAATCTGCTGGCGCAACTGACCGGCCAGCCGACTCCGACCTACGTCGCCGCTCCTGTCGAGCCAATCGTCGTTCCACCGGTGCCTGCCAACGTATGACCGAGCGTACCCTTGGCGAGTGGCTCGCCTACCTTGAGCAGTTGCATCCATCGGCCATCGACATGGGGCTGGAGCGTTCGCAACAGGTAGCGTCCCGCATGGGACTGGGCCAGCCGGCGCCTCGGGTGATTACGGTCACCGGCACCAACGGCAAGGGTTCGACCTGCGCTTTCGTGGCTTCATTGCTGCGGGCGCAGGGCCTGAGCGTGGGTGTCTACAATTCTCCGCACCTGCTGCGTTACAACGAGCGGGTGCAGCTCAATGGCGTCGAAGCCACTGACGCTCAGCTGTGCGAAGCCTTCGCTGCAGTCGAGGCCGGGCGTGGCGACACTTCCCTGACTTACTTCGAAATGGGCACCCTGGCGGCGTTCTGGCTGTTTCAACAGGCAAAACTTGACGCTGTGGTGCTGGAAGTCGGGCTGGGCGGGCGTCTGGACACGGTCAATGTGGTGGACGCCGATATCGCGCTGGTCACCAGCATTGGCGTCGATCATGCCGAGTACCTGGGCAATACCCGCGAGTCCGTGGCTTTCGAGAAGGCCGGGATTTTCCGTCAGGGCAAGCCTGCGCTGTGCGGCGACCTGAATCCTCCGCAGCCGTTGCTCGACAAGGCGCGGGAGCTGGCATGTCCGTTTTTCCTGCGTGGGCGTGATTTCGACCTCGGCATCACAGACCAGCACTGCCAGTGGCGCGGTACCGATGCGCAAGGCCAGCCGGTCGAACTGCGCGATTTGCCGCTGCTCGATCTGCCGATGGAAAACGCCGCGCTGGCGTTGCAGGCGTATCTGCTGCTCGGCTTGCCGTGGAATCCGTCGCAAATTGTTGCTGCCTTGCAGGCCACTCGCGTGGTCGGCCGGCTGGATCGCCGCTCGTTCGAATTCGATGGCAAGCGCCTGAACCTGCTGCTGGACGTGGGGCATAACCCGCACGCGGCGGAGTATCTGGCGCGGCGCCTGGCCACTCGGCCGCCGGTAGGCAAGCGCCTGGCGGTGTTCGGCTTGCTGGCCGACAAGGATCTGGATGGTGTTGTCGGCGAATTGAATGCTAGTGTCCAGCATTGGGCGGTCGCGCCGCTGGATTCGCCGCGTTCGCGTCCGGTCAGTGAATTGCACGCCGGATTGCAGAACCTTGGCGCGTCCGTCACGTCCTATGACAGTGTCGCGGCTGCGCTGGAAGGGCAGTGCGAGATCGCAACCAGCGACGACGAGATTCTGTTGTTCGGATCATTTTATTGTGTCGCCGAGGCCCTTGAATGGCTGGCCCGGCGCTCCACGGAGGAAGCGGCAAATGGCTTTGCTGGATAAAGCGTACAAGCAGCGCATGGTTGGCGCCCTGGTGCTGGTGGCACTGGCGGTGATTTTCCTGCCGATGCTGTTTTCCCGCCAGGACGAGCAACGTCAAGTGACGGTCGAGGCGCCTGCCGCGCCGCAAGCCCCTTCGATGCCGCAGGTGCAAATGGAATCGGTGGCCGTGCCTGAGCCGCAGGCTTTGCCGCAAGAACCGGTGCCAGCGGATGAAGAAGTCGCAGAAGACACTGCGCCTGCTGCTCCAGTCGCGGCGGCCTCGGCCCCAACCCCGGCCCCAACGGCGCCCATAGCAATCGCCAAACCGACTGCGCCGACTGCGCCGCCTGCGGTGGCCAAGCCGATTCCGGCGCCTGCTCAGCCAATTGCTGCTGCGTCGAAGCCTGACACCACGCAAAGTCGCGTCGATGCCAATGGCCTGTCGGTCAGCTGGTCGGTGCAACTGGCCAGCCTGTCGAGTCGCGCCAGCGCCGAAAGCCTGCAGAAAACTCTGCGCAGCCAAGGCTATAACGCCTATATCCGTTCCGCCGATGGCAAGAATCGGGTGTTCGTCGGGCCGCTGATCGAGCGTGCCGAGGCCGATCGTCTGCGTGATCTATTGAGCCGCCAGCAGAACCTCAAGGGTTTTGTCGTGCGCTTCCAGCCCGAGCGCGGCTAGGATCTATCGATTCGATTGAAATGCACTGAAAATCGCAGCTTACCGACAGCGGTGCGCTCTGCTAAAATGCGCCGCCTTATCCGTCTGTAGGCTGCACTGTGCCATTTACCCTGGTTGACTGGGCGATCGTTGCAATCATCGCCATCTCCGCTTTGATCAGTTTGAGCCGCGGCTTCGTCAAGGAAGCATTATCGCTGGTGACCTGGATCATCGCAGGAGCGGTTGCCTGGATGTTCGGTGGCTCACTGTCCGAGTACCTCGCCGGATACATCGAAACCCCATCGGCTCGCGTGATCGCGGGCTGTGCCATCATGTTTGTCGCCACACTGATCGTGGGCGCAATGATCAATTATCTTATCGGCGAGTTGGTGCGGGTGACCGGATTGTCCGGCACCGATCGATTCCTGGGCATGGCCTTCGGCGCGGCGCGTGGCGTGTTGCTGGTGGTCGTGGCAGTCGGGCTGTTGAGCCTGGGGCCGGTACAGCAGGACGGGTGGTGGAAAGAATCACAGCTCGTGCCAAAGTTTCTATTGGTCGCCGACTGGTCCAAAAACCTGATTCTCGGGTGGAGCAGTCGGTGGCTTGCCAGCGGAATCAGCGTACCCGCTGATATTCCGTTCAAGGAGCAACTCTTGCCGTCGGCCAAAACGCCTCAGTGAGTGTTGTTCAGTTCAGATCCATTAAGTAGGGGTTGCGTCGCATGTGTGGCATCGTCGGTATCGTCGGTAAGTCGAACGTCAATCAGGCGCTGTATGACGCGCTAACCGTGCTCCAGCACCGCGGCCAGGACGCTGCCGGTATCGTGACCAGCCATGATGGCCGGTTGTTCTTGCGCAAGGACAATGGTCTGGTGCGTGACGTGTTTCAGCAGCGTCACATGCAGCGCCTGGTCGGCCACATGGGTATCGGCCACGTCCGTTACCCGACTGCCGGCAGCTCGACCTCGGCCGAAGCGCAGCCGTTTTACGTCAACTCGCCTTACGGCATCACCCTGGCGCACAACGGCAACCTGACCAACGTTGAACAGTTGGCCAAGGAGATCTACGAATCCGACCTGCGTCACGTCAACACCAGTTCCGACTCGGAAGTGCTGCTCAACGTGTTCGCCCACGAGCTGGCCCAGCGCGGCAAGCTGCAGCCGACCGAAGAAGACGTGTTTGCCGCCGTGACCGACGTGCACAACCGTTGCGTCGGCGGTTACGCGGTGGTGGCGATGATCACCGGTTACGGCATCGTCGGTTTCCGTGACCCGCACGGCATCCGTCCGATCGTGTTCGGCCAGCGTCACACCGACGAAGGCGTCGAGTACATGATCGCTTCCGAAAGCGTTTCGCTGGACGTGCTCGGTTTCACCCTGATCCGCGACTTGGCCCCGGGCGAAGCGGTCTACATCACTGAAGACGGCAAACTGCACACCCGTCAGTGCGCGACCAACCCGTCCCTGACCCCGTGCATCTTCGAACACGTTTACCTGGCGCGTCCGGATTCGATCATCGACGGCGTGTCGGTGTACAAGGCGCGTCTGCGCATGGGCGAGAAACTCGCCGAGAAGATCCTGCGCGAGCGTCCGGAACACGACATCGACGTGGTCATCCCGATCCCGGACACCAGCCGCACCGCCGCGCTGGAGCTGGCGAACCACCTGGGCGTGAAATTTCGCGAAGGCTTCGTCAAGAACCGCTACATCGGCCGGACCTTCATCATGCCGGGCCAGGCTGCCCGCAAGAAGTCGGTTCGTCAGAAGCTCAACGCGATCGAGCTGGAATTCCGCGGCAAGAACGTGATGCTGGTCGACGACTCGATCGTGCGCGGCACCACCTGCAAGCAGATCATCCAGATGGCCCGCGAAGCCGGCGCGAAAAACGTCTACTTCTGCTCGGCGGCCCCGGCCGTACGCTTCCCGAACGTTTACGGCATCGACATGCCGAGCGCTCACGAACTGATCGCACACAATCGTTCGACTCAGGATGTGGCGGATCTGATCGGTGCAGACTGGCTGATCTATCAGGATCTGCCTGACTTGATCGAAGCAGTCGGTGGCGGCAAGATCAAGATCGAAAACTTCGATTGCGCGGTGTTCGACGGCAAGTACGTCACCGGCGACGTCGATGAGGCCTACCTGGACAAGATCGAGCAGGCACGCAACGATGCCTCCAAGGTCAAGACCCAGGCGGTCAGTGCGATCATCGATCTGTACAACAACTGAGTTTCTACCGGCCCTGAGGGGCCGGTTTTGTATCTGGCAAAAGACTTTCATTTATTCAGAACAGGGCAAGGAGTGACAGCATGAGTCAGGAATGGGATGCCGGTCGGCTGGACAGCGACCTCGAAGGCGTAGCGTTCGATACCCTGGCCGTACGTGCCGGTCAGCACCGTACGCCGGAAGGCGAACACGGTGATCCGATGTTCTTCACTTCCAGCTACGTGTTCCGCACCGCTGCCGACGCGGCCGCGCGGTTTGCCGGGGAAGTGCCGGGCAACGTTTACTCGCGCTACACCAACCCGACCGTGCGCGCGTTCGAAGAGCGTATCGCTGCGCTGGAAGGCGCTGAGCAAGCGGTCGCCACCGCCACGGGCATGGCCGCGATCATGGCGGTGGTGATGAGCCTGTGCAGTGCCGGCGATCACGTCCTGGTGTCGCGCAGCGTGTTCGGTTCGACCATCAGCCTGTTCGAGAAATACTTCAAGCGTTTCGGTGTGCAAGTTGACTACGTGCCGCTGGCCGATCTCTCGGCTTGGGATGCGGCGATCAAGCCGAACACCAAGCTGCTGTTCGTCGAGTCGCCGTCCAATCCGTTGGCCGAGCTGGTGGATATCACCGCACTGGCGGAAATCGCTCACGCCAAAGGCGCGATGCTGGTGGTCGACAACTGCTTCTGCACGCCTGCCTTGCAGCAACCGCTGAAACTCGGTGCGGACATCGTCGTGCACTCGGCGACCAAGTTCATCGACGGCCAGGGCCGCTGCATGGGCGGTGTGGTGGCCGGTCGCAGCGAGCAGATGAAAGAAGTTGTCGGTTTCCTGCGCACCGCCGGGCCGACACTGAGTCCGTTCAACGCGTGGATCTTCCTCAAGGGCCTGGAAACCCTGAATCTGCGGATGAAGGCGCACTGCGCCAACGCCCAGCAACTGGCCGAATGGCTGGAGCAGCAGGACGGTATCGAGAAGGTTCATTACGCCGGTCTCAAGAGCCATCCGCAGCATGAACTGGCCCAGCGTCAGCAGAAGGGCTTCGGCGCGGTGGTGAGTTTCGAGGTCAAGGGCGGCAAAGAGGGCGCGTGGCGCTTTATCGATGCCACCCGGTTGATCTCGATCACCGCCAACCTTGGTGACAGCAAAACCACCATCACTCATCCGAGCACCACCTCCCATGGCCGTCTGGCGCCACAGGAGCGTGAAGCAGCAGGGATTCGTGACAGCCTGATCCGCATCGCGGTCGGTCTGGAAGACGTGGCGGACCTGCAGGCTGATCTGTCGCGCGGTCTGGCGGCGTTGTGATCGAGTTGTCTACTCCGAAGGCGGGCACCCATGGCCGCGTGGCGCTGGTTACCGGTGCTGCGCGCGGCATCGGTTTGGGTATCGCGGCCTGGTTGATCAGCGAAGGCTGGCAAGTGGTGTTGACTGATCTCGATCGTGTGCGCGGTTCGAAAGTGGCGAAGGTGCTGGGCGAGAATGCCTGGTTCATCGCCATGGACGTGGCGGATGAAAGTCAGGTCGCGCTGGGCGTTGCCGAGGTGCTCGGCCAATTTGGTCGTCTCGATGCGCTGGTGTGCAACGCGGCAGTCGCTGACCCGCACAACATCACCCTGGAAAGTCTTGATCTGGCGTACTGGAATCGGGTGCTGGCGGTGAATCTCAGCGGGCCGATGCTGCTGGCCAAGCACTGTGCGCCGTATCTGCGCGCGCACAACGGCTCGATCGTCAATCTGGCCTCGACCCGTGCGCGGCAGTCGGAGGCTGATTCCGAGGCGTATGCGGCGAGCAAGGGCGGGTTGTTGGCGCTGACCCACGCGCTGGCGATCAGCCTCGGGCCGGAAATTCGCGTCAATGCGGTCAGCCCTGGCTGGATTGATGCCCGGGATCCTTCTGCGCGGCGAGCCGAGCCTTTGGCCGATGCCGATCATGCTCAGCATCCGGCGGGCAGGGTAGGGACGGTCGAGGATGTGGCGGCGATGGTCGCGTGGCTGTTGTCGCGCAATGCCGGGTTTGTCACTGGGCAGGAATTCGTCGTGGATGGCGGCATGACCAAGAAGATGATTTACACGGACTAAGAAGCGAAGCCGCAAACCTGTGGGAGTGAGCCTGCTCGCGATAGCGGTTTCAGGGTTGTTGCTTTCTTCAGGGAATGAAGCAATTTCGTCTTTTTCAGAAAAACTTCAATCCTGCTATTGACTTAGGTTCGCTACCTGCGTAAATTTCGCGGCCTCGGAGATGCAAACGGGTGATTAGCTCAGCTGGGAGAGCGTCTGCCTTACAAGCAGAATGTCGGCGGTTCGATCCCGTCATCACCCACCACTCCCCGAGAAACTTGCGAAAGCAAGAGGTAGGCTGAAAGTGCCTCCACCGACGCGCAGCGGTAGTTCAGTCGGTTAGAATACCGGCCTGTCACGCCGGGGGTCGCGGGTTCGAGTCCCGTCCGCTGCGCCATATTTTACGAGTCAGACATTGTCTGGTTCGCGATTGCAAAGCACCGAAGCTTTCAGTCAAAACGAGTTACTTGAGCGCAAGCTCAAAGCGATACGCAGCGGTAGTTCAGTCGGTTAGAATACCGGCCTGTCACGCCGGGGGTCGCGGGTTCGAGTCCCGTCCGCTGCGCCATATCTGTTTCAAGGACCACTGAACGCCTTGAAACACCGAAAGCAACCGTTGGTTGTTTCGGAATCGATAGCAAAGACCCTGGTCGAAAGGCCGGGGTTTTTTGTGTCTGAAATTTGGCTTTCCTCTCTTCCTCCCTCCTCAATCCAGCGCAAATCCCTGTGGGAGCGAGCCTGCTCGCGAAAGCGGTGTGCCAGCTAATAATGTGCTGGCTGACAGTACGCCTTCGCGAGCAAGCCCGCTCCCACAGGGGGGTTTCGGTGTGCCCGGCGATCTGCTGCGGTGCCACGTCGCATTGATTTTTTGATTCTTTAGTCAAATTTTTGTAACTGGTTGTTTGCCGGACGCTCAGAAACCTTTAAAGTTAACCTTTCGGTCAGCTTTGCACTGTCAACACGCCCTTTGTTTCGCCAAGAAGGGCTTCTGCAAGACTCGAGATTCCCAGTAGATAACCAGAAGGGCGGACACATAACCGCCCAGAGGATGATCCATGTCCAACCGTGATATATCCCGGCGCTCGTTCCTCCAAGGCGGGCTGGTGGCGGGTGTGAGCGTTACGCTCACGCCGCTCAGCAGTCAGGCGCTGGCTGCCTTGATGGAAAACAGCGTCACCGTGCCGTCCGAGAAGTGGCTCGGCAACAACGGCAAGGCACGCCAACGTAACGACGCCCTGTCCAAGGTCTGCGGCAGCAAAGTATTTGCCCGCGACATTCGTTCCAAGGACATGCCGGGCTGGCCTGAACAGCAAGGCCACGCCATGCTGCTGAAAACCATCAAGGCCGACCGAATCTACGAAGGCTACGACCTGTCGTGGCTGGGCGCCGACTTGCAACCTGACCGTATCGTCACCGCTGCCGATCTGGACAAGGACGGCATCGTCTTCCCCGAAGAACACGCGCCAGACCCTTTGCTGCCGGAAGGCAAAGTGCCGATGTTCATCG
Source organism: Pseudomonas sp. URIL14HWK12:I6 (assembly GCF_000514195.1). NCBI lineage: Bacteria > Pseudomonadati > Pseudomonadota > Gammaproteobacteria > Pseudomonadales > Pseudomonadaceae > Pseudomonas > Pseudomonas sp. URIL14HWK12:I6. Next base: position 153,778 of record NZ_AZVL01000004.1, read on the forward strand.
GCCACCCGGTGGCGATCCTGATCTGGAACGATTTCGAGCGTTTCCGCCAGGCCAAGAACAAACTCAAATTCAATGACAAGGCGATTCGTTACGGTGCACAAGTGCCGTGCTACGAAGGCGACCCTTATGGCAGCTTCCGCTACGTGCGCGTGGGCGGCGCGACCTCGGCCGACGAAGACGAATTCGCCAGCCTGAAAGACTCGATTCTGTTCCCGATGCTGAAAAACCGGCGTCCGGTGTGGAATTCCCAGCCGAACCTGCACGGCAACCTGACCGAGCGCGGCCTGTTCTACGCCGACCGCATGAAAAAAGAGATCGATACGCCGCCGGACAACTGGCTGGTGTTCGACGAGCGCTACAAGACCCCGTCGATCGAACCGGCCGCCATGGAGCCGGACAACGGCAACGGTTGGTACGACCCGAAAACCAAGACCCTGCACTTCGTGGTCGCCACTCAGTGCCCGCTGGAAGCGGCGACCGAGACCGCGAAAATGATCGCGCCATCGCGCTTCGGCCTGGCAAACCTGAACATGCACCCGGGTTACACCGTGGGCTACGGTTCCAAAGACCACAACATCTTCGTCTACTACGCGGCCCTCGCTGCGCTGTATGGCGCCGGTGTGCCAATCCGTTTGGCCAACGACCGCTACGAGCAGTTCCAGAGCGGCATCAAGCGCCACCCGTTCGACATCCGCTACCAGCTCGCAGTGGACAAGAATGATTACAGCTTCAAGATTTTCCGTGCCGAGATGAGCGTCGACGGTGGCGGTCGCATCAACTACAGCCCGTCGGTGGCGGCAGTCGGTGCCACGGCAGCGCAGTCGATCTATTACATGCCGCAGAACGATCTGCAGGTCACCGCTTATCACTCGCGTGGTGTTGAAGCGGGTTCGATGCGTGGTTACGGCACCCTGCAAAGCATGGCGGCGACTGAAATGATGGTCGACGAAATCGCCAGTCGCCTTGGTGTTGACGCGATTGATCTGCGTCGCAAGAACGCCTTGCGTTCGGGCATGAAAAACACCCAGGGCGCGATTCCGGCCGGTGCCCTGCGCCTGCACGAGATTCTCGACAAGGCCTCGGTGCACGAAGTTTGGAAAAACCGCGACGCGATCAAGAAACAGCGCGAAGCTGCCGACCCGGACAACTGGTACGGCGTGGGTTTTGCCATTTGCCAGAAAGACTTCGGCACCGGTTCCGAAGCGCCGATGGCCAGCATCGAATTCACTGCTGAAGGTCGCATCACCCTGCGTCACATCGGCATTGAAATCGGCACTGGCATGTCCACTTCGCAGGCGCTGGTGGTGGCCGATTTCCTTGGCAGCCCGGCGCACGACGTGAAGACCGGCGAAACCGAATGGAAGGAAATGCAGCTGATCACCAGCGGCAACCCTTACATCATGAGCCAGGCCGAACAGGACAACCTGCTGCGCAACCCGCGCTGGGTTGGCAAGCTGGCCTCGGCGTCGTCCGCGACCAACTCGGCCTACTACTTCAGTCACGCCACCCGTGAAGCGGCGCGCGTGCTGTTCAACAACGGTTTGTGGCCGGCGGCCATGGAAATCTGGCGTCAGGGCCCTTACGGCGGTCAAGCCAACCCTTACGTGGTGCGTCGTGAAGATGCGCATTGGGTCGATGGCAAGCTCACTGCCAACGGCATGCAGCCATTGAGCTTCGAAGAGCTGGCCAAGCGTGCTCACGAGCGTGGTCTGGTGACCGGCGCCACCGTTCACGCGTTCAACCGCTGGAGCTGGGCCGAGGCCGAATACAGCATCGACGGCGTGCGCGAGCGTCTGCCGCTCGACGGTCTCGCAGTGAAGTACGGTGATGGCGCGCCGAAGGCGAAGAAAGCGTTGATGAGCACGGCGGGTTTCCACCTGCTGGATCGCCAGAACATCAACTATCCGGTGGTCCAGTTGAACAACGCGGCGGTGACTTACTACAGCCCGGTCGCAACTCTGGTCGAGCTGAAGGTCAACAAAGGCTCGGCGGAAGTCGAGGTGCTCAACCACCATTCTTGGGTCGAGTGCGGTCGGGTGCTGGTCGAAGAACTGGTCAAAGGCCAGCTCGAAGGCGGGATTGCCATGGGCATCGGTCACGCGCTGATGGAAGAGATGCCGCTGTACGAAGGCGGACCGGGGGAGGGTGACTGGAACTTCAACCGTTATCGCCTGCCGATGGCCCGTCACGTTGCGGTGTGGAAGCAGACCGCGGAGATTCTGCCGCCGCTGTCGCCAAGCGATCCGTCCAAAGGCATCGCCGAAGTGGTGATGATCCCGGTGGTCGGTGCCATCGGTAACGCCGTGGCGCATGCCATCGGTAAACGTGTTCGCGATCTGCCAATCACTGCTGCGCGCATCAAGGAGGCCCTCAATGGCTAACCGTCCGCTTCAACTGACCCTCAATGGTCAATCCGTCGGCCCGGTGGACATCCCTGATGACCTGCCGATGATCGACTATCTGCACGAATACAAGAACCTCACCGGCTCGCGCCTGGGCTGCGGCCAGGGCATTTGCCACGCCTGCGTGGTGATCGTCGACAACCCGGACGGCACCAGTGAAGAAGTGCGCACCTGCATCACCGGCGCGCATTACTTCGAAGGCAAGAAAGTCCGCACCATCGAAAGTCATGCCAAGCGTGATGAGAGTGGCCAGGTCACTGAGCTGAACCCGATCCAGCAGCGTTTCGTCGACGAATTCGCCTTCCAGTGCAGCTACTGCGCGCCGGGCTTCGTCAACGCCGCGACGGTGCTGGTGGAGAAGCTGCAGCGCCAGCCGATCGTCAAAAGCCAACTGGAAAAAGTCATCGAGGACAGCCTCGGCCACCACATCTGCCGTTGCACCGGGTACGTGCGTTACTACAACGCCACGCGCAACGTGCTGACCGATCTCGGCCTGGTCAAGGAGGGTTGAGCATGAAGCATCTATTCACCCGCCTGACCCTGGCGGTCGGGCTGGCTGCGCCGGTGTTGTTTGCTCACGCTGATGATCAGGTCAAGCGCGGCGAATATCTTGCTCGCGCCGCCGACTGCATGGCGTGCCACACCGCGCCGGGCGGCGCGCCGTTTGCCGGCGGGCTGCCGATCGTTTCGCCGTTCGGCACGATCTACGGCACCAACATCACCCCGAGCAAAGAGCACGGCATCGGCCTGTACAGCGATGACGAGTTCTTCGCTGCACTGACCGAAGGCAAGCGTCGCGACGGCGCCAATCTGTATCCGGCGATGCCGTACACCTCGTATCACCTGATGCCGCGGGAAGACTCGGATGCAATCCACGCGTACTTGAAAACCATCGAGCCGATCGAGCGCGCTGCGCCGGTCACCAGTTTGAGCTTTCCGTTCAACGTGCGTCCGGGCCTGATCGGCTGGAACCTGCTGTACGGCAAGGCCTTGAAGCTGGAATCTGCCGAAGGCAAAAGCGCAGCCTGGAAGCGCGGCCAGTACATGGTCGAAGTGCTCGGTCACTGCGGCGAATGCCACACGCCACGCGGCCTGCCGGGCGCGATGCAATTGGATAAGCGCTTGACCGGCGGCATCCTCAACGGTTATCTGGCACCGAGCCTGCTCGCCACCGATCTGGCGGCGCGCGGCTGGAATCAGCAGGATCTGAGCACGTTCCTCAAGCACGGCATGAGCGCCCAGGGCACGATGTTCAACGAGATGTTCCCGGTGTTCCACAACAGCACTCAGGGTCTGAACGATCAGGATCTGGCGGCGATGGCGACGTTCCTGCTTGGCGACCAGCCGCCAGCGGCGAAAGAGCTGACTGAAGTGTCGCTGGACAAGCTCAGCCCGAGCGCCCAGCGCGGCCGTCAGGAATATTTGAACGTCTGCGCCGGTTGCCATGCCGCTGGTGGTGAAGGCAAACCGCACATCGCCGTGGCCATGCGTGGCAATACCACGCTGCGCCTGGAAGATCCGCGCAACCTGGTGCGGGTGATCGAGGACGGCATCGGCGAGCAGAAATTCGCCGGGTTCGAACACATGCAACCGATGCCGGGTTTCGCCGACAAGCTCAAACCTGAGCAACTGACTGATCTGCTGAACTACCTGCGTCAAGGCTGGGGCGGTCAATCGGCTGAACTGGCGGTGAGCGACGTGCAGAAACTGCAGGCTGACGCTCCGGCCGTCGAGCACAAGGCGCACTGACATGCAGCATCTCGATCTACAGGTTGTGCGGCGGGCACTGGAGTGGTCGGTGGCGGGGCAGCGCATTTGGCTCTGCACGGTGCTGACCACTTACGGCTCGGCGCCGCGTGCGCCGGGTTCGTTGCTGGCGGTGAACGATAACGGCCAGTGGATCGGGTCGCTGTCCGGTGGTTGCGTCGAGGAAGACTTTCTCGAGCGCGTCGCTGAAGGTGCGTTTCTCGATGCGGTCAACGTGGTGCGCTACGGCGAAGGTGATGATCCGCGCTCGCAGGTCAGCCTGCCCTGTGGTGGCATTCTCGACGTACTGGTAGAGAAATTTGACGCCGACTGCGAGGTGCAGGCGCATCTGCGTGAACTCGAATCGGCATTGCTCGGCCAGCGCCGTTTGATTCGCGAGGTCGATCTGGCCAGCGGTGCGCGCAGTCTGTTCACTGATCGCGAGCAGGGGGCGCGCATCGAGCGCGAGATTGATCGGGTGCGGATTCGCGTCGGTGCTGCTCAGCGTCTGTTGCTGGCGGGATACTCCAGCGTGGCGCAGGCCTGTGCCGAGTTCGCGGTGGGTCTGGGTTTCGAAGTGATTCTCTGCGATCCGCGCGATGAAGTGCTCGAAGGCGTGGTGCTGAATGGCGTGGAGATTCGTCGGCAACTGCCTTCGGTGTTCATCGCCGATGGTGGTTGTCATCGCGATACCGCGGTGGTCGCGTTGACTCACGATCCGCGTATTGACGATCTGGCGATGATGGAAGCGGTGCGCACCGAGGCGTTTTACATCGGCGTCATGGGCTCGCAGCAGACTTCGCAGAAACGCTTCGAGCGCTTGCGCAGGATTGGCGGCTTGGGGGAAGTTGAACTGGCGCGGATTCATGCGCCGATCGGTCTTAACCTGGGCAGCAAGACACCGGCGGAGATTGCTTTGGCGGTGTTGGCGGATATCTTGCGGATTCGTAGCGGGATTGCTCGGGATCAGCTCTGATCTGGATTTTGCAAATTTGTGGCGAGGGAGCTTGCTCCCGCTGGACTGCGCAGCAGGCCTTCTTTCGAAATAAAAGAGGGGCCGCTGCGCGACCCGGCGGGAGCAAGCTCCCTCGCCACAGTTGTTTGTCAGTCAAGAAAGCTGATCAGAAACCCAGCTTGTCACGCAACCCGTAATACCACGCACCCAATGCCGCAAACGGCGTGCGCAGCAACTGCCCGCCGGGGAACGGATAGTGCGGCAGATCGGCAAACGCATCAAAACGTTCAGCCTGGCCGCGCAACGCTTCGGCCAGTACCTTGCCGGCCAGATGCGTGTACGTCACGCCGTGGCCGCTGCAGCCTTGCGAGTAATAAATGTTGTCGCCCAAGCGTCCCACCTGCGGCAGGCGCGACAGGGTCAGCAAGAAATTGCCGGTCCAGGCGTAGTCGATCTTCACGTCTTTCAGTTGCGGGAACGCCTTGAGCATTTTTGGGCGGATGATCGCTTCGATGTTCGCCGGATCTCGCGCACCATAAACCACGCCGCCGCCGAAGATCAGGCGCTTGTCGCCGGTCAGGCGGTAGTAGTCGAGCAGGTAGTTGCAGTCTTCAACGCAGTAATCCTGCGGCAACAGAGTTTTCGCCAGCTCATCGCCCAGCGGTTCGGTGGTGATTACCTGGGTGCCGCAAGGCATCGATTTGGCCGCCAGTTCCGGCACCAGATTACCGAGGTAGGCGTTGCCGGCAACGATGATGAACTTGGCCCTGACCTTGCCTTGCGGCGTGTGCACCACCGGGTTGGCACCACGCTCGATGCGCACGGCTGGCGATTGCTCATAGATGGTGCCGCCGAGGGACTCGACCGCAGCAGCTTCACCGAGCGCCAGGTTCAGCGGATGAATGTGGCCGCCGCTCATGTCGAGCATGCCGCCGACGTATTGATCGCACGCCACTACTTCGCGAATGCGGCGCTGATCGAGCAGTTCCAGTTGCGTGTGGCCAAAGCGCTCCCACAGGCGCTTCTGCGATTCCAGGTGTCCCATCTGCTTGGCGGAGAGCGCGGCGAACACGCCGCCGTCCTTCAGGTCGCACTGGATGTCGTACTTGGCCACGCGCTCCCGAATGATCCGGCCGCCTTCGAAGGCCATCTGCCCGAGCAGTTGCGCCTGCTTTGGGCCAACCGTGCGCTCGATGACGTCGATGTCACGGCTATAGCTGTTGACGATCTGCCCGCCATTACGCCCCGACGCACCGAAGCCGACCTTGGCAGCTTCCAGGACTGTCACGCGAAAACCGTTCTCCAACAGAAACAACGCCGACGACAGCCCGGTATACCCGGCGCCGATCACACAGACATCCGTCTCCACATCATCCTGCAAGGCCGGACGTGGCGGTACGGCATTGGCCGACGCAGCGTAATAAGACTCTGGGTAAGGGGTGTTCGCCATCCTGCAGCCTCTGTTTAATATATTTTACGAGTGCGCCGATCCTACCCGAGTTGAAAAACCTCCGCCAGCCACCGGAAAAATCTTATCTGCCGGCCCGAAATTAAATATTTTGCATATTCATAGGGTTAGGTGAAAAAAAGGTGTTGACACCCCTCCGGAATTCCGTAGAATGCCGCCTCACAGCAGGCACGTAGCTCAGTTGGTTAGAGCACCACCTTGACATGGTGGGGGTCGTTGGTTCGAGTCCAATCGCGCCTACCAAACAAAATCCGCTCTGCTGGGCGGTCTAGAAGGGCTCACCGAAAGGTGGGCCCTTTTTTGTTGTCTGCGATTTGCAAAACTTTTGCAAAGCTTTTTCAAAACCCCCACCTCAGCGCACCTTCCAACACTGCATCTCTTCCGTTACCCAAGCGCTTAGCGTGTTTCGAAATAACACGACCTGCTGATATGGCGTTCTGTTCTTTTTTTGGATCCGTCGAAAAAGTGTGGATATTTAAGGGGTTACCGGTATTTTTAACCGACCGGTTATCAAAAAAATGTTGTTGCTGATCGTGAAGTTCAGTAACATCTGCCCCGCGTTCACCACCACGGTTTATGCATTTTTAAATCCCAAGCTTCCATCAGCTGCTTGGGATTTTTTTTGCCTGCGATTTGGCGAATTCCGTTTCTGTCTCTCTGTTTCCTGCGCGAAGCTTTCCAGCCCCATTGCTGTGTGCGGGCGCAACCGGCTTTTTTCGACTACTACTGACTGGCGTTTTCCAGGGCTTTCTCAAAGGAGTTCGTCGATGCTGGTTCACTGGTTTCTCGCCGCGATTCATCTCTTGGCTTTTGCACTGGGCTTCTGGGCTGTGTTGACCCGTGGCACGGCGTTCAGTCGTCTGGCCGCTGGCGTCGGTGAGGCCAAGCGGGTTTTGCTCGCTGATAATCTGTGGGGGATTGCTGCGCTGGTGCTACTGGTGACCGGTGGCATGCGCGCCTTCGGTGGCTTTGAAAAGGGCACTGACTATTTGACTATTATCTGCACCAGCCGCTGTTTCATTTGAAGATGACGTTGTTCGTGCTGATTCTGCTGACAGAGCTGGCGCCGATGATCACGCTGGTCAAATGGCGGATCGCATTGGCGCGGGGCAAGGCGCTCGATACCGGACGTGCAAAGCTGTTCGCGCGGATCAGCCATGTCGAGGCGCTGCTGTTGGTACTGATGATGATTGCAGCTACCGGCATGGCGCGCGGCGTGACGTTCGGCTAGCAGGGAGCAATTCCCTGTGTCCTCTCGGAAATGTCTGACAGCCAGGCTTGGCAGTCGCAGGTAGTATCGCGTTGCAGGAGAAAGGGAAGGGGGCGAATGAGCGGAGAAGAGTATGTGTCAGGCGCCGTGCCCAGCGGAGTGGGGCGCGGATGGCAGTACGGCGCGTGAATCTTTAGCCAGTCTTACGCGAAGGCAAACGGACTGGCTACTGACTGCAATGCGGCTCAGGGCGTTTGTGGCTTGTCCGGGGCGGTCAGGCCAGCCTGAATGCGCTGATAGATCTCTTCACGGTGCACGGCAACGTTTTTCGGGGCGTTGATGCCGATACGGACTTGCTGACCGCTTACGCCGAGGATGGTGATCGTAATGTCATCACCAATATTTATGCTTTCACCGACTTTGCGGGTGAGTATCAGCATGGTCTTCTCCTTGATTGCTTTGTAGGGCACCTGATTCAGACAGTGCAGAGGTCGGTGGTACGTATAGATTAGTGCGAAGTCTCACGGTTTGGGTGCCTCTTTCTGACGCGCAGATGCGGCATTAATTCCCAGGGCGTAACTATACAGAGGCTGCAATCATCAATCTCGTTGTTTTGTGCCCATTTTGCGGGCCTCGCGAAGTATTTATGAATGTTAAGATCGCCGCTTTGTGATTTTCGAGGAAAGCGTTGTGCGCAAATTGGTCTGGATGGTCGCGGCACTGGCATTGGCGGGATGTGGTGAAGGCAAGAGTGTAGACGTGCAGAAGCCGAAAACGGCCGTCGCGGCCGCACCTGCGGCGGCGTCCGCCCCGCAATGGGACCTCGAAGTACGCGGCGAAACACCTCAGGCTGTCAGTGATCTGAGTGGCTGGTTGATCGAACATGCGTTCGTGCCGACCGTGATCAAGGACAGCAGCGGCAAGACGCGGATCCTGATTGGTCCGTTCAACTCCCAGGCCGACGCGCAAGCGCGCAAGGTAGAGGTGGATGCGGCATTGGTGAAGGCCAAGAAGCAGAACGTCGAGTCGGTGCTCGTCGAGCATCCGCTCGCGCCGTAAGCAGCACTTTCAGCGGAGCGGCCTAAAGGACATCGCGGGCGATTCGTCTTATACGAGTCAATCACGATTTCCCGAAGGAGCTCCGCATGGCCTCCGCCGCTCCCTATAAACTCTTCAATGCGGTTTTGCACCGCAAGACGCTGGTGAGTCCGCACATGATGCGGATCACGCTCGCCGACCCTTCGATAGGTGGCATGGCCACTTGGGCGCCGGATCAGCGCGTCAAACTGTTCTTCCCTGCTGAAGATGGATCGCCTGCACGGCTTGCGCAGGAGGAGGGCTGGTACGCGCGTTTTCGTTCGATGCTGGCGAGCCGGCGGCCAGCAATGCGTACCTACACCATTCGTCATTTGCGCGCCGAGCAAGGCGAGGTCGACATCGACTTTGTTCTGCATGGCGAAACCGGTCCCGCGTCGCGCTGGGCGCTGCGTGCGCAGCCAGGAGCGTCGATGCAGATTCTCGCTCCTGACAGCGGTTTTTCCGCGCAGGACGCCGGAGGGTTCGAATGGAAACCGCCGCAGGTGCTCAAGGAGGTTTTGCTGGTGGCCGATGCCACGGCATTGCCGGCCGCCATGGGCATTCTTGACGAGTTGGCTGCCATGGCTGAACCGCCTCAGACTCAGGCGTACTTTGAAGTGGACAGCGTGCCAGACATGCTCCCGGTGCCGGATTGGTCTGGGCTGTCGGTGCAGTGGCTGGTTCGCGATCAGGCGCCAGAAGTAGTGGCTGGGGCGCTGATGGTAGAGGCAGTGCAGCAGGCGTTCCTGCCGGCAGAGGATTCATCGGTCGGGCAAGCTGCCGAACTCGCCGAAGTCGATATCGACAAAGACGTTCTCTGGGAGATCGCCAACACGGCCCCTGAAGGTTTTTATGGCTGGATTGCCGGAGAAAGCGCAGCGGTCATGCGTCTGCGCAAATACTTGATCAAGGAGTGCGGTATCTCGCGCGAGTCACTCAATCTGATGGGCTATTGGCGCTACAACAAGGCTGGCAGCTAAAAACAAAAAAGGCCTCGAACATCACGTTCGAGGCCTTTTCTTTTGCGCTGAAGAATCAGCCGCAGGCTTTCAGGTTTACCGGGCCGACAAATTCATTGCCGCGTCCCATCACACACGCCACGCTCTGATTGCGTTGACGTTCCCAGTCCTGCACTGGATAAGTTTTGTCCCACGCTTCGTACAGTTGCCGATCCTGTTTCGACAGGCGCAAGCCGTACTGCTTGCTCATGTAGAAATAGGTGCGCGCGATCATGCCGCGAATCGACGGGCGCGGCATGACCTTCTTGGCCTTGAAGTCGACCTGGGTCAGGCACGAGCCGTACTGCCCGGATTGCACCGGCAGCCAGCCATAACTGAAGTTGCTGCGGTCACCGTTGACCTCACCAATGCTCGGCACCAGGTTGTGCAGGTCGGCTTCGGCTTTCTGGTAGCTCGGGTCATAGCGGGTGCAGTTCTTGCGCCCGCCCGACTGCCAGCATTGACGCTGGTGACCGAACTCCCACGCCGGGACGATGTGTTCCCATTCGATGCGTGAAGCACGCTTGGCATTCTTGCGCGGCACGTAACCGCATGCCTTCAAGTCCACCTTGTTGCCGGTGTACTTGCAGCCGCAGTAAAACTCGGTGGACTGCGGTGCATAGAGTTTCCAGGCGGCCTTTTTGGCCTCGGTAAAAGTGCGGGGCGCGCCAGCCTGGGCGCCAAAAGCGATGAACAGCAGCAGCAAAGCAAAACAGCGGACACTCATTGAATCAATCTTCCTTCGGCACAACCCAAAAAATCTGCACGCCGCCATCGTCGCGATAGGCGAGTGTGACGTTGTCGTTCTCGTCGATTTCCTCGAGCAGTTGCTCCCATGCATCCACAGGCTCGTCCGGCAGACGGAAGATCAGTGCGGCTTTGGCTTTTTGTGCGGTAGGAGAATTGATGATTTTCTGAACGCGCATGCCCATGCGTTCGTAAGCGTCAGGAGCATCAGGAGAGGTGGCCACGAGGTTATCCTTATTAAGCTGTACGTGCATACAGTATTTAACTGTAAGCATTTTCGCAACTGCTTAAAATTCAAGAAAATCCTCTGACAGCGCTTTTCCGATTTTGGTGTAGGTCGGGTCGATTATTTTGTATGAAAAAGTCGCGCTCAGCGTAAGTGGCAGCACCACCCGCCGCACGGGCGAGTGGTGAGCAGGTTGCCCGACCCGAAAGGGTCAGGCGAGGGCCAATCAATATTCCCAGAACATCCGCTGCAGTTCTTTGCTGTCGTTGGTTTTGGTCAGGGCGACCATGGCCAGGATGCGGGCCTTTTGCGGGTTCAGGTCGTGAGCGACCACCCAGTCGTACTTGTCGTCAGGTTGTTCGGCGTTACGCAGGACGAAGCCGCCGGCGTTGACGTGGGACGAACGGATGATCTGCACGCCGTCTTTACGCAGGGCTTGCAGGGATGGCACTACGCGCGAAGACACCGAACCGTTACCGGTACCGGCATGGATGATCGCTTTGGCGCCGGCCTGGGCCAGAGCCTTGTAAGCGGTGTCGTCGACGTTGCCGTAGGAGTAGGCGATTTCTACGTCAGGCAGGCTCTTGATGTTTTTGATGTCGAATTCCGAATCCATGGTGTGACGCTTGGCCGGCAAGCGGAACCAGTAGGATTTGCCTTCAACCACCATGCCCAGCGGACCCCAAGGGCTTTTGAACGCCTCGGTCTTGATGTTGATCATTTTGCTGACGTCGCGACCGGACTGGATCTCGTCGTTCATGGTTACCAGCACGCCTTTGCCGTGCGCTTCTTTGCTGCTGGCGACGGCGACGGCGTTGTACAGGTTGAGCATGCCGTCCGCCGACATGGCGGTGCCCGGACGCATCGAGCCGACCACGATGATCGGCTTGTCGGTTTTTTCCACCAGATTCAGGAAGTACGCGGTTTCTTCCAGGGTGTCGGTGCCGTGGGTGATGACGATGCCATCGACGTCTTTGCTGTCGGCCAGTTCCGATACGCGGCGACCCAGTTGCAGCAGGTTGTCGTTGGTGATGCTTTCCGAAGCGATCTGCATGACTTGTTCGCCACGCACGTTCGCCAGTTTGCTCAGTTCGGGGATGCCGGCGATCAGTTGTTCAATCCCGACTTTGGCCGCTTGATAGGTGGCGCTGTTGGCTGCGCTGGCGCCGGCACCGGCAATGGTGCCGCCCGTGGCAAGCACCACGACGTTGGCGAGTTTGGTCTGGGTTTCGACTTCTTTTGCCTGAAGGGCAGTGGGCAGGAGCAGGAGGAGGGCCAAAGCGCCCGGAACCAAGGTGTTGAAAGCAGATTTCATTATTTTTCTCTCTAGTAGTGAGACGGTGCTGATGCAGGTTCATCTAGATGCGCCCCGAGCCGATCTGAATGCCCGGGGTGCAGGCTAGGGAGCAGGATCTGTACCAGTGCTACTTTGCTTTAGAGAAATGTTTAACCTGATGATTTATATCAATATTTTGTAAGTTTTCGGATTCTTGAATGAATGGCTTATCCGGGTTTCCGAACAAAGGAAGCTTTCGTGTTCGGTTCACCGAAAGGGACTGCACCTCCTGGCGACCGCAACGGCTTGTTGGTTTCAGGTCTTCTGCTAAAGAAACCCGTCAGCAGGCCGATGGCTGTGGAAGGAAACGTTTATTTAGGGAGTTCACATGTCACTGACGATCGGTTTTTCAAATCCCGGCTCAGTCACCATTGGCGGTAAAACCGCAGCGACAATCAATGCAATGAACCAGGCGGAAGCAGATGCTGCCGACGAGGCGCTTGGCGTTGAAAAAGAACCGAGCAATCAAGTTCGCACCGGTGGTCCCGCGCAAGAAGCCAGCAAGGCGGATAGCGCTGACAGCGGCGACAGTCTGAGCGTGACCGTAAAAATGTTGCTCAAGCGCATGCAGGAATTGCAGAAGCAACTGCAGGAGCAGCAACAGCAACTGGCGGCGGCTCAGGCGGCGAGCTATCCGACGCCCGAGGCCAAGTCACAGGCGGTGATGTCCGTTCAGGGGCAGATCGCGCAAACTAGCGGCGCGCTGATGGAAGTCGCAGCGGCACTGGTCAAGGAAATGTCCAAGGATTCCACCAGCGGCAACCTGGTCAGCACCACGGCTTAAGCGGTAAGGGGTGAATCAGACGATTGCGCCCCGCAATACAACGACGATTTCTGATTGTTGACAAATGTCGGCGGGATTCGCATAGTTCGGTCTACGCAAACGTTTGCGCGGCTTCCCCGGTGCACTATTATCCGGAAGAGAGCGCTGAAGCTTACGCCAGCGCGAGCGTTGCTCACAATAATCATAAGATCGGAGTGAACCCATGAAGCTGCCATTCGCTGGACGTCTTCTTGCTGTCGCTATGCTGGCTGCCGCAGCCGCCGCACTACCTGTCTCTTCGGCTTTCGCCGAGTCCCCGGAAAAACCCAAAGTCGCACTGGTCATGAAATCCCTGGCCAACGAATTCTTCCTGACCATGGAAGATGGCGCCAAGGCCTACCAGAAAGAACACTCCGCCGACTTCGACCTGATCTCCAACGGCATCAAGGACGAGACCGATACCGCCGGCCAGACCCGTATCGTCGAGCAGATGATTCTGGCCAAGGTCAACGCGCTCGTTATCGCACCGTCCGATTCCAAAGCCATGGTGCCGGTGATCAAGAAAGCCGTCGATGCCGGCATCACTGTGATCAACATTGACAACCAGCTTGATCCGCAGATCGTCAAAAGCAAAAACATCAGCGTGCCTTTCGTAGGCCCGGACAACCGCAAAGGTGCGCGTCTGGTCGGCGAATACCTGGCCAAGCAACTGAAGGCCGGTGACGAGGTCGGCATCATCGAAGGCGTGTCCACCACCACCAACGCCCAGCAACGCACCGCAGGCTTCAAGGATGCGATGGAGGCGGCGCAGATCAAGGTTGTCTCCTTGCAATCCGGTGACTGGGAGATCGACAAGGGCAACAAGGTTGCTGCGTCGATTCTCAGCGAATACCCGGATGTGAAGGCGCTGCTGGCGGGTAACGACAGCATGGCCGTTGGCGCTGTTTCCGCTGTGCGCGCTGCCGGTAAGGCGGGCAAGGTCCAAGTGGTCGGTTACGACAACATCAATGCGATCAAGCCGATGCTCAAGGATGGTCGTGTGCTGGCGACGGCCGATCAGTTCGCTGCCAAGCAGGCCGTGTTCGGTATCGAGACTGCGCTGAAAATCCTCAAGGGCGAAAAAGTCGACAGCGGCGTCAATGGCGTGATCGAAACGCCAGTCGAGCTGGTCACTAAGTAAGTCTTCCGGCGACACAACGGCGCTCGTCCGTCCGGACGAGCGCATGGAGAGTTTTTTATGTCAGTTTCCGCCCCGAACGCTGTCCTCTCGGTCAGCGGTATCGGTAAGACCTATGCGCAACCGGTGCTCACGGGCATCGACTTGACGCTGATGCGCGGTGAAGTGCTGGCGCTGACCGGTGAGAATGGCGCCGGTAAAAGCACGCTGTCGAAGATCATTGGGGGGCTGGTTACGCCCACCACCGGTCAGATGCAATTCCAGGGCAAGGACTACCGTCCGGGCAGTCGCACCCAGGCCGAAGAGCTTGGCGTGCGCATGGTCATGCAAGAACTCAATCTGCTGCCGACCCTGTCGGTGGCGGAAAACCTGTTTCTCGACAACCTGCCGAGCAACGGCGGCTGGATCAGTCGCAAGCAATTGCGCAAAGCCGCGATCGAGGCCATGGCGCAGGTTGGCCTCGATGCCATTGACCCGGACACCCTGGTCGGCGAACTGGGCATTGGCCATCAACAGATGGTCGAAATCGCACGCAACCTGATCGGCGATTGCCATGTGCTGATCCTTGATGAACCGACTGCGATGCTCACCGCCCGCGAGGTGGAAATGCTCTTCGAGCAGATCACTCGCTTGCAGGCGCGTGGCGTCTCCATCATCTATATCTCGCACCGCCTCGAAGAGCTGGCGCGCGTCGCGCAACGCATTGCCGTGCTGCGTGACGGCAATCTGGTCTGCGTCGAACCGATGGCCAACTACAACAGTGAGCAACTGGTCACCTTGATGGTCGGTCGCGAACTGGGCGAACACATCGACATGGGCCCGCGCAAGATCGGCGCCCCGGCCCTGACGGTCAAGGGCCTGACCCGCTCCGACAAGGTGCGCGATGTATCCTTCGAAGTGCGTGCCGGCGAGATCTTCGGGATTTCCGGGCTGATCGGGGCAGGGCGCACCGAATTGCTGCGACTGATCTTCGGCGCCGATCTGGCCGACAGCGGCACGATTGCGCTGGGTTCGCCGGCACAGGTGGTCAGTGTGCGTTCGCCGGTTGATGCGGTGAACCATGGCATTGCCTTGATCACCGAAGACCGAAAGGGTGAAGGCTTGCTGCTCAGTCAGTCGATCAGCGCCAACATCGCCCTGGGCAACATGCCGGAGATTTCCAGGGCAGGAATCGTCAATGCCAGCGACGAAATTTCCCTGGCGCAGCGTCAGATCAACGCCATGCGCATCCGCAGTTCCAGCCCAACTCAGTTGGTGTCGGAATTGTCTGGCGGCAACCAGCAGAAAGTGGTGATCGGCCGCTGGCTGGAGCGCGATTGCTCGGTGCTGTTGTTCGACGAGCCGACCCGCGGCATCGATGTCGGTGCCAAGTTCGATATCTACGCCTTGCTGGGCGAGTTGACGCGTCAGGGCAAGGCGCTGGTGGTGGTGTCCAGTGACCTGCGCGAGCTGATGCTGATCTGCGACCGGATCGGTGTGCTGTCGGCAGGGCGTTTGATCGATACCTTCGAGCGCGACAGCTGGACCCAGGATGATTTGCTTGCCGCCGCGTTCGCCGGCTACCAAAAACGTGATGCGTTGCTCAATGAAGCGGCGCCTAGGGATCTCCCATGAAAACTGCATCTTCCGCCGGCAAACGTAGTGGCAATTTCTACGGTCTGGGCACCTATCTGGGCCTGGCCGGGGCCTTGTTGGCGATGGTGGCGCTGTTCTCGATGATGAGCAGCCACTTTCTGTCCTATGACACTTTCAGCACGCTGGCCAACCAGATTCCCGATCTGATGGTGCTGGCGGTGGGCATGACCTTTGTACTGATCATCGGCGGCATCGACCTGTCGGTCGGTTCGGTGCTGGCACTTGCCGCTTCGACAGTCAGCGTGGCGATTCTCGGCTGGGGCTGGAGCGTGTTGCCGGCCGCGTTGCTCGGTATGGCGGTAGCGGCACTGGCGGGTACGGTGACCGGTTCGATCACCGTGGCGTGGCGCATTCCGTCGTTCATCGTTTCGCTCGGTGTGCTGGAAATGGCCCGTGGCCTGGCGTACCAGATGACCGGTTCGCGCACCGCGTACATCGGTGATTCGTTTGCCTGGCTGTCGAACCCGATCGCGTTCGGCATTTCGCCGTCGTTCATCATTGCCTTGCTGGTGATATTCATTGCGCAAGCTGTGCTGACCCGCACCGTGTTTGGTCGTTACCTGATCGGTATCGGCACCAACGAAGAAGCGGTGCGGCTGGCCGGGATCAATCCAAAACCGTACAAGATTCTGGTGTTCAGCCTGATGGGGCTGCTGGCCGGGATTGCCGCACTGTTCCAGATTTCCCGTCTGGAAGCGGCAGACCCGAATGCCGGCTCCGGTCTCGAATTGCAAGTGATCGCCGCCGTGGTGATCGGTGGCACCAGTCTGATGGGTGGCCGTGGTTCGGTGATCAGCACCTTTTTCGGTGTGTTGATCATTTCGGTACTGGCCGCCGGTCTGGCGCAGATCGGCGCGACCGAGCCAACCAAACGCATCATCACCGGCGCGGTGATTGTCATCGCGGTAGTGCTCGATACCTATCGCAGCCAGCGCGCCAGTCGACGGGGCTAACAGATGGCAACGATCAAGGATGTGGCGGCGCTCGCGGGGATTTCCTACACCACGGTTTCTCACGTGGTGAACAAGACGCGCCCGGTCAGCCAGGAAGTGCGGTTGAAGGTCGAGGCGGCCATCAAAAGCCTCGACTATGTGCCGAGTGCGGTGGCGCGTTCGCTGAAAGCCAAGACCACTGCGACCATTGGCTTATTGGTGCCCAACAGCCTCAACCCGTATTTTGCCGAGTTGGCACGGGGCATCGAGGATTACTGCGAGCGTAACGGCTACTGCGTGATCCTGTGCAATTCTGACGACAACCCGGAAAAACAGCGCAGCTATTTGCGCGTGCTGCTGGAGAAGCGCATTGACGGCCTGATCGTCGCCTCCGCCGGTGGCGACATCGGGCTCGCGCAAGGGCTGGCCGGGGTGAAAACGCCGATGGTCATCGTCGACCGCGGGCTGGATGGCGTCGACGCCGACCTGGTGCGTATCGACCATGAATATGGCGCTTATCTGGCGACGCGGCATCTGCTGGAGCTGGGCCATCGCGATATCGCCACCATCGGTGGTCCGTCGAGCACCAGCGTGGCGCAAATGCGTCAGGCGGGTTTTTGTCGGGCGCTGCAGGAGGCGGGCATCAAGGTGCGGGCCGAGCGCATGCTGGAAAGCGATTTCACCAGCACTGGCGGTTACAACGCGGCGGCGATCCTGCTTGAAAGCAATCCGCCGAGTGCGATCTTCGCCGGTAACGACATGATCGGGATCGGTGTGCTGCGCGCGGCGGCCGAGCGCAATGTCCGCGTACCGAGCGAGCTGTCGGTGATCGGTTTCGACGATATCCAGATGAGTCGCTACGTGTACCCGGCGCTGACCACTGTTGGCCAGTCGATCCTGCAGCTAGGCGAGATGGCTGCCGAAGTGTTGCTGCGAAGGATTGCTACCCCGAGTCTGGTCACCGATCAACGGATCGTGACCCCGAGTATTGTCTTGCGCGAATCGACTGCGCCGCTGTCCGGCGTATTCACCGAGTACCGCTGAAACCGAATTGACGAGTAGTGATGTATGCCAGCAAATGTAGTGGTAATAGGCAGCCTGAACATGGATTTGGTCACCCGGGCACCACGGCTGCCCAAGGGCGGTGAAACGCTGATCGGTCATTCCTTTGCCACCGTGTCCGGCGGCAAGGGTGCCAATCAGGCAGTCGCTGCTGCGCGCCTGGGTGCGCGGGTGGCAATGGTCGGCTGTGTTGGCAACGATGACTACGGCGTGCAATTGCGTGAGGCATTGCTGGCCGAGCAAATCGATTGTCAGGCGGTGAGCACGGTCGAAGATTCCAGTGGCGTGGCGCTGATCGTGGTCGATGACAACAGTCAGAACGCCATCGTGATCGTTGCTGGCGCCAACGGTGCAATGACCCCGGCCGTGATCGACCGTTTTGATGCGGTGCTGCAAGCGGCCGACGTGATTATCTGCCAGCTTGAGATCCCGGATGCAACGGTTGGGCATGCGCTCAAGCGTGCACGTGCGCTGGGCAAAACGGTCATCCTCAATCCGGCGCCGGCCAGTCGTCCGCTACCGGCAGACTGGTTTGCCGCCATCGACTACCTGATCCCCAACGAAAGTGAAGCATCCGCGTTGAGCGGGTTGCCGGTCGATTCGCTGCAAAGCGCAGAAAGCGCTGCCAACCAGTTGATCGCAATGGGCGCGGGCAAGGTCATCATTACCCTCGGTGCGCAAGGTTCACTGTTTGCCAATGGCAAAGGTTTCGAGCACTTCCCGGCGCCAAAGGTGCAGGCGGTCGATACCACCGCCGCGGGCGATACCTTCGTCGGCGGTTTTGCTGCGGCGCTCGCCAGTGGCAAATCCGAGGCCGAGGCGATCCGGTACGGGCAAGTCGCGGCAGCGCTGTCTGTGACCCGGGCCGGCGCACAACCTTCCATTCCAACCATGTCCGACGTACAGGCGTTCAAACCCGCATGAAAAAGACTCCTCTGCTCAACGTCGCGTTGTCGCGGCTGATCGCCTCCCTGGGCCATGGTGACATGGTGGTCATCGGTGACGCCGGACTGCCGGTGCCACCGGGTGTTGAATTGATTGATCTGGCGCTGACCCACGGCGTTCCGGATTTTGTCAGTACCCTGAAAGTCGTGCTCAGCGAGATGCAGGTGGAAAGCCATGTACTGGCCAACGAAATCCTCGACAAGCAGCCGACCGCCCTGGTCGCGCTGGACGAGTTGCAAGAAGAGGGTGCCCTCGGTCGGCGCGATCTGCTGACGCATGAGCAATTCAAGGTTCTCAGCCGACAGGCGCGGGCGATTGTTCGTACAGGCGAATGTCAGCCGTACTGCAACATCGTGCTGGTGGCCGGGGTAACGTTCTAATCGGGTTCCGACCCTTTCATTTTCATCAGCACAAGGAATGCGCCATGCACCGCTATGCTCAAAAACTCCACCAATTGCTTCGGAGTCTGCTGCTTTTGTCTTTTATTACCGCCACCGGCGCTCAGGCTGCTGAAAAGATCGACCTGATCATCGACACCGACCCTGGCGCCGACGACGTGGTCGCTTTGCTGTTCGCCCTGGCTTCGCCGGATGAACTGAACATTCGTGCACTGACCACCGTGGCTGGCAACGTGCGCCTCGACAAGACATCGCGCAACGCGCGCCTGGCTCGCGAATGGGCAGGGCGCGAAGACGTTCCGGTGTATGCCGGTGCGCCGAAACCGCTGATGCGTACGCCGATCTACGCCGAGAACATCCATGGCAAGGAAGGCCTGTCGGGTGTCACCGTGCATGAGCCGAAAAAAGGCCTGGCCGAAGGCAATGCGGTCAACTACCTCATCGACACCCTGAAAAAAGCCAAGCCGCACAGCATCACCATCGCCATGCTTGGCCCGCAAACCAATCTGGCGCTGGCGTTGATCCAGGAGCCGGAGATCGTCAATGGCATCAAGGAAGTGGTGATCATGGGCGGTGCGCACTTCAATGGCGGCAACATCACCCCGGTGGCTGAATTCAACCTTTTCGCCGACCCGCAAGCGGCGGAAGTGGTACTCAAGAGCGGCGTGAAACTGACCTACCTGCCGCTGGACGTGACCCACAAGATCCTCACCAGCGACGCACGCCTGAAGCAGATTGCCGCGCTGAACAACAACGCAAGCAAGATCGTTGGCGACATTCTCAACGAGTACATCAAGGGCGACATGGAGCATTACGGCATCCCGGGCGGCCCGGTGCATGACGCTACCGTCATCGCTTACCTGCTCAAGCCTGAGCTGTTCACCGGTCGTTCGGTCAACGTTGTAGTGGATAGTCGCGAAGGTCCGACTTTTGGCCAGACCATCGTTGACTGGTATGACGGCCTGAAACAACCGAAGAATGCATTCTGGGTCGAGAACGGCGATGCGCAGGGCTTTTTCGATCTGC
Organism: Pseudomonas sp. URIL14HWK12:I6; assembly: GCF_000514195.1. NCBI lineage: Bacteria > Pseudomonadati > Pseudomonadota > Gammaproteobacteria > Pseudomonadales > Pseudomonadaceae > Pseudomonas > Pseudomonas sp. URIL14HWK12:I6. The sequence continues at coordinate 173,881 of NZ_AZVL01000004.1, forward strand.
TGACCGAGCGTCTGAAGCGCTTGAAGTAAGGCATGAACCCGCAGGTGCCAGCCTGCGGGTCGCTACTCCCTCTCAGCGTCCTGCGCGCCCTTGTTCTCGTGTTGATAGCGTTCGAAAACCTGGGCGATAAACGTCTGCGCACCTTGGGTGCCCATGGTCTTGACCAGCAGATCAATGCTGATCAACGCCAGCTCCTCCGAGCTGCCCGGGCTATACGAACTGTGCCCTTTAGGCCAAAGAACCTTGATGTCGGCGGTGATGCTTACAGTGCTCATGGATGTGCTCGAAAAGTCAGGAATGTCTGCGTCCGAGTTAACCATTTTGTCGGGCGTTTGGCACTGCGACTTAGGCATGAGCGCGGCGCTATGCGACACTTGGTCTTTTCCGGCTGATCCAAGGAATGTGCTGTGCAGATCGATTTGAACACCCCCGACGGCCTGACACTCGACGCTGTGCGCCAGTTGCTGGCGTCGGCCAGCGATGATGTGCACACGCAGCTGCGTGTGACCAAGGGTGGGATTGCCTATATCTCTTCCGGTGTGACCGGCGGCCAGGATATTGTTGGCCTGCTGTTTCGCCTGGAGACCTGGGCCAAGGGGTCGGGGTATGTCGGCAAGGTCGCGGCCAGTGATGAAGTCTGGGTGATGCAGATTTTCAATGCGCTGAAAGACAACTGGCCGAATCCGCCGCACGATTACATCGACGTCTATTGAGCTTCGTTAATATTCGGTGACGATTGCGTGAGGATGCGATGCGCGCACTTCAGGCAGACTCAGCGTTTTTCCGGATCGTGGGGCAGGGTGACAGCATCGGTTGTGAAACCAAACGCCGGATTGGTGGTCGCACGATCTCAGCTTAACCATTTGAAAAAAGGAGGCTTCATGCCTTTGAAGTTCGCGTCTCTGGGTGCACTAATGGCCGTTGCCATGTTGGCCGGTTGCAGCACAACCTCCAGCGAGTCGGCAAAGGATCCTGTGGCGACCGATGCTGGTCATAGCCGCTGTGAAGCAAAGGCAGCGGAGTTTGCCATCGGTAAAAAGGCTTCGCCGGAACTGCTCGATCAGGCTCGTGCCAAGGCTGGCGCGCAAAACGCCCGCTTCCTCAAGCCAACCGACATGATCACTCTGGAGTACCGTTCCGATCGCTTGAATCTGAACACCGACAACAACCTGGTGGTCACTCGCGTCAACTGCGGCTGATCTCAGACCGCTTTTGTTGCAGGTATAAAAAACCCCGTCACATGGACGGGGTTTTTTTAGTGCGCCGGGAAATTACTCTGGGCGAACTTGTGCAGCTTGCATACCCTTTTGGCCTTTCTCAGCCACGAAAGAGACGGTCTGGCCTTCTTTCAGGCTTTTGAAACCGTCGGATTCGATAGCTTTGAAGTGTACGAACAGGTCGTCACCGCCACCTTGAGGAGTGATGAAGCCGAAGCCTTTTTCATCGTTGAACCATTTAACGGTGCCGGTTTGGCGATTAGACATGGTGTATCTCCAAGAAACATATATTTTCAGTAGTACTGTGCTGCTCAGGCCAACTGGGCACACCGGAGTATCATAGTCGAAATGTTCGCTTTGGTAGCCCCCCGGACGTGCTGTTTGCTTTCATATTGCATCGATTTCAACCTCTGAAATGTCTGCAAGCCCCGGTTTCAGTGGCTTTCAGCCGAGTGAAGAGGGTGTAAAAAAAGCTATAAAACCTGCGTAAATTATCGATTTTGGGGTCTTTTTGGCGGTTTTCAGCCTGCTGGACGCCCGAAAAAACATTCGTCAGCGCTTATTTCTGCACGCGGCAAACCGAGATTTCTTTCAGTGCGCGCTGACCCAGTTCACCACTTGGCGGGGTGTTCTTGTCCATCAGTTGCGCGATCTCTTGCGTGGTGAATTTCTTTTCCAGAACGTCGGCACCGCAAGCGCAATGTTTATTGGCTTCGGCCGGATTGACGCTCTTGCTGGCTGCGGCGGTGCAGTCGTTCATGTATTGGGCTTTGACGCCGGCAGGCCAGGCCGCGTTGGCGCTCAGCGGCAGCAGCAGGGCCAGCGGGGCCGCGAAAGCAAAAAGTCGGATAAGGCGCATGTCGGAAACTCCTTGGGTTGATATCGGCGACGATTCTCAGCCTATTTGAGGCAAAGCGTATATCCCAAGTTCACTTCGCGCCGCAAAAATGCGCAAATCAGCAACACCTCAATTCGATGACGTCGATGACCGCTCATCTGTGCTAGCATGCCGGGCTCAAGCGTTCTCAGGCTCCGGATGGCCTTCAGCCCCGGCAGCGGTCAGCGTGCGAAAATTCTGATTTGAATCCCAGTCACTCTGGTTCGGTTTTCCGGTTGGCCGCAAGGCTCCTGCCGCTGTAAGGCAGGCGTTCGTCATTGAATGGCCTGGATCGGATCTTGTACTGGCTCATCCCAACCCACGTGACCTTTGGTAGGGGTCACCACTAGGAGAGGAGGCGCCATGCCAACTATTACTCTTCCCGACGGCAGTCAACGTTCATTCGATCACCCGGTTTCCGTAGCCGAGGTCGCCGCATCCATTGGTGCCGGTCTGGCCAAGGCCACTGTGGCCGGCAAGGTCAACGGCAAGCTGGTCGACGCCTGCGACATCATCGACAGCGACGCGACGCTGCAAATCATCACGCCAAAGGATGAAGAGGGGCTGGAGATCATTCGCCACTCTTGTGCGCACCTGGTTGGCCACGCGGTCAAGCAGCTGTACCCGACTGCGAAAATGGTCATCGGCCCGGTTATCGACGAAGGCTTCTATTACGACATCGCCTTCGAGCGTCCTTTTACGCCGGACGACATGGCCGCCATCGAACAGCGCATGCATCAGCTGATCGACAAAGATTACGACGTCATCAAGAAAGTCACTCCGCGCGCCGAAGTGATTGAAGTGTTCAAGGCCCGCGGCGAAGACTACAAGCTGCGTCTGGTCGAAGACATGCCGAACGAACAGGCCATGGGCCTGTACTACCACGAAGAATACGTCGACATGTGCCGCGGCCCGCACGTGCCGAACACGCGTTTTCTGAAATCCTTCAAGCTGACCAAGTTGTCCGGCGCCTACTGGCGCGGCGATGCCAAGAACGAGCAATTGCAGCGCGTTTACGGCACAGCCTGGGCTGACAAGAAGCAGCTGGCGGCTTACATCCAGCGCATCGAAGAAGCGGAAAAGCGCGATCACCGCAAGATCGGCAAGCGCCTGGGCCTGTTCCACACCCAGGAAGAAGCGCCGGGCATGGTGTTCTGGCACCCGAACGGCTGGACTCTGTATCAAGTGCTCGAGCAGTACATGCGCAAAGTGCAGCGTGACAACGGCTACCTTGAGATCAAGACCCCGCAAGTGGTTGACCGCAGCCTCTGGGAGAAATCCGGGCACTGGGCCAACTACGCCGACAACATGTTCACCACCGAGTCGGAAAGCCGCGACTACGCCATCAAGCCGATGAACTGCCCATGCCACGTGCAGGTGTTCAACCAGGGCCTGAAGAGCTACCGCGAGCTGCCGATGCGTCTGGCCGAGTTCGGTGCCTGCCACCGTAACGAGCCGTCGGGTGCGTTGCACGGCATCATGCGTGTGCGTGCGTTCACTCAGGACGACGCTCACATTTTCTGCACCGAAGAGCAGATGCAGGCCGAATCCGCGGCGTTCATCAAGCTGACCATGGACGTTTACCGCGATTTCGGCTTCACCGACGTCGAGATGAAACTGTCCACTCGTCCGGAAAAACGCGTAGGTTCCGACGAGCTGTGGGATCGCGCCGAAGCGGCACTGGCTGCAGCCCTTGATTCTGCGGGTCTGCCGTATGATCTGCAGCCGGGTGAAGGTGCGTTCTACGGTCCGAAAATCGAGTTCTCGCTGAAAGATTGCCTCGGTCGCGTCTGGCAGTGTGGTACCTTGCAGCTCGATTTCAACCTGCCTGTCCGTCTGGGCGCCGAATACGTCTCCGAAGACAACAGCCGCAAACACCCAGTGATGCTGCACCGGGCGATCCTCGGTTCGTTCGAGCGTTTCGTCGGGATTCTGATCGAGCATTACGAAGGTGCATTCCCTTCGTGGCTGGCGCCAACCCAGGCAGTGATCATGAATATCACTGATAAACAGGCAGATTTCGTCGCTCAGGTTGAAAAAACTCTCAACGAAAGCGGATTTCGTGCCAAGTCCGACTTGAGAAATGAAAAGATCGGCTTTAAAATCCGCGAGCATACTTTGCTCAAGGTTCCCTATCTTTTGGTTATCGGAGATAAGGAAGTCGAGATGCAGACTGTCGCTGTGCGTACTCGTGAAGGTGCTGACCTGGGCTCGATGCCCGTCGCCCAGTTCGCTGAGTTTCTCGCGCAAGCGGTTTCCCGGCGTGGTCGCCCAGATTCGGAGTAATTATTATTAAGCGTGAAATGAGACAAGATAAACGAGCTGCACCGAAAGCCCCGATCAACGAGAATATCTCGGCACGCGAGGTTCGGTTAATTGGCGCTGATGGCGAGCAGATTGGCATCGTCTCGATTGATGAAGCGCTTCGTATTGCTGAAGAAGCAAAGCTTGATCTGGTAGAAATCTCTGCTGACGCAGTCCCACCGGTTTGCCGGGTGATGGACTACGGCAAATCGATCTTCGAGAAGAAGAAGCAGATTGCAGCAGCGAAGAAAAACCAGAAGCAGATTCAGGTAAAAGAAATCAAGTTTCGTCCAGGGACGGAGGAAGGGGATTACCAGGTAAAACTGCGCAACCTGGTACGTTTCCTGAGTGACGGGGACAGGGCCAAGGTATCCTTGCGATTCCGCGGCCGTGAGATGGCCCACCAGGAGCTGGGGATGGAACTCCTCAAGCGGGTTGAAGCTGACCTGCTCGAGTACGGTTCGGTCGAACAGCATCCTAAGATGGAAGGACGCCAGCTGATCATGGTCATCGCCCCGAAAAAGAAGAAGTAATCAACAGGGCACGGCAGGCCTTCTGATTATGTTTATCAACTGAATGCGGAGTATCCGAACATGCCAAAAATGAAAACCAAAAGTGGTGCTGCTAAGCGGTTTCTGAAAACTGCTAACGGTATCAAGCACAAGCACGCTTTCAAGAGCCACATCCTGACCAAAATGTCGACCAAGCGTAAGCGTCAACTGCGCGGTAGCAGCTTGCTGCATCCGTCTGACGTGGCAAAAGTCGAGCGCATGCTGCGCCTTCGTTAATTTTAGTCAAGAATAGAGGAAGTAACTCATGGCTCGTGTAAAGCGTGGCGTCATTGCCCGTAAGCGTCACAAAAAAATTCTGAAACTTGCTAAAGGCTACTACGGCGCACGCTCCCGCGTATTCCGTGTTGCCAAGCAAGCGGTAATCAAGGCAGGCCAATACGCCTACCGTGACCGTCGTCAGAAAAAACGTCAGTTCCGCGCTCTGTGGATCGCTCGTATCAACGCTGGTGCTCGTGTTAACGGTCTGTCCTACAGCCGTTTCATCGCTGGCCTGAAAAAAGCGTCCATCGAGATCGACCGTAAGGTTCTGGCTGATCTGGCAGTGAACGAAAAAGCGGCGTTTGCTGCGATTGTCGAGAAAGCTAAAGCCACCTTGGCTTAAGTACCCCCGACAGTCACCCGGCCTCACCTCTGTGGGGCCAGGTGTTAAACGTCATAAATAGGGGAAGAGCCTTCAAGCTCTTCCCCTATTTTGTATCTGGAGTCTGTACATGGAAAACCTGGATGCGCTGGTCTCTCAAGCACTAGAGGCTGTGCAAAGCGCTGAAGATATCAATGCCCTGGAGCAAATCCGGGTTCAATACCTTGGCAAAAAGGGTGAATTGACTCAGGTGATGAAGACCCTGGGGAATTTGCCGGCAGAAGAGCGTCCGCAAGTCGGCGCCCTGATCAACGTTGCCAAGGAGCGTGTTACAGGCGTTCTCAATGCGCGCATGGCTTTGTTTGAAGAAGCCGAACTGGCTGCCAAACTGTCTGCCGAATCCATTGACGTGACGTTGCCGGGCCGTGGCCAGACCTCCGGTGGTCTGCATCCGGTGACCCGGACTCTGGAACGAGTCGAACAGTTCTTCACCCGCATTGGCTACGGCATCGCCGAAGGCCCTGAGGTCGAAGACGACTATCACAACTTTGAGGCGCTCAACATCCCAGGTCACCACCCGGCCCGGTCGATGCATGACACCTTCTATTTCAATGCGAACATGTTGCTGCGCACCCATACCTCGCCGGTACAGGTCCGCACCATGGAGTCCAAGCAGCCGCCGATCCGCATCGTCTGCCCAGGCCGTGTGTATCGCAGCGACTCCGATATCACCCACTCGCCGATGTTCCACCAGGTCGAAGGCCTGCTGGTCGATCGCGACATCAATTTCGCCGACCTCAAAGGCACCATCGAAGAATTCCTGCGGGTGTTCTTCGAAAAAGAGCTGGCCGTCCGTTTCCGTCCTTCGTACTTCCCGTTCACCGAGCCATCCGCTGAAGTCGACATGGAATGCGTGATGTGCAGCGGTAAAGGCTGCCGCGTCTGCAAGCAGACCGGCTGGCTGGAAGTCATGGGCTGCGGCATGGTGCACCCGAACGTGCTGCGCATGTCCGGCATCGATCCGGAAGAGTTCTCCGGTTTTGCCTTCGGCATGGGTGTCGAGCGTCTGGCAATGCTCCGTTACGGCGTGAACGACTTGCGTCTGTTCTTCGACAACGACTTGCGGTTCCTCGCGCAATTTCGCTAGTCGTAACGAATTCTTAGGAGAGCAGGATGAAATTCAGTGAACAATGGCTGCGTGGCTGGGTTAGCCCGCAGGTAAGTCGCGACGAGCTGGTTGCTCGTCTGTCGATGGCGGGTCTGGAGGTCGATAGCGTGACCCCGGCCGCCGGTGTATTCAGCGGCGTGGTTGTGGGCGAGGTGCTGAGCACCGAGCAGCACCCTGATGCCGACAAGTTGCGTGTGTGCCAGGTCAGCAATGGTGCGGAAACCTTCCAGGTCGTGTGCGGTGCGCCAAACGTGCGTCCGGGCCTGAAGATTCCGTTCGCCATGATCGGTGCCGAACTGCCGGGCGACTTCAAGATCAAGAAGGCCAAGCTGCGTGGCGTCGAGTCCAACGGCATGCTGTGCTCGCAAGCCGAGCTGCAGGTCGGTGAAGGCAACGACGGTCTGATGGAACTGCCGGCCGATGCGCCGGTGGGCGAAGATTTCCGTGTGTACCTGGATCTGGAAGATGCCAGCATCGAGGTCGACCTCACCCCGAACCGTGGCGACTGCCTGTCGCTGGCCGGTCTGGCCCGTGAAGTGGGTGCGCTGTACGACACGCCGGTCACTCGCCCGGTGGTCATGACCATTCTGGCTGTGCACGACGAAGTGCGTCCGGTAGAAGTGCTGGCGCCTGCCGCCTGCCCGCGTTACCTGGGTCGTGTCATCCGTAACGTTGATCTGTCCAAACCAACCCCGCTGTGGATGGTTGAACGTCTGCGCCGCGCCGATGTGCGCAGCATCGACGCTGCCGTCGACATCACCAACTACGTGATGCTTGAGCTGGGTCAGCCACTGCACGCTTTCGATCTTGCCGAAATCAATGGCGGCATCCGCGTGCGTATGGCGGAAGAGGGTGAGAAGCTGGTTTTGCTCGACGGTCAGGAAGTCAGCCTGCGTAGCGATACCCTGGTGATTGCCGACCACACCCGCGCTCTGGCGATTGCCGGCGTAATGGGTGGCGAGCACAGCGGTGTGTCCGCAACCACTCGCGACGTTTTCCTGGAAAGTGCCTTCTTCGATCAGATCGCTGTGGCGGGCAAGGCTCGTTCCTACGGCCTGCACACCGACGCCTCGCACCGTTACGAGCGTGGCGTGGACTGGCAACTGGCCCGTGAAGCCATGGAGCGCGCCACTGGCCTGCTGCTGGAAATTACCGGTGGTGAAGCCGGCCCGATCATCGAGACCGTCAGCGAACAGCACCTGCCGTCGATCGCGCCGATCACCCTGCGTGCGCAGCGCATCACCCAGATGCTGGGGATGGAAATGGATTCGGCGCAGGTCGAGCGTCTGCTCAGCGCCTTGGGTCTGAAGATTTCCGCTGACGGCGCAGGGCAGTGGCGCGTAGAAGTGCCAAGCCATCGCTTCGACATCAGTCTGGAAGTCGATCTGATCGAAGAGCTGGCGCGTCTCTACGGCTACAACCGTCTGCCGGTTCGTTACCCGCAAGCGCGTCTGGCGCCGCAAGCCAAGGCTGAAGCGCGCAGCGAATTGCCTGAACTGCGTCGTCTGTTGGTTGCCCGTGGTTATCAGGAAGCGATCACTTACAGCTTCATCGATCCGAAGCAGTTCGAACTGTTCAACCCGGGCGTCGAGCCGCTGTTGCTGGCCAACCCGATTTCCAATGACATGGCGGCCATGCGTTCTTCGCTGTGGCCGGGTCTGGTCAAGGCGTTGCAGCACAACCTGAACCGCCAGCAGGATCGCGTGCGTCTGTTCGAAAGCGGTCTGCGCTTCGTCGGTCAGCTGGAAGGTCTGAAGCAAGAACCGATGCTGTCGGGTGTTGTTTGCGGCAGCCGTCTGCCGGAAGGTTGGGCGCAGGGTCGCGACACCGTCGATTTCTTCGACGTGAAGGCTGATGTTGAAGCGGTGTTGGGCTTTGCCGGTGCACTGGATACCTTCACTTTCACTCCGGGTAAACACCCGGCGCTGCACCCGGGGCAAACCGCGCGCATCGAACGTGACGGGCGTGAAGTCGGCTTTATCGGTGCGATCCACCCTGAGCTGTCCAAAGCCCTGGGCCTGGATCGTCCGGTCTTCGTCTTCGAGCTGGTTCTGGCTGAAGTCGCTTCCGGAAAAATGCCGCAATTCCACGAGTTGTCGCGTTTTCCTGAAGTGCGTCGTGACCTTGCACTGATCGCACACAAAGACGTCGCGGCCTCGGCTGTATTGGACGTAATTCGTGAAAATGCAGGCGAATGGCTCACGGATCTCAGGCTGTTTGACGTGTATCAGGGTAAAGGTATTGATCCTGATAGAAAAAGCCTTGCAGTTGGCTTGACCTGGCAGCATCCATCGCGCACTCTTAATGACGATGAGGTGAATTCGACGACGCAAAATATCCTCACCTCGCTCGAACAAAGGTTGAACGCCACGTTAAGGAAGTGACGTATGGGGGCTTTGACGAAAGCTGAGATGGCGGAACGTCTGTATGAAGAGCTGGGCCTGAACAAGCGGGAAGCCAAGGAATTGGTTGAACTGTTTTTCGAGGAAATCAGGCACGCTCTTGAAGACAACGAGCAGGTCAAATTGTCCGGTTTCGGCAATTTCGACCTTCGGGACAAACGCCAGCGGCCTGGCCGCAACCCGAAAACGGGGGAAGAAATCCCGATCACGGCTCGCCGTGTGGTCACCTTTCGTCCAGGGCAGAAGTTGAAGGCCCGAGTTGAGGCTTATGCTGGAACCAAGTCATAACGACGAACTACCCGTCATCCCGGGCAAACGCTACTTCACCATTGGTGAAGTCAGCGAGCTGTGTGCGGTAAAACCACACGTGCTGCGCTACTGGGAGCAGGAGTTTCCTCAACTCAACCCCGTCAAACGCCGCGGAAACCGCCGGTATTATCAGCGCCAGGACGTGCTGATGATCCGGCAGATCCGCGCGCTCCTTTACGATCAGGGATTCACCATCGGCGGCGCGCGTCTGCGCTTGTCCGGTGATGAAGCCAAAGACGACACCACCCAATACAAGCAAATGATCCGCCAGATGATCGCTGAGCTTGAAGATGTGCTGGTGGTGCTCAAGAAATAAAAAGCTGCGTTTGAATACTTCCAGTTTTCAAAAGCTTGCGATATATTCTTGAGCGCTCTTCGAGATGAAGGGCAGGTTTCAAACCAGTCGGGGCGTAGCGCAGTCCGGTAGCGCACTAGCATGGGGTGCTAGGGGTCGAGTGTTCGAATCACTCCGTCCCGACCATATTTTTCAATGACTTAGCCGCTTTCGAGCGGCTTTGTTGTTTCTGCCATAGTGACTTTCCGAGTGACCTTGGCCTTTTCTTCACGCTTCCCTCCTTTTCAGAATCGTCAGCGCTGGTGCGCGCGAGTCGGCTGCTGATACCTTATTTGCCGCCGCAATGAGCTGATCCAACTCCGCTGCTGAGTAGTGGCTAGTGATGCTCCCGTTCTTGTGGCCGAGCAGTGCTTTCCGATCCTCCTCAGTCACACCTGCAGCACGCAGCCTTCTCCCAAAGGTGTGCTTCAAGTCGTGAATTCGGATTCTGGCAAAGCCGTCATGTGCCGGCCGCAAGAATTTCTCCTGCCACTTCTTCGCCGCACGGATGCGTGCCTTCTTCCAGGCCGAGTCATTCATGCGGTGAACTGTCGTTTCATTCCCATCACCATCTGGCTTGCCAAACGGGAACACGTAGAGCGGATGCTTGCCGCGCTGTTTCTCGATTACTGACTTGGCAACGTCATTCTCACGCTCGAAAATATCTACCTCGGCGAGGAAGAGATCGGCAGCTACGGCGCGCAGGCGACTTACGAGCTGGTGGTAAATCCGACCCAGGTGAACGCCTTCCTGAAGGCCAACTGCCCAGACTGGAAGGACAGCCAGATCGGCAGGGGCCTGTCGTTCGTTCGGGTATCGCTGCAGTACAGCGCAGAGAAATTCCCGTCGGGCATTCCGGATACCCGTTTCGTAGTGCGCGGCCGCAACGACGTTTACGACCCGCGCACCGGTACCGCTGTTTATAGCGCCAATACCGCGCTGCACCTGCTCTGGTTCCTGCGTGCGCGTTGCGGCGTACCGGATGACGAGATCGTGTTCGAGACCTTCGCCAGCGATGCCAACGTGTGCGACGAGGCGCTGACCAACGCCGATGGTTCGACCAGCCAGCGCTATCGCAGTGGGTGCGTGATCGGCGCGGATGAACAACGCACGGGCGTTCTCCAGAAGCTGGAAGCGGCGTGCGGTGGTCACCTGATCCGCGTTGGTGGTCGCTGGATGCTTCAGGCGGGCGCGTACTACGGTCCGTATGACTTCGAGATCACCGAGGACATGGTGATCGGCACAGTGACCGGCAGCACCGAGCCGACCAATGACTCGGCAATCAATACCGTCCGGGGCACGTTCATTGATCCGTCGCAGTCTTGGACGGAAACCGACTACCCCGAGGTCAGTGTCGCTGAATGGATTGTTGAGGACGGCGGAGAGGCGGCAGAAACGCTGACCTATTCCTACGTTACCGATCCGTATCAGGCCCAGCGCCTGGCGAACATTGAGTTGCGCCGTCGGCGCGCGGGCGGAGCGATCAGCATTCCGATGAACTTCGCCGGCTACAACTGCCGGCCGGGCCGCGTGGTGCGGGTCAACTTGCCATCGCTGAACATCCTGGGCGAGTTCATCGTTTCGGACTGGTCCATGGGCGACAGCGAAGGCTGCACCGTCCAGGTCAAACAGTACGAGGCGGCGATCTTCGATGATGCCGTGGGCCAACCGTACAACCCGATCGGATTCATCTATCTGCCGGCCGGCGGTCTCGGTACCCCGAGTGCAGTCACGTGGACGCAGGACACCACTGTCGAGGTGACTCAGGGCGTGCTGTCGTGGCTGCCGCCGACGGGCATCGTCAAGGAGTACATCGTCATCGTCCGGCAGGGCGCTACCGCAGTGCAGTCCCACAACGTACCGGCCACTTCGACGGAAATCGCCATCAACGGCCTGCCGTCTGGCAACTACACGATGAGTGTGGCTGCGGTAGGGCCAATGGCACGTTCCGGCGAGGCGACGATCACCGTCAGCATCAACGGACCGCCCATTCCGGAAAGTTGCGTGGTGCAGTCTTCGATCGACAACATCGTGCTGATCCCAAGCAACTCGCAAAACAGCTTGAATGGCGGTACCTACGAGTATTTTTTTAGCACCTCGCCGACGGCAACGTCTGCTGATGCTGAGTATTTGGGGCAGGGGCTGACCTTCACCCATACAGGCCTGGGGTTCTGGAAGAACTACTACTTCATTCGTTCATCGAATGCTTATGGGAAAAGCTCGTTCCTTTACGTCCCAGCCCAGACTTCAAATGACGTTTCCGCGTATCTCGCGGCGATGGCCGGAAAGGTCGGTCGTACCGAGATTGGGCAGGACATTGTCAGTGAGATCGACAAAATCCCAGGCTTGTAGGAACAGATCGATGCGCTCGACGGATTGAAGGGTTACAACCCGGACGATACTTACGAAGAGTACGACCTGGTGGTGCAGGGCAAACGGATCTATCAAGCCACCGGTCCGGTCCCAGCGAACACCCCTCCACCCAATCCGCTCTATTGGCTCGATGTGGGCCAGACCGTGGAAACTGCCAACGGGCTTGCCCAGCAGGTGGCCACCAACACTGCCGAGATTACCGAACTCGACGGCGCGGTCACAGCGCAGGCGACGGCGTTTCAGGCACTGCGCGCGGCTCCGCGAGATGACAATGGCGAGGGCGAACTGGCGGATGCCCTAAAAGGCTGGTCCAGCACTGCTGCGATTGCCACAGAAGAGAAGGTCAGAGCCTCCGAAAACGAAGCCTCCGTTCGACGCCAGACTGAACTGACCGCGGTGGTGGCCGAAAACTCGGCAAACGTCACGCTGCTTGAAGAAGTAGTGGTCACGAACCAGCAGGCAACTGCTCAGCAATTGAGCCAGCTCAGTACCACCGTCGGGGATCAGCAAACCGCCATCCAGCAAAACACGTCGATCATAAATGACGTGAACGGAAGGGTATCGGCGAGTTGGTCTGTGAAGATGCAGTACAACTCTGGAACTGGTCAGTACATAGCTGCCGGTATCGGCCTCGGTATCGAGAACGGCCCGGCAGGCTTGCAAAGCCAGTTCCTAGTGAGTGCTGACAGGTTTGCCATCGTCAACACAATTGCCGGCGGCGCCATCTCGGTGCCGTTTGCAGTGCAGGGTGGCCAGGTGTTCATGAATTCGGCGTTTATTCAGGACGCCTCGATCGGCAACGCCAAGATCGGTTTCTTCATCCAGTCGGACAACTACATCGCAGGTGTGCAGGGCTGGCGCATCGACAAGGCTGGCAACTTCGAGTTGAACAGCCCGCTGGGCGGTGGCGCTCGTCAGGTCATCAACAACAATGGCGGCAAGGTGTTCGATGAGAACGGCGTGAAGCGCTATCAGTGGGGGAATTTGAACGCATGAGTTACGGCATAAGGATATGGGGCGCCGATGGGGCGCTCCAGCTGGATGAGAACTCGTTCACGATTCGAGTCGTGCTCTCGGTGCCAGTGACCTTTGCGCTCGGCGCGAGCAAAGGAACACAGGAATTTTCCGTTCCCGGCGTAGGACCTGGGAATGGAACCGCAATCGTGGTTCCGATTGGAGCCTATCCGGACTCACAAATGCAGTTCGAAACCGAGATGCTCGACGGAGTCGTCCGCGTCTACAACTACACGCGAACTTACGCGGCAAGCACCACATCGTCCGGAACAATGCGCGTCATGAGGTGGAGCTGATGGGTTATGGCGTTCAGTTCACGAACAATAATAACGTCGTGACTTTGGATTCAGAGTTCTCGCGGCTGATGGTCATTGCATCAGGCCGGTATGCACCAACGCAGGAGGCGGGGCTCGGGTCGGTTACTACTTTCGCGCGGCCGGTTACCTCTCAGGAACCGCCACTTGTGTTTGTCCGGCCCGACACGATCAACGGAATAGCCGGGCTTTGCCGAATGAGGCTTCTTGGCTCCGCAGGTAACTGGACTGGCTTTTATGTCAGAGCTTACGACGTGAACGCCGCCGGTCTGAATGGACGCTACTTCGTGGCGGCTTTCGGCGCTCAGCCAGTGGCTCAATACGGAATGCGATTGTGGGATGGGGCAGGGAAGCTACTTTTCGACTCCGGCACACCGAACGCCACCTTCACTCGGGCGTTTCAGAACTGGACATATGTAACCTACGACATCAGCGAGCAAGGGTTAACACGGATTTTCTACAGCGTTCCGTTCAATTTTCCTGAAAACGAATTCATGTTGATCAATACGTTCGGCATGCCGATGCCGTCAGGCAGCGGTATACCCCGAGAACTTTACTGCTGGTGGGATTTTCCCAACAGCAAGCTCTACGCCATCACGGTTGCAGCTTCAAACCCATTCGCCTTTTTCCTGCCGGCAGTTTTCGCAAAACAAGCCGCTTAACTTTTTATAGGAAGTTGCCATGCCCTGGTACAAAACCGGGACGGTTTCTGTCGTCCAAAATTCCAACGCCGTAATTGGCACAGGTACCGCTTTCATCGCCAATAGCCGAGTTGGCGATGCCTTTCGCGGCCCCGATGGCGGTTGGTACGAAGTGACCAACATCGCGAGCGATACCGCGCTCTCGATTTCGCCTAACTATCAGGGCGCAACCAACAACGCCGGTATTTACGCTTTGGCGCCGATGCAAGGCTACGTCAAGGATTCGGCGGATGCTCTACGGGCGCTGGTCAACGTGTACGGTGAGAAGCTCGCAGCGTTGGGCACCACTGGCAATTACGAAGTTCTGCCGCCGGACAAGGGAGGCACGGGGATCACGGATCTTTCCGTTTTCATTCAAGGACTTCTCAATGACGTCGATGCGCCGACGGCACGCGCAACGCTGGTCGCAGCAAAATCAGGCGTTAACGCCGATATCACAGAGCTGTCTGCGCTGACGAAGCCGATCACCTCGCAGCAGGGAGGGGTTGCGGAAAGCTACATTGAAGGTTTGTTGCCGGTCTGGTATTCCGCAAACTCCATTGGGATAGATACGGGCGCTGCATATGTTCCAGGCGCAAGTAAGGCTCTCAAAATATCGTCGCCAATAGTGAAAACTGGTCTAGCCCCCGCTACGAATACTTGGTACTACATATATCTCTTCGATAACTTTGGCACGCCCGATATTAATTTTTCAAATACACCGCCTGCCGCGCCTTATTTGGGGGCAGCAAGAACGAAAACCGGTGACAGCTCAATGCGCTTTATCGCCGCGCTCAGAGTTGGGCCCACAGGGTTCAGGCCTTTCCTGTGCTCAAACGGTGCGGTTATCTACACCGAGGACGCGTCATCCACCCTGGCCTTATCAGGCGGTACCGCCACATCTTCTACATCCGTGAACTGCTCTTCATTCATTCCTCCGACAACGCAAAGATGCATTTTGATGCTTTATGCCGCCCCGAGCGGCGGGACCCTGATTGTAGGGTATGCAAATACAATTGAAATACTTTCGTGCCCTGCCGGGAATCGTTATCAGGCTGACACTTTGTGCAGCTCAGTCCAAACGATCAACTACAGGAATAACGCTGCTGTCACGGGCGGCAGTTCTATCGGCGTGCGCGGTTACGGACTGAAGCGATAAATTATGTCTTATGCGATTACCGATAATGGGTGGAGGGCCATCGGCGAAGGCTGGGAACTGGCCGAAAACGAAACTTGTGCGGAAGAGATCCCGCAGTGGCTGCTCGACACAGCAGACCGTCAGCGGGCTGAGATGACCGCCAGGTCTGATCTCAACGCCAGAATATCCGATGTGAACAATGTTATTCAGCCTTTGCAGGATGATTATGACATCCAAAAGATCACTGATACCGATCTTGCAAAGTTGCGGGTGTTGAAAAAGTACCGAAGCGCATTAGGCAAAACCCCCGAACGCGAAGGTTGGCCGGGCACCCCGGATTGGCCTGAGTCTACGCTTTGATTTCCAAAGGCTGCTCCAGGAGAGGTTTTCTCTTTCGGAAAATCCGATTTAATAGCTTTGTCCAAGGCTGATCTATTATGTATGTGAAGCCAATCGACAAAACGGTCGTTGAGACGGCATAAGAAATAAAAGTTAACGAAAGCGACTCTGTAGCTGCGTAAACAGATGACGCTACGCTGTTGATGGTTATAAAGTGCATCAGATATAAGCCGAAAGAAAACTCGCCCAGCTTTACGAAAAAGCTATTTGAAAATGCGTCCTTGATTTTTTCGTTTATACTGGCTGCAGCTATAAGTAATGTAGCGCCCAGCGGGTATAGTAGGTCGCTCGCAAATTCTGATATTCCGGCTGGAAGAGCTAGCGCTGACATAGATAGTGATATTGTAATTACTGAGATTGCTATTAAACAGGATGCCTTCGGCTGTTTTATTTTTAATGCCAGAGCTAAGGCTGCGCCAAGCATGAACTCAAAGTAGTGAGTTCCGTAACATACTGCGGTTACGCCGGTTACTAATACAATCTTCAGAAAGTTGTTTAAGTTTTTGGACGCTATAGCTAAGGCAATTATGCCAATAACTGCAAACAGCTCGTAGGAAATCGTCCAAAGATTGGAGTTGTACGTGCGCGCCGGATCAAACGCAATGAAGTCTAGCCAAAGAGATTCAATTATAGCTAGGCTTAAATCTGGCTCAAATTTATACCAACGAGCTAACCAATCAGACCCGCTTAGCAGTGCTGCCTGCTGATTAGTAAAAAGATTCAACTTGTGAATGGCGTATGCTGTTAGGCACACGAATAGAATCGGTATGCTGAGACGGAGAAAGCGCTTAGCGGCAGCCTCTGCGCCCTTCATGACATTTGATGAGTGGAACTTGTTGAAAAATAGATAGCCGCTGAGTACAAAGAATAGTGCGACCGCAAAGTGGCCATTCCATAAAGTGCTAAAAAGTGTCCGGTTTATGGGGTGGCTGCCAGATATTAAAGAATTGTCAAAAGCTCGGGAAAAGTGAAACAGAGCAACGGCCAAAGCGGCCACACCTCTTATGCCATCAAGATGAATTGTTCGATCATTGCTAGCGGAATGGATAGCGTTCATGTGGATCATCAAATTTAGTTTTTGGAGTACAGCTGCAATGCCGCCGCATTCTACCTTCAGCCCGCCATCGAGCGGGCTTCTTTTTGCACGGAGAAAAGTGATGACTGCAACCGATAAAGACCGCGACATTCTTGCCCGCACCTTGTGGGGCGAGGCCCGCGGCGAAGGTACGGCCGGACAGATCGCCGTGGCTTGGACGATCCGCAACCGCGTGTTTGATGGCAAGACCAATTCGTGGTGGGGCGAGGGCTACGCCGGGGTCTGCCAAAAGCCGTATCAGTTCAGTTGCTGGAACAAGACTGACCCAAACTATCAATTCCTGATCGGCGTGAAGCAGATCCCATTCCGCGAGTTGGCACAATGCCGGATCGCTTCTGACCAGGTGATCGACGGCAAGGTGCCGGATCCCACCGGCGGTGCCACCCACTACTACGCCACCAGCATCAAGGCGCCGGCCTGGGCGGCGAAGGCCAAGCAGACGCTCAAGTTGGGCGGGCACGTGTTCTTCCGGGATGTGCCGTGATGGTCGTGACGTGGAAAGCGGTGGGCGCGCTGGCACTGGTGCTGATCGCCGCCGGCAGCGCCTGGCAGTTTCAGGATTGGCGCTACGGCCGCCAACTGGCTGAGCAGGCGCGGCTGCACGCCGAAACCCTCAATCAACTGACCCAAGCCGCCGCCACCGCGCAACAAGCCGAGCAGGACAAGCGGCTGGCGCTCGAGCAGCGGCTGGCGGCCAGCGAGCAAACCCACTTCGAGAAAATGACCGATGCTCAAAAAAACCAGGATCGCCTGCGCGATCGCCTTGCCACTTCTGATTTGCGGTTGTCAGTCCTTCTCGACGCAACCGACGCTGCCAAAGGCTGTGGGGTGCCAACCACCTCCGGCGCCGGCGGCGTGGATCATGCAGCCGTACGAGCCAGACTTGACCCGGCGCATGCTCAACGAATTATCGCCATCACCGACACCGGCGACCGGGGGCTGATTGCCCTGCAGGCGTGTCAGGCGTATGTGAAGGCGGTCAGCTCTTCAGCTCACGCAACTCCCTGAGCAGTCGCTGGTTTTCATGGAAGAGGTGGTCTCTCTGGTGCGCCACGTCCGCAAACCTGCCCCTTTCGCTCAGTAAGTCCCCCTCGGCGTACTGAAGCTTTGCCCTAAGGCAATTTCTCTCCTGGGTGAGCGCGTCATTGTCACGAACCAAGCCCTCAATATTTTCAATCGCCCGATCGAGCTTGAGGGTGAGCGCTTCAAATTCGTTTTCGTACATCCTGAGCTGGTGCCGGCAGGTTTCGAGCGAAGTTGGGGTGCCGAGCCAATCGTCGGTGTCTTCTATATAGAGGGGGTCCACGGGAATGCCTTGCTCATTACTGGTTGCATATACAGTAATTGAGGTGCGGTAGGTGGGCGAGGGTGAAGCGACGAGCTGTAGGATTTTGGATTGGTAGCTGTCGGCAGAACGCCGTAGGAGGGCAAACCACTGTAGGAAAATACAGCGCTAAGTTGTTGATTCTTATAGGGGGTAATAGCGGTTTTTTACCTTGCTGTTTTTGGTGTATTTGTCTTTTACACCAGTAACTTACGTTGATTCCGAAGTCACCTTGACATGGTGGTTCTCTGCGATGAAAAGCCCCGCGCCGAGCGCGAGGCCAAGACTGCACTATTTGCCGAGTTTCTTTCGGACGTCGACAACCATCGGGCCAACGGCTTTAACAGCAGCCTTCAGTTGTTCCTCAGTCACGCCAAACTCATTGCACCAGTATTTTACCTCCCAGGCTTCAGACGTGTTTACGCGAGCCCGGTCTTGCGGTCCACGGTTGCGCAGATCATCACCCATTGCAATTTCCTTTTTGGCAGACCTGGATCAGTCCAGGCAACAGCAGCATAGACCAGCAAATGACGCTCGCCTTGATCTAGCTCAACTGCGCAAAACCTCCTCTGAAGCCCACGTGTTTCCGTTTGCATAAGCACAAAAAAACGGATGTTTTGCTACCCTTAAAACAATTATTTATCCTTAAAAAACAATAGCTTATGTTGATACAGTCCCCAGCATGGGGTGCTAGGGGTCGAGTGTTCGAATCACTCCGTCCCGACCATTATTCCTGAGTAAAATCAGACACTTAAGCCGATCATCTAGATCGGCTTTTTTGTGCCTGCGCAAAAAAAGGTCGCTGGATGAAAAGTTTGGATCACTTGATAGACAAGCGGGATCCGGCGCTGCCCATCATTGAAAAAATGCTGGGGGAAGCCGTACTCAACTATCAGTTACTCCCTCCCTCCACCGAAAATGGCAGAGTTCTTTCAGGTCTTCAGCTCACGACTAAATCGACGTTGGGTGCGATCGCCTTCGAAACGGGTGGGCTGTTGATTGATCACGGCTGGTTACGTGTGCTCGGCTCCGGGCATCCGCAATTACCGCGAAATCTTCTGGATTGGAATGGCGGCCGTGCTGATGCTTATATGTTGGTCGCCGACGATGCCGCTGGAGGGTTTTTTGCTCTCAATGGCGGTGGTTTGGGTGGAGAGGTTGGGGCGATGTATTACTGGGCGCCTGACACGTTGTTGTGGGAGCCATTGCACATTGCTTACACCGACTTTCTGGGTTGGACGTTGAGTGATCGGCTCGCGACCTTCTACGACGGTTTGCGCTGGAACGGCTGGATTCGCGACCTGCAGGCGCTGGAAGCGGATCAATGCTTTTCTTTTTTCCCGTTTCTCTGGACTCGGGAAGGCTCAGTCGAAAAGAGTCGCCGTACGGCGATTGATGTTAGCGAACAGTTCGAAATGAATGTCGAGTTGGCACGCAAGCTCGGCAAAGGTTCTGCGCAGCTGCTCTGATGTCGGGTTGATACTCTGCCTGCCGGGGCTGAAGATGCTCGCTCAAATACACGAATGGTGCAGGCCACATCTTTTCCGTCATTGGTTCATAAGAAAATGGATAAGTTATCTCGCTTGAACTCGCTTTTGATTCAGCACAATGCGGTCGTTTCGCTGAACATCGAAATTCAAGACTTCAAGTACAACCTGGCCTTGACGATGTCGTCGCTCGATGACGCAGCAGAAAGCGCCATCACCATAAATTTTCAGGATGTCAGTGCGCTTGATCTAAGTGGCTTTGGCGGCGGATTGACTCAATTCATGGAGCTCGTCGTTACCCGAATCGATCGTGGGCTCGACAGAATCAGATATGAATTAAGAGACGTAGAGGACGAAAAAATTTCCTTCTACTTCTTTACCTTCAGTGAGCCGAGCCATGCGCAGCAGTATTGCGGGGTTTGATAGACCGTACTGTCAGTGCGCTCGCCTCTGAAGCGCCACTAAATATTGGCGATCGGGTGCCGATACTCAGTCATCTAAATTCCGATCGAGCGAAGGCGCATGGACATCAGCAATACCAGCAGTGAATATCAAAAGCCGAAAAATCTTGCCGGGTTGGGCCGTCGCTGGGGTGGGCAGATCATCGATACGTTGATCACCTACTTTTTGATCCTCTTCGTAGGACGGCTGGCGGAGTTTATTGGTTTGCCGCCAAATGTGGTGGCTGTCCTGGCTCTTGGTACGGGTGTGGCGTATTACCTGTTTTCCGACGCAATGCCCAACGGGCAAAGCCTGGGTAAAAAGCTGCTGGGGATGTCGGTGATTGATGAGCGTAGCTACTTGAACTGCAATCTGTATCAATCGTTCATGCGCAATATCACAACGCCGTTTCTGAACATCCTCGACTGGATTTTCATTTTCTTTGGCTCGCGCAAACGCCTGGGCGACATGCTTGCGTCAACAATTGTGATTCGTGTCAGGTGAGTCAAGTGGGCGACGGCAGTCGCCCAAGTGTTAAGGTTTCGAATCTTGCTGAATATCCTCCGAGTCACTGGAGGTTGCGGCGTCCTTCTGCGTTTCTTGCGGTTCGGCGCCGGAGTTTGAGCCTGACGCTTCTTCGCCTTTTTTATTGGCTTTTTCCTCGTTGGACTCTGAGCTTTGCGCCTGATTTGTGCCGGAGGAGGCTGTCGGTGTTGCTGCCGAGCTGGTCTGCGTGAAGAGCGAGCCAGTCAACAGCAGGCTTGCAAGCGTCAGGGTTGCAATCGACTTGTTCATGATCTGAGTCTTCCGCGCGATGTGGGTAACTCTTTGGAGGCATGAACAGGCCTAAGGTGCTGGCCGTTGGACGAGCGGTAAAGTCACAGATACCCGGCCCAATGTGAAAGTAGAAGGATTTCTATCAAGCCGGCCACAAACATGACCGGCGACAGAGCGCCGCGAAAACACCGCGCTATATTTTGCGGCCTTGCAAGTCGGCCCATTCAATCCCGAAGCGGCTCAGGTATTTTCTCAAGCGATCTGCATCATTCGGCTGCGCCTTGGCCTGGCGCGATACGCCGAACAGTCTGCGTCCGGCATCCGACAGGCTGTCCGCTTGCCGACATACGTCAATTACCGCTTTCAATTGCAGTCGATCAAACAGGTCGAGGCTAGCGGCGTCTCCCGGGAGGTCATCCGGCATCCCGTCCGGTTGCGCCAGTCCCCACGCATAACGCAGTCGATCAATTTCTTCCTGCACTTGCGCCTCATCAATTCGTCCGCTGTCCGCCAGCGTGGCCATCCGGGTAATCGACGCTGACAGTTCGCGAAAGTTGCCCAGCCATGCCGCTTCGCGAGAGCTGGCGAAGGCGAGGTAGCGTCGGCGCGCTTCGAGGTTGAAGCGCACCAGTTGGCCGTGATCGCGAGCGTGACGTTCGAGCTCGAAATCGATGTTGGGCTCGATGTCTTCGCGGCGGCCGGCCAGGCCGGGCAAATCAAATGTCCAGAGGTTGATGCGCGCGTACAGATCCTCGCGGAACAGGCCTTCGGCGACGCGGCTGCGCAGATCGCGGTGAGTGCCGGCGATGATCAGGAAGTCGCTATCGACCTCCTTGTCGGAGCCAAGCGGAAAGAAGCGCTTTTCTTCGATAGCCTTGAGCAGCATCGCCTGTTCGTCCGCGCCCAGCTCACCGATTTCATCGAGAAACAACATGCCGCCGTCCGCTGCCCGTAGCAGGCCGTCGCGGGCGTTCTGCGCTCCGGTGAATGCGCCTTTGACGTGACCGAACAGAGCCGACATCGCACCGTCGCCCCGCAGGGTGGCGCAGTTGACCTCAACAAACCGGCCCTGCATTTGATGGCGGCTGCGTTTGAGTTCATAGATGCGTCGGGCGAGAAACGATTTGCCGGCGCCGGTCGGGCCGATCAGCAGCATGGGCGCCTTGGAGCGCACGGCCACGCGTTCAATCTGTTCGATGGAGCGGTTGAACGCCGCGTTACGGGTGGCGATGCCGGACTTCAAGAACTCCAGGCCCTCGAGGCGTTTGTTGGCGAAACGCGAGGCAATGCGGTCATAACGCGACAGGTCGAGGTCGATCAGCGCGTGAGTGCCGGTGGCTTGTTCATCTTCGCTTTTGCGCCGGGCGGGGGAGGTCTGGATCAGGCGCGCCGGCAGATAGCGTGCTTCGGTCAGCAGGAACC
The DNA here is from genome assembly GCF_000514195.1 of Pseudomonas sp. URIL14HWK12:I6. Taxonomy (NCBI): domain Bacteria; kingdom Pseudomonadati; phylum Pseudomonadota; class Gammaproteobacteria; order Pseudomonadales; family Pseudomonadaceae; genus Pseudomonas; species Pseudomonas sp. URIL14HWK12:I6. The sequence continues at coordinate 196,109 of NZ_AZVL01000004.1, forward strand.
AGCAAATCTGCGCGACGTGGGTGCCGGTGGTGATGTGAACCAGATAGTCCTCGTGCTCGGTATCGAAGCTGTAGGCCGTCGTGAAGTCATGCAGTGCGCCGTAGACCTCTTCGAAATCCCACGGATTGCGCAGTGCCATGGGGTGCAGGTGTACCTCGGTTTCCGGCGAGACCTGCTGGATATCGGCGCGAACCCGTTCAGCGAGGCTGATGTCGCGCGCGTCGATACCGTGAATCAGTTCCAGACGATGGATCAGCACGTCCGGTTGCTGGCAAAGGCCAACGCTCGGTCGCCAGTGGCTCCAGCGATTGGCGCCCTTGCCAACGCGATCCAGCGTGGCGCCGATAAAACCGATGGCGACGGTACGTTTGTTGGGCATGGCTATCTCAAAAGATAAATGACGATATGAAATGATAGATTTCTCACACTGGGTTTGTCTTCGGTTCAGTTCAAAGAAACCGATAAAAAATAAAAAAACTATATAAATCAATAAGATAAAAATTAAATTTTGCGCCTCTCAAAAACTGGCACAGGCGCTGCAATTCCTATCGCAACGAACAGGACAACACAGTGAGACGCCACGATGGTCAACTTCAAACTCTTCAACACGCAATCGAAACAGCTGCCAGCCTGCGACACTTTGAATGCCTCCGGTGCCTCGGCATATGCCCACACGCCGAAGCATCAACTGGCCCAGCTGGCGGTCACCGGTTGCCTGAACCAGACGTTTTACGCCAGTGCAGAGAGTCAACTGGATCAAGTATTGAAGCTGGTGGCTGAACTCGACAGCCGTTTCGTGGCGAAGGCTGCTGTCTACGCTCGCCATAAGGGCCACATGAAAGACATGCCGGCGTTGTTGCTCGCGGCGTTGACGGCGAACCGTTCGGCGTTGGTACCTGAGGTGTTTGAACAAGTGATCGACAGCGGCAAGATGTTGCGCAACTACGTGCAGATCCTGCGCAGTGGCGCCACCGGGCGCAAATCCCTTGGTTCGCAACCCAAACGTCTGGTGCAGAACTGGCTGAACGGCGCGACCGAACGTCAACTGCTACAAGCGTCGATTGGCAACCAGCCATCGCTGGCGGACGTGGTGAAGATGGTTCACCCGAAACCAGCTGAGGCCTGGCGCGAAGCATTCTTCGCTTGGTTGATCGGTAAACCGGTGGATGTGCAGGCATTGCCTGAGTTGACCCGCGATCTGCTGGCATTTCGCAGCGGTGCGAGTCGCGAAGTCCCCGCGGTACCGTTTCAACTGCTCGGCAACGAAATTCTGAGCAAAGAGCAATGGGCGGCGCAGGCCTGCAACATGGGCTGGCAGGGGTTGCGCATCAACCTCAACACCCTGGCGCGGCATGGCGCGTTCGAGGTTCCGGGTTGCGTCGATTACGTGGCCGCGCGACTTGCAGATCCGCAAGAAGTGGCAAAGGCGCGGGTTTATCCATACCAGTTGCTGGCGGCCTATCGGATGGTTGGCGATAACGTACCGCTGCAGATCCGCGAGGCGTTGCAGGATGCACTTGAGTTGTCGTTGGCCAACGTGCCGAAGCTGGAAGGCGCGGTGGTGGTTTGCCCGGACGTATCGGGTTCAATGGGCAGCCCGGCGACCGGTTATCGTCAGGGGGCAACCACCGCAGTGCGTTGCATTGATGTGGCGGCACTGGTCGCGGCAGCGGTGTTGCGCAAACAGCCGGCGGCGCGGGTGATGCCGTTCGAAGTGACGGTGGTGGATATCAAGCTCAACCCACGGGACAGCGTGATCAGCAATGCGGAGAAACTGGCCGCGGCCTTTGGCGGCGGCACCAACTGCTCGGCGCCATTGAAGAAACTGGCGGACAGCAAGGCCAGGGTCGATACGTTGATTCTGGTATCGGACAACGAGTCCTGGATCGACACGCGGCGCCGTGGTGCCAGTGAGACCATGCTCCAGTGGGAGCGCATCAAGCGGATCAACCCGCAGGCACGGCTGGTGTGCATCGATATCCAGCCGGGTTATGCAACGCAGGCAGCCGACCGCGACGACATTCTGAATGTCGGCGGTTTCAGCGATGCGGTGTTCGATGTGGTCGAGCAGTTCACCAGCGGTCGTTACGGTGCCCAGCACTGGGTCGAAGCGATCGAGAAGATGCAATGAATTGATTTGTCACAGGCGCTGAATGCCGGTGGGACTACATCCAAGACGTCTCATCAAACCCTTGTCAGCGTGTGTGACGGCACGAATGCCTGATGGCTGTACATCTGAGGCCGGTTAACCCCGGTGCGCGGCGACGCGCAACAGTCATCAACTTTTGTCGTGCCACCTTATTGAAAAAGAAGGCAGCGAATGCAACAGGTACTCCATCGGAACGCGGGTTCGAATCCCGCCCCGGCAACGGGGGCTCGACTGGCAGAGCCACAGTGTCTGTTTTTTTGTCGCTGCACATGACGGAACAACGCCGAATCATCGGCCAACGAATAAAGAATAGAGAAATGAAAGCACACACTTACCAACTGCTCGAAGTCGCCAACGGCAAGCCGATCAAACTCTGGACTGAAGGCGTCCCGGTGGAAAACGAGGCCCGCGAGCAGCTGATGAACACGGCAAAGATGCCATTCATCTTCAAGCATCTGGCGGTGATGCCGGATGTGCATCTGGGCAAGGGCTCGACTATTGGCAGCGTGATTCCGACGGTGGGCGCGATCATCCCTGCGGCCGTCGGCGTGGACATCGGTTGCGGCATGATCGCCGCACGCACGTCGCTGACCGCAGCCGACTTGCCGGACAACCTGCAAGGTCTGCGCAGCGCCATCGAGCAAGCGGTGCCCCATGGCCGCAGTTCGAACCGTTCTCGGCGCGACAAGGGCGCGTGGGACGAGATTCCGCAGCAAGCCGATCAGGCCTGGGCGGGGCTTCAGCCACGTTTCAAACTGATCACCGACAAGTACCCGAAACTGACCAACACCAACAACCGTGGGCATCTGGGCACGCTCGGCAGCGGCAACCACTTCATCGAAGTGTGCCTGGATGAAGCCAACCGGGTCTGGTTCATGTTGCACAGTGGTTCTCGCGGTGTCGGCAACGCCATTGGCAACCTGTTCATTCAGATGGCTCAGGCGGATATGCGGCAACACATCGCCAACTTGCCGGATCGTGACCTGGCGTACTTCGAAGAAGGCAGCCAGCACTTCGATGATTACGTGGAAGCGGTGAGCTGGGCGCAGGACTTCGCCAGACAGAACCGCGAATTGATGATGCGCGCGGTGATTCAGGCCACGCGCCAGATCATTCGCAAGCCGTTCGAGGTGGCGCTGGAAGCGGTCAACTGCCACCACAACTACGTGCAGAAAGAGCGGCATTTCGGCGAAGAAATCCTGGTCACCCGCAAAGGCGCGGTGTCGGCGAAGAAAGGTGAACTCGGGATCATTCCGGGTTCGATGGGCGCCAAGAGTTTCATTGTGCGCGGCCTGGGCAACGAAGAGTCGTTCAGCTCCTGCAGCCACGGCGCCGGCCGCACCATGAGCCGAACGAAGGCAAAGAATACGTTCACCGTCGAAGACCAGATCCGCGCCACGGCGCATGTCGAGTGCCGCAAGGACGAAGCGGTGATCGACGAAATTCCGATGGCCTACAAGGACATCGACAAAGTCATGCACGCCCAGCGCGAGTTGGTGGAAGTGCTGCACACCCTGCGGCAAGTGGTGTGCGTCAAAGGATAAAAGGATCAGCAGTCATGGAATTTGCAGAACGCCACCCGCTGTGCGCCACGATGCGTGCGCGGGTACTGGAAGAGTTGGCGCGTATAGAGCGCGAGCGCAATGTCACGGTGTTGTACGCCTGTGAGTCCGGCAGTCGGGCCTGGGGCTTTGCCTCGACCGACAGCGACTACGACGTACGGTTCGTGTACGTGGAAAAACCGCAGTGGTTCGTTCAGGTCGACACGCCGCGCGCTGTGATCGAGCGGCCATTGGACGACGAGCTGGACGTCAGCGGCTGGGAACTGCGCAAGACCCTCGGGTTATTGCGCAAGTCCAATCCGACGTTGCTGGAGTGGCTCGACTCGCCATTGGTGTACCGCAGCGAAAGCGCGCAGGTTGCGCAACTGCGGGAACTGGCCGAAGCGTTCTACAGCCCGCCGGCAGCCCGCAACCACTATCTGTCGATGGCGAAAAACAACTTTCGCCAGTACCTGCAAGGCGACAGCGTACGGTTCAAGAAGTACTTCTACGTGCTGCGGCCGTTGCTGGCGGTGCGCTGGATCGATCAGGGGCGCGGGCGTCCACCGATGACCTTCGCCGACCTGCTGACCACGGTCGACGACCGGGCACTGCTGGCTGAAGTCGACGAGCTGCTGGCACTTAAACGCAATGCCGACGAGCGCGCCTACGGCCCGCGTCGTCCGGCGCTGCACAGGTTCATCAATGCCGAACTCGAACGCGATGTGCCCACATTACTCAGAACTCAGGAAGACTCGCGACGACTGGATGACTACCTCAGGGACATCGTCAGGTTGTATGCGTAAGGATTGAAATGGAACCGCAAGTGATTGAACTGGACGGCGCGATTGGCGGCGGTCAGGTGTTACGCAGCGCGCTGAGCCTGTCGATGGTGACGGGCCAGGCGTTTCGCATTAAACAGATTCGTGCCCGCCGCAGTCGGCCGGGATTGTTACGCCAGCATTTGACGGCAGTGATGGCGGCCGCCGAAGTCTGCGGCGCACGGATCGCGGGAGCGGAACTGGGCTCGCAGGCGCTGTTTTTCGAGCCGGGAGCGATTCGTTCGGGTGATTACCGGTTTGCGATCGGCACGGCCGGTAGTTGCACGTTGGTGTTGCAGACATTGCTGCCGGCACTGTTGCAGGCGCCGGGCACAAGTCGCGTACGGATCAGCGGCGGTACGCATAATCCGTTGGCGCCGCCTGTCGATTTCCTTACGCGCAGCTGGTTGCCGTTGATGCGGCGCATGGGTGCCGGCATTGAGCTGGATCTGCTGCGTCACGGCTTTGTCCCGGCCGGTGGCGGTGAGATCGACGTCACGGTGCAGCCGTCGCAACTGACGCCGCTGGACCTGTGTGAGCGTGGGGCGCTGCTGTCGCAGCAAGCCTTGGCGCTGACGGCCGGTCTCGCACCGAGCGTCGCCGAGCGTGAACTGAATCAGGTGGCGAAACGCATGCGCTGGGCAGCGGAAACTTTGCATCCGATCACGCTCGACCCGGCGCGTGGCCCCGGTAACGTGCTGTTACTGGAGTACGTGTTCGAGCAGGTCACCGAAGTCTTCAGTGCCTTTGGCCAGGTGTTGTTACGGGCGGAGAAGGTCGCTGATAGCGCAATCAATCAGGCGACAGACTGGTTACGCAGTGACGCTGCGGTGGCGGAACACCTCGCCGACCAGTTGCTGCTGCCGATGGCGCTGGCCGGTGGCGGATCATTCACTACCCCAAGAATGACCGAGCATCTGCACAGCAACATCGCGGTGATCGAGCGCTTCTTGCCGGTCACTATCGAATGCTCGGAAGCGGGCCCCGAGCGTCTGCGGGTTGAGGTCCGCAACGGTCGCTGACCGCGTCGCAAGCCCGGATCAATCTCGCGAATGCGGCAATTTGCTGGCCCCCAGGCTTGGGCTTCCCCGGCAAAATCGCCTTTTTTCAAAAGGTTAGGTTGGCTATATGCGGACGATTGTCATAACCGTTGCAACGCTTTCCCTGGCTGCCTTCGCTTCGGCCATTGAAGCGAGGGAGTTGAGCAAGAGTCACCGGTTCGCCTGTACCTGGGGCTCGGACATCGCCGCCGGGGCGCAGCAGTCGAAGCTGTCGGGGATCTCGTTGTACGGCGCGCGCAAGCAGTTGCAGGTGCGCAAGTTCCAGCAACCTTGGATGCGCATGACGGCAATGGGGATTACCGAGCAGACCTACAACAGCACCTCGAAGCTCAAGCCGGCAGCGGTCAAGCAGACCTATTATGAACAATGCGTGCGGCATGAGCTGGCCCAGCGATAAATCGAAAAGCCCAACCTGAAGAGGTTGGGCTTTTTCATGCCTGACGAAAAGTCAGCGTCACTTGTCAGTCTCGCAATTGAAATCCTCACGGCAGTTGCCGTTGAAGATCAGGCAGGGATTGATTCGCATGGCGGGGGTTCCTGGCAGTAGGCGCGGAGAGAGGCGATTTTCGCCAGGTTCCGCGAAGGGCGGCTAAAACATAGCAGAGCTTTGGACGCTGCAAAGGCCAGAGTTTTTCCAGGTGTTTTTCTCATGAAAAAGCGCAGTTTCAGCACGGATCAAACCTGCGGAGTACCATGGCACGCTCCATCCGCCGTCGAGCTCTGTGTTCCATGCCTTTGATTTCCCGCTTCCACGCTTTGTTCGATCAGGCCCGGCGCGCCTTGCTACTGGTTTGGGCGACATCTCGCGGTTTGTTTCTGGGTCTGGTGCTGGCCACTCTGATTGCCGGTGTGCTGCCGGCGCTGGCCGCATGGCTGGGCCAGCGGATCGTCGATGCGGTGGTGGCGGCGATGCAGTTGCATGCGCAGCAGGGCGCTGCACCGCTGTGGCCGGTGTTGCGTTATGTGCTGATGGAGGCGGGGGTGTTGGCGTTGTTGTCCGGTACGCAACGGGCGCTCTCGGTGCAGCAGTCGTTGTTGCGGGTGCAGTTGGGGCAGAAGGTCAACACGCTGATTCTGGAAAAGGCGCAGACCCTGTCGCTGGTGCAGTTCGAGAACTCCGAGTTCTACGACAAGCTGGTGCGCGTGCGCCGCGAAGCCTCGACCCGGCCGCTGGCGTTGGTGATGAAGTCGCTGGGGTTGATCCAGAACCTGATCATGCTGATCAGCTTCGGTGTGCTGCTGGTGCATTTTTCGCCGTGGGCGCTGTTGTTGCTGGTGATTGGCGCGTTGCCAGTGTTCTTTGCCGAGGCGCACTTCTCCGGCGACGCTTTCCGCTTGTTCACCCGCCGCGCTCCGGAGAGTCGGCAGCAAAATTACATCGAAACCTTGCTGTCCCATGAGGCCTACATCAAAGAGGTCAAGCTGTTCGGCTTTGCGCCGTTGCTGCTGCAGCGTTATCGGGACACCTTCGCCAAGCTCTACGCCGAGGATCGGCGCCTGACATTGCGGCGTGATGGCTGGGGTTTCGGTCTCGGCCTGCTCGGTACAGGGGCGTTCTATCTGGCTTATGCCTGGGTGGTGATCGATGCGGTGCACGGCAATATCAGTCTCGGTCAGATGACCATGTACCTGGTGTTGTTCAAGCAGGGGCAGAGTGCGGTCAGCAGCAGCCTGAGTGCGATCAGCGGTTTGTATGAGGACGGTCTGTACCTGTCGAGCCTGTATGAGTATCTGGCCGAACCGGTGTTGGCTGATTGCGGTCATCTCACCGTCGGCGCGCATCCGGGTGATGGCCTGCGTTTTGAGAACGTCGGTTTCCGCTATCCGGGGGCCAGCCGTGCCGCACTGGAAGGCATCGACCTGCACCTGGTGCCGGGCAAGAGTGTGGCGCTGGTGGGGGAGAACGGCTCAGGCAAAACCACGCTGATCAAATTGCTGACGCGCCTTTATCGGCCCGATCAGGGGCGGATTCTGCTTGATGGCAGCGATTTGCAGGATTGGGAAGAGAACACATTGCGGCGGCGTATCGGCGTGATTTTTCAGGACTACATTCGCTACCAGTTCACCGTGGGCGAAAACATCGGCGTGGGGGATACCTCGGCGTTCAACGATGAATCGCGCTGGCAGGCTGCGGCTACCGAAGGCATGGCCGCGCCGTTCATTGAAGGGCTCGACCGTGGCTATGCCACGCAGTTGGGCCGCTGGTTTGCTGGCGGTCAGGAGTTATCGGGCGGGCAATGGCAGAAGATTGCCTTGTCCCGGGCCTACATGCGCCGCGATGCCGATATCCTGATTCTCGACGAACCGACCTCGGCGCTGGATCCGGCAGCGGAAGCGGCAGTGTTCGAGCATTTCAGCCAACACACCGAAGAGCGCATGACCTTGTTGATTTCCCATCGCTTTTCCAGTGTGCGCAATGCCGATCAGATCATGGTGCTGGAGGGCGGACGGATACTGGAGAAGGGCGATCACAACAGCCTGATCGCTGCAAACGGGCACTACGCCAAGCTGTTCGATCTGCAGGCTCGCGGCTATCGCTAGGAATCCTGCGCGCTGCGCACCAATGCTGGGCCGGCCACGCGCGGCGCGGGTTTGGACTGCATCAGCGCATCGATCGCCTTGCGATAATTCTGCCCGCCCAGCGCCATGCTGTTGTTGTGGGTGGCACCCGGCACCAGAAGCAATCGTTTCGGTTGTTGGGCGGCGTTGAACAGTTGCTCGCTGAAGCGTGGCGGCACGAACGCGTCGGCCATGCCGTGCACCACCAGCAGCGGCATGTGAATCTCGGCGATCTTGTCGATGGAGTCGAATTTCTGCGACAGCAGCCAGCGTACCGGCAGCGAAGTGTTGGCCACCGCCGCCGCCACATCGGCGAGAGAGGTGAAAGTCGACTCGATCACCAGGCCTTTGACCGGCAGCGGGGTATGGTCCCGCGCGGCGTCCTGGCCGAGTTCGGCGGCCAGATCAATAGCCACGGCGCCACCCAGTGAGTGGCCGTAGATCAGGCGCTTGCTCGGGTCGGGCTGCAGGAGTTTGAAGCGCTCCCACGCCACACGGGCGTCTTCATACACGCTGCTTTCCGAAGGCAGATCGCCCTTGCTCTGGCCGAAACCACGGTAGTCGATGGCCAGTACCGAGTAGCCGGCCGCGCGCAATTGCTCGATGCGGAACAGCTGTCCGGTGAGGTTCCAGCGCACGCCATGCAGATAGAGAATCGCCGGAGCGTTCGGTCGTTCCGCAGGCCACCACCAGGCATGAATATTCTGCCCGGCCTTGAAGCTCTTGGGCTGCAAGTCGAGTTCCTGCACGCTGCCCGGCAAGCCGTGATACCAGCCGGCCGTGCCCGGTTCGATGCGAAACAGCAGTTTGCGCTCGGTGTGCTCGAGCACCGCACAACTCGTCGGCACGCCAATGATCAGCGCAGCCATGCAGGCGAACGCCAGACGGCGACGACGCAAACGGGTCATGAAGGACAGGAACATTAAACGGTTCACCACAGCGCAGACAAAGAAGGCTTTTTACCAGAAGGCTCGGTCTGCGCGTGACTTTTTCGACCACCGTCTACTCGCAACGATTACAAAATGCTGCGGCTCAGCCCACGCGCAGAACGATTTTGCCGATGTGGTCGCCACCTTCCATGCGCGCATGCGCCTGGGCCGCATCGTTCAGCGAATAAACCTTGTCGATGATCGGCAGGCAGCGTCCGGCGGCCAGCGCCGGCCACACGTGTTCGCGCAGTTGCTCGGCAATTTCGGCCTTTTCCTCAGCGGTTCGCGCACGCAGCAATGAGCCAGTGATCACCGCACGCTTGGCCATGATCGCCAGCAGGTCGATGTCGTTGGCCTTGCCGCCACCGAGAAAGCCCAGCATCACCAGCCGGCCATCCATCGCCAGCGCGCTGACATTACCGTTGAGGTACGAAGCGCCCATGATGTCGAGAATCGCGTTAACGCCTTGGCCAGCAGTTTTTTCGGCGATGACCGTGGCGAAATCCTGCTCGCGATAATTGATCGGCTGCCCACCCAGTTTGCTGATCGCTGCGCATTTATCGGCGCTGCCGGCGGTGGCAAAGGCTTCGATGCCGAATTCGCGGCACAGCATCAGTGCGGTGGTGCCGATGCCGCTGGTGCCGCCGTGGATCAGCACGCGCTGACCACGCTGGGCGTCGCCGAGGCCGAACAGGTTGGCCCACACGGTAAAGAAGGTTTCCGGGATAGCGGCGGCCTGCACCCAATCCAGTCCGACGGGGATCGGCAGGGTTTGCCCGGCCGGGACGTTGCAGTATTCGGCGTAACCGCCACCGTTGGTCAGCGCGCAGACCTTGTCTCCGACGGCAAACTGACTGACACCGGCACCCAGCGCCACTACTTCGCCGGCCACTTCCAGACCGGGGATCGGATTCATCCCCGGCTTCATCGGGTATTTGCCGGCGCGTTGCAGGGCGTCGGGGCGGTTGATCCCGGCGGCATGCACGCGAATCAGCACTTCGCCGGCTGCAGCGACGGGCAGGGGCACGTGTTTGGCCTGCAAGACTTCGGGGCCACCGGGTTGAGTGATTTCGATACGGGTCATTTCGCTGGGCAAAGTCATGTCGATTCCTGTTGCTTGAGGTTCTGAAGATGGGAGCGCAGCCCGCAGGCAATGATTCCCTTCAATTTTCACAGACGCGTGGTTCAGTCGCTGAGGGCAGCCATTTCAGGGCGTGCTCCAACAAAATCGCCACGACAATCGCCCCGGCGGCGATCACGAAAAGCATTGCGTGCTGACCGCCCGTGGCATTGAACAGCGCCGAATAGGCAAAACCGGCCAGCGCCTGAAACGTGGCAAACGATACGGTGGCGCGGCTCCAGGCGATTTGCTGGCGATGGTGATCCGGTACCAGTTCATGCACGCGGGCCAAGGCCAGCGGGACGATGCCCGGCGGGAATGAACCGATGATCACTGCCAGTACGGCCAACGCCATGAAAGAGTGGGAAACCGCCAGCAGTCCCAGCGCAATCGCCTGCACCACCAATACCAGCCGAATGCCCATCCGCGCGCCAAGCCGATCCGCGAGAAAGCCGTAACTTACCGGGCCGACAATTGCGCCCAGGCCATACATCACCCAAATCAGTGCACCAATCTGCGCCCCGGCACCGAGCCCGCGAGCCACGTAATCCACCAGAAACACCATGGCCGGCACCAGACCTGCGGCCATGAATGCGTATTGGCCGAACAGCAAATAGACGGCGGAGGGGGTTGGCTCAACCGTCGCGCCTGCGTGAGTGGCGGTCGGGTGCGGTAGATCAGCAGGCCAGCCAAACCAGCTTATTGCGGTCAGCAACAACGACAATCCGCCCAGTCCCAACCAGGTGGCGTGCAGGCCCATATTCAACAAGGGCGGGACGATGGTTCCGGAGGCGGCGATGCCCAGGCCGATACCGAGAAAAATCGCACCGCTGGCCAGTCCTTTGCGGGATGCCGGCACGTGGGGCAGAACAGTCGCCGCCACCAGCACCATAATTGCGCCGCCGGTAATCCCCGACAACAACCGCCAGCCAAAGAACCAGATCACCGACAATGGAAATGCACAGGCAAAAAACGCTGCGGTGACCAGCAGCATCATCAGTCGCAGGGCGTTTTTATTGCCCAGTTGCCGCGCTATCGGCCGGCCGAGCAGGGCGCCGATCAGATAGCCGACCAGATTGGCTGCGCCGAGGTAGACCACGTCGTTGGCAGAAAACCACTGCGCCTGAATCAGCGAGGGAATAAGCGGTGTGTAGGCAAAACGCGCCAGCCCAATGCCGACCAGGCTGGCGCAGAGTCCTGAGAAAATCGGTAACGCTGAGGTGGATGTACGCATGACAGCATTCCTGAGGAAGGTCTATGGCGCTCAGGATATCGGCTATCTTTGCTGCGGTAATGCAGCGATTTGGCTTTATAGTGATGCAAATTCGCATCGGTTGGGGGGCAGCATGAACTGGGATGATGCGCGGGTATTTCTCGCGGTATGCAGGGAGTCGACATTACGAGGCGCAGCGCGGGTTCTGGGGGTGGATCAAGCGACCGTCGGACGACGGATCACGGCGCTGGAAAAGTCCCTGAGCGCGACCTTGTTCCTGCGCACCTCCGACGGCTACGCATTGACCGCGGTCGGCGAGGCCGCGCTCAAAAGCGTGGAAAAAATGGAGCATTCGGCGCTGGAACTTGAGCGGCAGATTCAGGGCCTGGATGATCGTCTGACCGGCACCGTACGCGTCAGCACCACCGACTCGCTGGCCATCGACTTCCTGATCCCGGCCATTAGCCGCCTGCACGCGCAGCACCCGGACGTGCGTGTGCAACTGGACGCCTCCACTCAGATCCTTAGCCTGGCCAAGCGCGAGGCCGACATCGCTGTGCGCAATACCCGGCCTGACAATCCCGATCTGATCGCGCGGCGGATTGCTCGCTGGCCCGTGGGATTGTTCGCTTCACAGGCGTATATCGACGCCCATGGCATCCCGCCGCAGGGTACGGCGTTAGAAGGCCATGATCTGGTGGTCTACCAACCGTATTTGCAGACGCACAAGGACATGACGCTGGTTTGCGAGCCGCTGCATCGCGGACGGATTGTCGCCAGCCTGAGTTCAAGTCTGTTGGTACGCCGCTCGATTGCGGCCGGCCTGGGCGTAGGAGAAATTCCGGTATACATGGGCGAGCGCGATGGCCTGATCAGGCTTTGGCCGGAGCGCAATCGCCCGCAACCGTATGAGGTCTGGCTGGTGACCCACGCGGACTTGCGCCACACCGCACGGGTCAGGGCGGTGATTGAGCAGATTGTCGAGGCGTTTGCACTGGAGAATGAGTGACGGCTCAAAGCGTTTTGGACAAGCTACAGCGTCTGACGAAACGCCCTACATCCACAGCAGAATCTGCCGGCTTGTGGGCTTGGAGCGCCAGTCCTAAGGTTGATGCAACTCGCAGCGCCAGGAAATCGGTGCGCCAGAGAAGGTATCGCTAACCCAGGGAAGGGGATCGGATTGAAAGCCAGGGAATTCGAGCAATATCAAACCACCGACATATTGAGCAAAGGTCGTAACACACAAGCCATGAACGCTATCAGCCGTGAAGAATTCAACGCCAGGATCGAGACCATCGAGGCAAGGATGGATGCTCGGGTAGAGCGAGTGCACGCCGATATCAGAGAGTTCCTTTACTCGCAGGCAGAGCGAGACAAGGCTAATGAGCGCATCCAGTGTGAGCGAGATAAACGCTACGACTCGATGATTCAAGGCATTGCCATCGAGTCCAAAGAGGCGCTCAAAAAGGCGGGTTCCGTAAATGCCAACGTCTGGATGGCAACGGCTGTGCATCTGTTTGGTGTGGTCAGCATCGTCGTAGGTGGCTATTTCGCCAGTCAGGCCAACCTGTATGCAGCGATACAAACAACCTTGGCGGCGGTTCAGGCGGGCAAAGATGTCGGTGCTGCCAAGCCTGCCGAGTTGCCATCATCGGTGTTGCCAAAATAAAAAAACGGCCTTCAATCGAAGGCCGTTTTTGTTGGCTTTGGAAACCCATGCCTCATGGCATTTGCGGCAGCTCTTGCGGACGCAGGTCAAACACCAGGACTTCGGCATCCACGCCATTGCTCAGGGTCAATGCCTGTTCCTCGCGAACCCGCACGCCGTCACCTTCCTGCAGCAACTGGCCATTGAGTTCAACACTGCCGCGAGCGACATGCACGTAGGCGTAACGGTTGGTGGACAGTTTCAGGGTGGCGCTTTCCTTGCCGTCGAACAACCCGGCGTAAACCCGCGCATCCTGGCGCACTGTCAGCGAACCATCGCTGCCGTCCGGCGAGATGATCAGTTGCAGGCGACCGCGTTTTTTCTGCGCACTGAAGTGCTCCTGCTGATAGCGCGGTTTGGGGCCGCTGATCTCCGGCACAATCCAGATCTGCAAAAAGTGCACGGGTTTGGTGGCCGAATGGTTGAACTCGCTGTGCGCCACGCCGCTGCCGGCGCTCATCAGTTGTACGTCGCCAGGGCGGATCACCGAGCCGGTGCCCAACGTGTCTTTATGTTCCAGTGCGCCTTCGAGCACGTAGGAAAAGATCTCCATGTCACGATGCGGGTGCTGGCCGAAACCTTTACCGGCGGCAACGCGGTCATCGTTGATCACCAGCAGGTCGGAAAAACCCTGTTCACGCGGGTCGCGGTAGCTGGCGAAGGAAAAGGTGTGGAACGACTTCAACCAGCCATGATTGGCGAGGCCACGATCGGAGGCTTTGCGAAGAGTCAGCATGATGAAATCTCCTTGGGGGACGTGAATTCGTCCGAGTGAGGAGAAGATTACTGTTTACTCTGCGGGGTAATAAGTAGATGGAAATTGAAATACTGTCCGTTTCTGGTTGACAGTTGTGTGCGCTCGATCACGTATTTTTTTCCGACGACTGTGCCGCAGTTGGCCATAATGCTCAGCCTGTCCTGTCCGCTTACTTTTGATTATCAGTGATGTGTACCCCATGAAAACCGTGGCCATGGTGTTGTTCCCCGACTTTCTGCTGCTCGACATGGCCGGGCCGCTGGAAGTGTTTTCGGTGGCCAATCGCTATTTGAAACCGGAGTCGCACTATCAGCTGACGACCCTTGGCACCGAGCGCGGGCCGTTGCGTGCGTCCAACGGTGTGCTGGTACACACCGACCGGCATATCGAACAAGCCCTTGAGCGCTACGATTTGCTGCTGGTGCCAGGAGGGCCGGGGGCTTACAACGAAAAACACCCGGCGTTGCTGGCCTGGCTGAAAGCGGCCGTGCCCTGTACCGAGCGATATGGTTCGATCTGCACTGGCGCCTTCGTGCTCGGCCATGCCGGGTTGCTCGACGGCTATCGGGTGACCACTCATTGGAACTACACCGAACGCCTGATCAAGGCATTTCCAAAGGCGAGCGTCGCCACCGACCAGATTTTCATTGAGGATCGCAATCTGATCACCTCTGGCGGGGTCACGGCCGGCATCGACCTGGCGCTGGCGCTGGTGGCGCAGGATCACGGCAAGAAGTTGGCCCAGGACGTCGCCAAAGTGCTGCTTGTCGTGATGAAACGTCAAGGTGGACAGGCGCAGTTCAGCCCCTTGATGGCGGCAGTGGCGCCTCAGGAAACCCCGATCACCCGAGTACAGAATTACGTCCTGGACCATCTCGACGAAGCGTTCAGTGTCGAGCGCATGGCTGGATTGGCCAACATGAGTGCACGGCACTTCGCGCGGACGTTTGTCCGCGACATCAATATGACGCCGATGGAGTTCCTGCAAAGTGCGCGTATCGACTGCGCACGAAATCTTTTGGAAACCACTGACCTGCCTTTGAAAACCGTGGCCTACAAGAGTGGTTTTGGCAGCGTTCGGCACATGCGTCTGTTGTTCGCGGAAAAACTCGGCCTTACGCCTGTGCAATACCGCGAACAGTTCAGCTAGAGCGGTTCTGTCCGTTGTGCGCACCCGGATGTCCGTGCTGCGCCCTGTGTGAAGGTTGTGCCGTCATCGCAGGCTGCCAAGATAGTTGGCATGAACAGCCTCAACGATTTGCACTCGGCGTCAGTCCTGTATTTCGGCCCTTACGCCTTTCATTTGCGCCAACGGCTGATCCTCGACGGGGATCGGCAACTGCGCATGGGCGGGCGTGCGCTGGACATTCTGCAGGTGCTGGTCGAGCGTGCAGGCCGAGTGGTCAGAAAGGAAGAGTTGATTGCACGGGTCTGGCCCACTTCGGTGGTCGAAGAGATCAATCTTCGCGTCCACATTGCCGCCCTGCGCCGGGCGCTCGGTGACGGTGAGAACGGCCAACGCTACATCGTCAATGTGCCGCAATGTGGCTACAGCTTCGTTGCTCCGGTGCATGGCGACAATTTCGAGCACGTGGCCCTGGAACACCTGCAAGCGCCACAACACAACTTGCCTGTGCGGCTGACGCCGGTGACCGGTCGCGACTCCGTGGTGGGCTCGATGGTGCGGCAATTGCCACTGTGCCGATTGATGACCGTGACGGGGCCTGCGGGTGTCGGCAAAACCACGGTGGCGTTGCGTGCTGCAGAGTTGCTGTTACAGCATTTTCGCGACGGGGTCTGGCTGGTGGACCTGGCGGTAGTCAACGACGCCACGCCACTGCTCGATTATCTGTTGCACACCCTCGAAACCGATCTCGTCACGCTGGCAGCGCGTCACAGCTTGCTGGTGCTGGATAACTGCGAGCATCTGCGTGAAGCCTGCAAGGCTCTGGTTGAACGTTTACTGGAGGCCGCGCCACGGTTGTCGATTCTTGCGACCAGTCGCGAAGCATTGCAGGCCAGTCTGGAGACCGTGCAAACCCTGCCGCCACTGGCCATTCCCAAGTCCTCAGCGTTGGGCAGTGTCGAAGAGACCATGAGCTATTCGGCCGTGCAATTGTTTGTCAGTCGTGCCCGAGCCCGGCAGCAGGGTTTTACCCTGCGTGAACAGGATCTCAATGCTGTGCGCGACATCTGTCGGCGGCTCGATGGGCTGCCACTGGCGATTGAACTGGCGGCGGCGCACATTGATGCGCTGGCGTTGGTCGGCTTGCAGTCTCAACTCGACAATTGTTTGCAGCTGCTCAGCCATGGTCGGCGTACTGCCGTGCCACGCCATCAAACCCTGAAAGCCGCGCTGGACTGGAGCTATCAGCACCTGAGTGAGCAGGAACAGCGGGTGCTGCAACGCCTGTCGGTCTTCAAAACGGCGTTTGCCATTGATGCGGCGATGGGCGTCATCAGTTGCGCGCTATTACCCCCGTCGACGTTGGCCCTGATGATTGATCGGTTGGCGCAGAAGTCTTTGCTGGCGGTGGAGCGGGGCAGTGCCGGGTTGCGCTATCGCATGCTCAACACCACCCGTCGTTACGCCCGCGAACAACTGGAACGCAGCGGTGAATCCAACGAGTACGAGCGTCGGCATGCGCGGTTCGTCAGCCGCAGTCGTTGGGTGTCAGGCTCGCAGTTGGCGGCTCAACTCGTCGAGTAACCAGCGCACCTTGCGCAAGTCCGGGGTGGCGTAGCCCTCAGTGAAGCGTTGATAGATCGGGCTCAATAATTCCAGCGCTTCGCGGTAGCGGTTCTGCCGTTGCCACAACTGCGCCAGCGAAGTGGCGCTGCGCAGTTCCCAGGCCAGGGCGCCTTGGGTTTGCGCAATCGACAGTGCCTGGAGCAAGACCTTTTCGGCTTGCCGGGTGTTGCTGTCGGGGCAAGCCGAATCTTTAATCAACATCTGATCGGCCCGAGCCCGCAGAATCTCCGCCGTGCTCCAGCCTGCAGCTCCGTTGTGTGCCCGCTCTAGCAACGCGTCATCAACAAAACTGCTGTCCAGGGTGACCATGATTTCCCTGATCAGGCCGCTGTCTTCGGTCGCTATCGGCACGGCGGCATCGGCGTCGAGAACCTGCGCGTACTGGCATGCCCAGCGATAGAACAGCAATACGGAATGCTTCTGCGCCTGCTCCAGCAACAGCTGCAGCAAAGCACGGGCGTTTTGCGGGTCACCGTTGTAATGAGCAATCAGGCAACTGGCCAGCGCCAGGGTGTAGCAGATCGAGGTGCCGTGGTTGATCTGCACGGCGATGTCCAGCGCCTGCCTGGCCGTCCGCCAGGCCTGTTCAGGGAAACCTTGCAGCCACAACACCCGGGCAAGCACCGTCAGCGAGGCGACGCTCTGGTCGTACTGCACGCCGAAGCCATGAGTGAAACGGTTGGGATTGCCGTTTTGCGCCATGTGCTGAATCACTTGCTCGGCATGCAGGCGTGCCTGCTGCTGGTCGCCGGCGTAATGCAGTGCCAACACCCGCAGGCGATGTGTACTCAGCGACAACTGCGGGTCGCCGTGCAGGCCGAGACGATCGAACTGTTCGCTCTGTTCCAGCGCCGACCGATAGTGGCCACAGCTGAGGTTGACCGCCATGTGCCCGGACACTGCACGCAGTTGGCCGGCCACGTCGTCGTACTCTTGCGCCAGCGTATGGGCGTCGACGAATGCGGCGATGGTTTCCGGGGTACCACCCCAGGTGTGGTAGCAGGCGCTGCCGAGCGCCAGTTTCAGCGCGATCTTCACCCGAGGGCAAGGTTCGGCAGCGTTTTCCAGCAGGGCCAGCGCCTGACGCACGTAACCGCCGTATTCCTTGAGCAGCGACAACTCTTGCCACAGGGGCGCCGAGGTCGCGGCCAGATAAATCCCCACATCATTGGGGCCTGCACCGTTCAGACTCCAGTCGAGCGCCGCGCGCAGGTCTTCCAGACCGCGTGCGTAGCGTTCGATCCACAGGGCGGTTGAGGTCGTTTCCCAATCGGTCTGCGCCTGATACATCAGCGCCAGACAACGTTCAGCGTGGCGTTCGCGGGTTTCGGCGAGTTCGGCGCCTTGCTCGAGTTTTTCCAGGGCATAGCGGCGCGTGGTGTCGAGCAACCGATAGAACACTTCCTCGTCACCGACTTCGACGTTGAGCAACGATTTGGCGACCAGTTGTGTGATCGAACCGAACACCTCGCCGGGCTGGATGTGCTGTCCACCGATCACCGCAGCGGCGGACTCCAGCGTGAAGCCCCCCCGAAACACGCCGAGCCGGCGCAGGCAGGTCTGTTCGCAATCGGTCAGCAGGTTGAAGCTCCAGTCCAGCGTGGCACGCAGCGTCTGGTGGCGCTCCACGCTGCTCTGATTGCCGGCAGCCGATACCGGCAGACGCCCTTGCAGCTGGCTGAGCAAACCCTGCAGGCCGAGTTCTCCAACCTGCGCCGCCGCCAGCTCCAGCGCCAGCGGAATGCCGTCCAGACGCCGACAGATTTCAAGCGCATCGGGCAACTCGGCGTCGCTCAATTCGAAGCCCTCGTGCGCGGCCAGGGCGCGTTCGGCAAACAGTTGCAGTGCCGAAAAACTCAACGCCTGCGCATGATCAAGCACGGCAATCGGCGGCGGGTAATCGAGGGATTCGAGACGTTGCACATACTCGCCTTCGGCACGCAGGCTCTCGCGGCTGGTGGCCAGAATGTGAACCTGCGGCGCACCGCGCAAAATGCTCTCGCTGAGCAGTGCCATGGCGTCGATCAGGTGTTCGCAGTTGTCGATCACCAGCAGCATCTGGCGCTCGCGCAGCGCATTGACGAGGTGGGTCAGCGGATCGTTGTCATGCGGCACCACGTCCAGCAGGGCCGCCAAGTGCGAGCAGATCATTCGTGCGTCGTTGATCGGCGAAAGATCCAGCAGCCGGATACCGTCCCGATAGTGGCCGATCATCTGCTCGGCAACGCGCAGGGCCACGGTGGTTTTGCCGATGCCGCCGGGGCCGACCAGCGTGATGCAGCGCTGGCGTGGCAACTGCCTGATCAGGCTGTCGACCAGCGGCTGGCGGCCGATCATTCGCGTGCGGCGCAGTGGCAGGTTATGCCGGGTGCCGGTCTCTGCGCAGGTGTGCTGTTCGATCGATTGCAGCCTGATCGGTGCGACAAAGCTGTAGCCGCGCTGCGCCACCGTGACGATGTATCGCTGCCCGCCCTGACCATCGCCCAGGGCTTTGCGCAACGCCGCCATGTGCACCCGCAGATTGATGTCTTCGACGACGCTGTCCGGCCACACGCCGGCAATCAGTTGCTGCTTGCTCACGACATCGCCGGCATGCGCCAGCAGGATCAGCAGAATATCCATGGCACGTCGGCCCAGGCGTAACGGCTGCTCGCCCTCAAGCAGCAGCCGTTTGCCGGGCTGAATCCGATAGGGGCCGAAACCGAGGGCCTGATTCGGGGGAAGACTCAACAGCTCACTCCTGCGAAATTTTTATAATCCTGCCCACGGCGTGTGAAGCCTCCGTGAAGGGCAGTGCGGATCAGCGTCAGCGGCACGCAAGCCTTCTAATCCGCAGTTTTGCCGACATATTCCGCAGGTTCTGGCGTCAGTGCAACGTGCAGATTGCCGGCAATGCTCGAAAGTGATGCAGCGATCGGCATTTTTGCCCGCTGCAATGTTCAGACCAGCGCTTTGTCTCGCGGACAATTAACAACGATTAACTCGTCTGTGTTCGCTTCAAGCCCAAAAATCCGATGAAGCAGGCCTGGACCTGACGGCTGCAATGGAGTGCACGCGTGCGGAGGACGGCGCAATGAGCAACGTGGTGGTGGTCTATCACAGCGGCTATGGCCACACTCGCGTCATGGCAGAAGCCGTGGCGCAGGGCGTCGAACGGCACTTGGGCAGTACCTGCCGGTTGGTGGCGGTAGAAGAGGTCGAGTTCTATTGGGATGAGTTGCACCGCGCCGACGCGATCATTTTCGGTGCGCCGACTTACATGGGCAGCGCGTCGGCGGGCTTCAAGCATTTCATGGAGGCCAGCGCGGCGTTCTATCTGGCAAAACCATGGCGCAACAAGGTTGCCGCCGGGTTCACCAATTCCGGAAGCCTGTGCGGGGACAAGCTCAATACATTGCTGCAAATGGCGGTGTTCGCCGCGCAGCATTCGATGATCTGGGTGGGTCTCGACCTGCTCCCGGCGCGCTCGGTGGCGGGCTGCTTCGATGGTCAGTTGAATCGTCTGGGCAGCGCGCTCGGGGCCATGTCCCAATCCAATGTCGAACAGCCCCCCGAGCAGGCGCCGCCGCTCGAAGACCGGCGCACGGCGGCACACCTGGGCGAGCGGGTGGCGCAAGTGGCGCAGCGGTTGAGGCAGCAATGAAGCGCAGGGAAATGAGCTTGGCGCGCGACAGCGTCTAGACCGCCAGGCGTATGCCGACAGGCGCGGCCGACGCTGGTGGCTTTTCGGCCTTCATGCCCGGCACCTCACGACACCGCCAGGCGAAAGGGCTGATCCCTTCGCTGCGGGTGAAGATATGGCAGAAATGTGCCTGATCGCAGAAGCCACATTCCAGGCTGATCTGCGTCAGGCTCAAGTGGGTGAGCCGGATCAACTGCTTGGCACGAGCGATGCGCTGGGTGCGGATCCAGTCCTGTGGCGAGAGTCCGGTACTGCATTTGAACGCCCGGGAAAAATGACTGCGTGACAACGAACAGGCCTCTGCCAGTTCGGTGACTTCCAGGCTTTCACCCAGGCGGTCGAGGATCAACTGTTTGGCCCGCCGTTCGCGTTGCGGACTGAGGCCGCCGATGCGCGGTGTGCGGGATTCGCTGGAGGGGGCGAGGGCGACTGTTTGTTGTAAGTGAGCCATGGCCAATGTCCGTGTCGGGGGGCAACGCACGCTCGGCACGTTTCCCTCTGGTCAAAAAAACAATGTTTCGCAGAGGGTTTCATTGTTGGACGGGGCCGGAAGACTGACGAGTTAAACGTTGTTAATTGCGCCGCAAAACGTTGAACTCAGCACATCGCTGCAAGTCGCCGCCATCGACAAACCTTCCAAATGGCTGCCGGTGGAATACGGCCCATACAAACGTGCGGCCAGCGTACCGTTGATCAAGTAAAGTACGGCGCTATCGCACCCGACTGAACACGACTTCTCAAGCAAGGAACACGAGCCCATGAACCGTAACGATCTGCGTCGCGTCGACATGAACCTGCTGGTGATTTTCGAAGCGTTGATGTTCGAAAAGAACCTGACCCGCGTCGCCGAAAAACTGTTCATGGGCCAACCGGCGGTCAGTGCGGCGCTGGGTCGTTTGCGCGACCTGTTCGATGATCCTTTGCTGCTGCGCAACGGTCGCAGCATGGAGCCGACCGCCCGCGCGCTGGCGATTCTGCAGGAGCTGCAACCGGCGATGGATGTGATCTCCGGCGCGGTCAGCCGGGCCAAGGAGTTCGACCCGGCCAGCAGTTGCGATGTGTTCCGCATCGGCCTGTCGGACGACGCCGAGTTCGGTCTGTTTCCGCCGCTGCTGCGACAGCTTCAGCAGGAAGCACCGGGGATTGTCGTGGTGGTGCGCCGTGCCAATTATCTGTTGATGCCGGCGCTGCTGGCGTCCGGGGAAATCTCGGTCGGGGTCAGTTACACCACCGATCTGCCGGCCAACGCCAAGCGCAAGAAACTGCGCGACATTCCCTGCAAAGTGCTACGCGGCGATGATCGCCCGGGGCCGCTGACGCTGGATGAATACTGCGAGCGCCCGCACGCGATGGTGTCGTTCTCCGGTGACCTGAGCGGCAACATCGATCTGGACCTGGCCAAGGTTGGCCGGCGTCGGCGCGTGGTGCTCGGCGTGCCGCAGTTCAGCGGTTTGCGTGCGTTGCTCGCCGGCACTGAAATGATTGCTACCGTGCCGGACTATGCCGCGTGTGCGCTGGTCGAAGGCTGCGCCTTGCGCGCTGAAGATCCACCGTTCCCGATCGACGCCGCACAGCTGTCGATGGCCTGGAGCGGGGTGCATGACAACGACCCGGCCGAGCGCTGGCTGCGTTCGCGGATCAGCCAGTTCATGGCGGCGCCGCTGGATATCCCGCATTCCTGACGCGCCAAATTTCCCTGTGGGAGCGGGCTTGCTCGCGAAAGCGGTGTGTCATTCAACAATGATGCTGGCTGACCGGACGCCACTGTCGGATCGCCGCCCGTACCAGGCTCGCTCGCACAGGAATC
Organism: Pseudomonas sp. URIL14HWK12:I6; assembly: GCF_000514195.1. Lineage (NCBI taxonomy): Bacteria > Pseudomonadati > Pseudomonadota > Gammaproteobacteria > Pseudomonadales > Pseudomonadaceae > Pseudomonas > Pseudomonas sp. URIL14HWK12:I6. Next base: position 218,208 of record NZ_AZVL01000004.1, read on the forward strand.
CGACTCGCCTGAAAGAGAGCACATCCATTCAATTTTCCCTCGCCCGCACCGAGCATGATTCAACCCGATAAGGATTTAAGGGTAGGGTCATGAGCGCATCACAACACGATGAACAGGCACAGGATGTCGGTCTGCTGTTTCTGCGGGTCAGCGGCGGATTGTTTCTGCTGTGGGTGCACGGTTTGCCCAAACTGCTGGATTTCAACGCGCAATTGCAGCAGATCGAAGATCCGTTCCACCTCGGCGCGCACCTCACACTCTGCCTGGCGATTTTCGCTGAAGTTCTTTGCCCTCTACTGATCGTCGCCGGGGTGCTGGCGCGATTGGCCTGCTTGCCTATTCTTTTTGTTCTGCTGGTGGCGCTGCTGGTCGTGCACCCGCAATGGAGTGTGGCCGAGGGGCAGTTCGGCTGGTTGCTGTTGATTCTTTTCACCACTGTATTGATCGCCGGGCCTGGACGGCTGGCAATTCCTGTTCGTTTGCCCGGAGTGCTGCGTTATGCCTGAAGTCCTTAATCAACAAGCACCGGGGGCCGATGAGACTGTCACGTTGATCATCAAGCACTCGGTCAAGGCCGGTTTCGAATCAGCGTATGAAGCGTGGCTGCGCAACATCGTGCGCGTTGCCGGGCAGCGCGAAGGGCATCTGGGTGTGGACGTGGTGCGCGGCAAGCGCGGGCGTCTGGATTTTTACACCTGCGTGCTGCGCTTCAGCTCCACCGAGGCCATGCAGGGTTGGCTGGAATCCTCCGAGCGTCAGGCGCTGGTCGCCGAGGCTGCGCCGATGTTGGCCGACGGTGATCAGACTGAAGTCGCCCCGGTCAACGAGTTCTGGTTCTCCCCGCTGGCCGATGCCGCTTCGCCGCCGCCGCGCTGGAAGCAGGCCGTGGTTTCGCTGCTGGTGATTCTGCCGCACACCCTGCTGGTGCCGCTGATCTGGGGGCCGCTGCTGGCGCTGCATCCGCTTCTGTCCAACTACGTGGTCGCCACGTTCCTGATCACCCTGACCATCGTCCTCTCGGTGGTGTACGTGGTAATGCCGCCTGTCACCCGATTGTTCACCCCGTGGCTGGAAGCCAGCCAGGCCCATGAACACCTCGATTCCCAAGAAACCTCGCCGCGTTGAGCGGGGTTAGCTTCTTTTCACTTTTGCTTGAGGAACTGCGATGAGCGCCGATCTGATTTTATTCAATGGCCAATTTCATACCGTAGACCGGGAAAAACCACTGGCCAGCGCCGTGGCAATCAAGGACGGCCGCTTCGTTGCCGTCGGTAACGATGCCGAGGCCATGGCCCTCAAGGGCAGCGCCACGCAAGTGGTCGACATGAAAGGCCGCTGCGTCATTCCTGGCCTCAACGACTCGCACCTGCACCTGATCCGTGGCGGCCTCAACTACAACCTCGAACTGCGTTGGGAAGGCGTACCGTCGCTGGCCGATGCGTTGCGCATGCTCAAGGAGCAGGCCGACCGTACGCCGACTCCGCAATGGGTGCGCGTGGTTGGTGGCTGGAACGAATTCCAGTTCGCCGAAAAACGCATGCCGACTCTTGAGGAACTCAACCAGGCCGCACCGGACACTCCGGTATTCGTCCTGCACCTGTACGACCGCGCGCTGCTCAACCGCGCCGCACTGCGCGTTGCCGGTTACACCCGCGACACGCCGAACCCACCGGGTGGCGAGATCGTGCGCGATGCCAACGGCAACCCGACCGGCATGCTGGTGGCAAAACCCAATGCGATGATTCTGTACTCGACGCTGGCCAAGGGGCCGAAGCTGCCGCTGGACTATCAGGTCAACTCGACCCGGCAGTTCATGCGCGAACTCAATCGCCTCGGCCTGACCAGCGCGATCGATGCCGGCGGTGGTTTCCAGAACTATCCAGATGACTATCAGGTGATCGAGCAACTGGCCAAGGATGATCAGTTGACCGTGCGCATCGCCTACAACCTGTTCACCCAGAAGCCCAAAGAAGAGCTGACTGATTTCCAGAACTGGACCAGCAGCGTCAAGTTGCACCAGGGCGACGATTACCTGCGGCACAACGGCGCTGGCGAGATGCTGGTGTTCTCCGCCGCCGACTTCGAAGACTTTCTCGAACCGCGCCCGGACCTGCCGCAGACCATGGAGCAGGAGCTGGAACCGGTGGTGCGCCATCTGGTCGAGCAGCGCTGGCCGTTCCGTCTGCACGCCACTTACAACGAATCGATCAGCCGCATGCTCGACGTGTTCGAGAAGGTCAATCGCGATATTCCGTTCAACGGTCTGCCGTGGTTCTTCGACCACGCCGAAACCATCACACCGCAGAACATTGAGCGGGTGAGGGCGCTGGGCGGCGGCATTGCGATTCAGGATCGCATGGCGTTCCAGGGCGAATACTTCGTCGACCGTTACGGCGCGAAAGCCGCCGAAGCCACGCCGCCGATCAAACGCATGCTCGCCGAAGGCATACCGGTCGGCGCCGGCACCGATGCCACCCGGGTATCCAGCTACAACCCATGGACATCTCTGTACTGGATGGTCAGCGGTCGCACCGTCGGCGGTTTGGCCCTGTACGAAGAAGGTCTGCCACGCACTACCGCACTGGAACTGTTCACCCACGGCAGCGCCTGGTTCTCGTCGGAACAGGGCAAGAAGGGCCAGATCAAGGTCGGGCAACTGGCGGATCTGGCGGCGCTGAGCGCGGACTTCTTCCATGTCGAGGAAGAAGCGATCAAGTGGATCGAGTCGGTATTGACCGTGGTCGGCGGCAAGATCGTTTACGCCGCCGGCGATTTCGAAGACCTCGGCCCACGCTCGATCCCCGTGCTGCCGGACTGGTCGCCGGTGGTCAAAGTGCCGGGCCACTGGCGCCCGAACTCGCCTTTGCAGGCGCAAGTGCACCAGTGCGTCGGTGCTTGCGCAGTGCACGCGCACAGCCATGAAAAAGCCCGACTGTCGAACGCACCGGTCAGCGACTTCGCCGGTTTCTGGGGCGCGTTCGGCTGTTCCTGTTTCGCTTTCTGATCACTACAAAAAAGCGCCGGCCAACCGGTCGGCGCCTCACGCAACAACCATCCACCGAGGAGTTTCCCATGAGCGTTCCCTACAAGCGTCTGAACAAAGATGATGCGGTCGTGCTGCTGGTCGACCACCAGACCGGTCTGATCTCGCTGGTACAGGATTTCACCCCCAACGAGTTCAAGAACAACGTGCTGGCACTGGGCGACATCGCCAAGTTCTTCAAGCTGCCGACCATCCTCACCACCAGTTTCGATGCCGGCCCGAACGGCCCGATCGTGCCTGAGTTGCGCGAGCAATTCCCCGATGCACCGTTCATTCAGCGCCCTGGCCAGATCAATGCCTGGGACAACGAAGACTTCGTCAAAGCGATCAAGGCCACCGGCCGCAAGCAACTGATCATCGCCGGTGTGGTGACGGACGTCTGCGTAGCATTCCCGACCCTGTCGGCCATTGCTGAAGGTTTCGAAGTGTTCGTGGTCACCGATTCTTCCGGCACCTTCAACACCACCGTGCAACAAGCCGCGTGGGCGCGCATGTCGGCCGCCGGTGCACACCTGCTGAACTGGTTCTCGGTAGCGTGCGAGCTGCAAGGTGACTGGCGCAACGACATGGAAGGCCTGGCGCATCTGCTGTCCGAACGCCTGCCGAACTACCGCAACCTGATCAACAGCTACACCAAGTTCACGGCCAAGTGATGCCTGAAGCCCCTCACCCTAGCCCTCTCCCAGAGGGAGAGGGGACCGACCGAGGGGTTTGTTCGCGATACGCCGACCTGCAATACCGAGCCGATCTCCGAAATTGAAGTACACGGAGATCGGCTCCCTTTCCCCCTCGCCCCCTTGGGGGAGAGGGTTGGGGTGAGGGGGGCTCTTGATCTTGCTCTCGCATCAGCGCTTTTGCAGCCAACCCAAAAAACCACCCTTGCGCACCGCCACCGGTTTGGCCATCAACGCCAGCCGGCTGTTCTGCTGTCGCACGGCCTGCAATTTGTTCAGCGCCTGGCCGACTTCGCTGCGCTGCTCCATGCATTGGCGGGTCAGCGCTTTGTCGAGGCGATAGATGATGCTCGACGTCAGCGCGGTGAACGTGGCTTGCGACGGGGTATCGGCGAGGATGCTCTGTTCGCCCATGACCTCGCTCGGCCCCATGCGTCCGGCTTCGGTCTGGCCATTGCCGTCGGGCACGGTTGCACTGACCACACCCGTGGCGATGACAAACAGACTGTCGGGCACTTCATCCAGCCCCAGCACCACCTGACCGGCCGCGTATTGCTGCGCGACCATCGATTCGGCGAGGCGATCACGTTCCTCATGGCTCAGCGAGCGGAAAACTTTCACTTCATCGAGCAACGCCCGGGCGCGGGTCGAGGGCTCGATCACGCCATCGGGATGCCGGGAAATACCTGCGGCTTCGAGATGCCGATGGGCGAGGTCGAACAGTTGATTGCGCACTTCGCCTTTCTTGCTCAGTTCACTGATGAAGCCGCTGGCGACGTACTCCGACATCTCCTCGCCGGCCTCTTTCAACACGGCTTTGGGCGGCGGATTGAGCAGCAGACTGCTGCTGCCCTGCAGCGTGCGGTCGAGGGCGTCGAGCACCCGCCGTGGGCGAATGTGATTCGGCACCTTGATGCTGATCGACACCCCGTGCAAGTTGGTCGGGCGACTGAGATTGACGATCTTCGCCTTGGCCGCCACCGAGTTCGGCACCACGGCCAGCGTGCCGCTGCTGGTCAACAGATGCGTGGCGCGCCAGTCGATGTCGATGACCTTGCCCTCGACACCGTCGATCACCACGAAATCGTCGACCTGATACGGCTTGGTGGTGTTGAGCACGATTCCCGAGAACACGTCGCTCAAGGTGCTTTGCAATGCCAGACCAACGACGATCGCCACTACCCCAGAGGTCGCCAGCAAGCCTTTGACCGGCAGTTCCAGCACATAGCCGGCGGCCGCGACGATCGCCGCCAGAAACACCAGCGCACCGATCACGTCCTGCAACAGCCGACCGCTGTGGCCGATGCGCCGCATCAGTGCCAGACCGATGACTTCGGTCAGCACCCGCGCGGCGTACAGCCACCAGACAATTCCCAATGCGGTCGCGCCCAGTTGCATCACCCGGTCATCGGCGAACAGCGGCGCCTGCAATGGGCTGATCTCGGCGTTGATGATCAATGCGCTGAACGCCAGAAACAGCGCCAGGCGAATGCCGACTCTCGGTGCGCGATGCTGAAACGGCGCGAGGTGCCAGAGCAGCGCATCGAGCAGCAGCAGGGCGGCGCTCCAGGACAGTGGGTGAGTGAGGAGGATGGACATGGCGATCTCCGGAACTGCATGAACGTTGGTGTTGAAGAGGCTTTTGTGGTGAGGGGATTCATCCCCGATGGACTGCGCAGCAGTCCCCTGCCTTTCTGGTTAGCGGCGGGGTCGCTTCGCAACCCATCGGGGATGAATCCCCTCACCACAAGGGTTCCTGCAGACAAAAAACTCGCCACACCGTCAGGTGTGGCGAGGGAGGGGGCTCAGTTCAGATGTGTTTTCAGCTCAGCCGCGGCCTGGCGCACGGCCGCTTTCACTTCGGGAATCTGGCTCAGCGGATTGAGCAAGCCAAAGTCATGAATCATCCCGTTGTAACGCACCGACGTCACCGGCACACCGGCCGCATCCAGATGCCGCGCATAGCCTTCGCCTTCATCACGCAACACATCGAACTCGGCGGTCTGCACCAGCGCGGCGGGCAGGCCCTTGAGCTGTTCGCTGCTGGCGTTCAGTGGCGAGGCGTGGATCTGTGCGCGCTCGGCCGGGTTGGTGGTGTAGTTGTCCCAGAACCATTGCATCATGCCCTTGGTGAGGAAGTGGCCCTCGGCGAATTGCTGGTACGAGCCGTCGTCGAACTGCGCGTTGGTCACCGGCCACATCAGCAGTTGGAAGCGCAGGGCCGGGCTCTGCTTTTCTTTGGCCATCAGCGCCACGACCGCTGCCATGTTGCCGCCGACGCTGTTGCCGGCCACCGCCAGACGCTTGCCGTCGACCCCGATCTGCTTGCCGTTTTTCGCGACCCATTGGGTCGCGGCGTAAGCCTGATTGATCGCTGTCGGATACTGCGCTTCCGGCGACGGCGTGTAATCGACGTAGACCGCGACCGCTCCAGAGCCGACCACCAGATCGCGAATCAAGCGTTGGTGCGTCGGGTAATCGCCCAATACCCAACCGCCGCCGTGGAAGAACATGAACACCGGCAATTCACCTTTGACCTTGGCCGGCCGCACCACTTTGAGGTTAATCGTCTGGCCATCGACCTTGATTGCCTTGTCGCTGACTTCAACCCCGGACAGGTCAACCTTTACCGACGCTTGCGCACCGGTCAGCACCGCACGGGCATCCTTCGGGCTGAGTTGCTCCAGCGGTTTGCCACCGCCGGCGGCGAGGGCTTCGAGGAACGCCTGGGTGTTGTGTTCGACACCCGGGCTGCCGGCGGCGAACGCGTTGCCGATGGACAGGGCGAGGAGGGATGCGGTCAGGGTTTTTTTGATGTTCATGCTCAATTCCATTTTCGAAAGTTATTGGTGTTGTGTCGGGCTGTTTTCAAACCGTGAGCACAGATTAATGAGCTGTCGAAAAGTGAAAAAGCGGCTATAAAGCGTTTGACTGTCTACCAGAGAGTGACAATGAACCCGTTCGAAGACATGCGTATTTTTTGCCAGGTCATGGACTCCGGCAGTTTCACTGCTGCGGCCGATCAGTTGGGCCTGTCCAAGCAGTTCGTCAGCCGCCGTTTGATGCAGCTCGAAGAGCGCCTCGGTGTGCGGCTGTTGAACCGTTCCACCCGACGCCTAGACGTCACGCCACTGGGCCAGAGCTACTACGAATCGGCGCTGCGTCTGCTGAGCGAAGTGGAACAGGTCGAGCAGGGCATCGCCGGGCAGACCGCCGAGCCGCGCGGGACCATTCGCGTCAGTGCGCCGCTGTCGTTTGCCGTCGCGCATCTGGGCTGTCTGCTGCCGCTGTTTCTGCAGCGCTATCGCGATGTCACCGTGGAGGTGGATTTGAGCGACCGCCCGGTGGATCTGCTTGGCGAAGGTTATGACCTGGCACTGCGCATTGGTGTACTGGAAGACTCAACATTGATCGCCCGGCGCATCGCCGCCATCGAACGGGTGTACTGCGCCAGCCCGGCATATCTGGCCGAACGCGGCACGCCGCTCAATCCCGAAGACCTGCACAGCCACGACTGCCTGCCGTACGGCCATGGTCGTTCGGTGCAATGGCGCTTCAATGCGGGGCAGGGCAAGCCGCTGCTGGTCAATGTCACCGGACGCATGCGGGTGAACAATGGCGAGCTGCTGAGGGACGCGGCGGTGCAGGGGATGGGGATTACTTATCTGCCGACGTTCATCGTCGGCGCGGCGCTGAAGGACGGGCGACTGCTGCCAGTGCTCGACGACTACCGCCCCGAACCGCTGACCCTGTCGGCGGTGTATCCGCAGCACCGCCAGGCTTCGCGCCCGGTGCAGGCACTGGTCGAATTCCTGCGTGAACGCCTCAACCAGATGTGACCACGCCAAAAGTGTGGGAGCGGGCTTGCTCGCGAAAGCGTCCTGTCAGCCAACATCTCCGTTGCCTGACTCACCGCCTTCGCGAGCAAGCCCGCTCCCACAGTGGAACGGCGGTGCGGCTTACAAAGTCGCAACAACCGTACTGATCGGGCTGTTCTAGACTCGGGTCCGCTCAATCACGAGCATCGCCCGGAGTGCGCCATGGAAGTGCCCAACAATAAAACCGCCATCGACAGCAATCGACAGGCGTGGAACGATTCTGCTCGTCATCACCGTGAGTCGGCGGAATGGCAAGCGCTGTTGAACGACGTATCAAAGGCTGATTTCTCCTGCCTCGATGACACCTTGCGCGGTCAGCTGGAACAGGTCGGCGTCGATGGCAAAGCGCTGATTCAACTCGGTTGCAACAATGGTCGCGAAAGCCTGTCGCTGTTCGCCATCGGTGCGCGCAGTGTGGTCGGCGTCGATCAATCGGAGGCGTTTCTCGAACAGGCCCGTGAGTTGAACCAGCGCTCGCCGCACAACGCCGAATTCATCGAAAGCGATATCCATCACCTGCCGACTGCGCTGCACAGCCGCTTCGACGTGGCGCTGATCACCATCGGCGTGCTGAACTGGATGCCCGACATCGGCGAGTTCTTTCGCCACGTGGCGTTGACCCTGAAGCCGGGCGGCAAACTGGTGATCTACGAAACCCATCCGTTTCTGGAAATGGTCGACCCCGACGCCGAAGACCCGTACCGCCTCGCCAGCTCCTACTTCCGCGCCGAGCCATTCGTGCAGGAAGAACCGATCGTCTACGTCGGCAAGGTCGAACAGCAGGCTGCCAAGTCCTACTGGTTCGTACACACCCTCGGCGCGATCTTCAGCGGCGCCATCGCGGCCGGCCTGAACATCGCGCACTTCAAGGAGTATGCGCATTCGAACCGCGAAGAGGTGTATGACCAGTATCTGAATCGCGAGGCGCAGATGCCGTTGTGCTTCACCTTGGTCGCTCGCAAAACCTGAGAATTTGTTGCTCCATCTGGCCTCATCGTGAGCAGGCTCACTCCTACACGTGATCGGTGTCGTACACAAATCCACTGTGGGAGCGAGCCTGCTCGCGATGGCGGCCAAAGAGCCGCCATCGCTTTTACGATTGAATCACGCCTGCGCCGCCGCACTCACCACCGGCCGCCCAGGTTTGCGCAGGGGGTCCAGGCGTGAGCCGTCATAGCGGCTTTCGCGGTAGAAGCGCCAGCGGCCGAACAGGCCGTAGACGTGGGTGACGCGGCCCTGTTCGTGGTAGCCCATGCGGATGTGCAGTTTCAGCGCCGGGATGTTGTGGGTTTCGCAGACGTCGACGACTTTGTCGCAGCCTTGGGCGGCCATGGCTTCCCAGAGCGCGACTTGCACGTCCACCGACAGGCTGGTGCCGAAATACGGGCGGGCCATTTCGCCGCCGAATTCGAAGAACTCGCCGGGTTTGACCGGGAACCAGCAGCCGTAATAGTGGCGGTCGTGGTAGTCGCGCATGCTGCCCCAGATGAATGCCACCGCGTGGCCGTCGGCATCCAGGTACATGTGCCCGGTGTGGCCCTCGGCGGCGAGTTCGGCCATGGTTTCCACGCGGTCGCCGAAGTGCTTGGCGAAGGCCCCGGTGTTGAGCTGGGTGATATCGACTTTGCGCAAACCTTCGTACGGGCGCAGCTTGTGCGGTGGCACCGGGGAAACCAGATCGCGCTCCATCCACAGCAGCTCCCAGTGGAAGAACACGTAGCGTTTCCACAGGGTGGCGAAGAGACGGCCGAGGCCCTTTTGACGAATGCGTTCGCGCAGTTTTTCGATAACACTCATGTTGCCCTCCGTGGCCGAAGCCCGGTGTGGTGGATGTTGCTGTTGTGGGGATGAATCAATCGAGTGCCGTGGCACCCCGTAAAAAATCCTTGTGCAGATCGGCATAGGACACCCGTGGCACACCCGGCAGCCGCTGCTCCAACACGTGGCTCAGGGATTCTCCGGGGTTGAGATAAGCATCACCGAAATCGCTACCGAGCTGATTCGGGTGGGCAACGATTTCCAGCACGCCGTCGGTCGGCGCGGGATCGTTGCGCAGGTCTACCGGGGTACATACGTAGTCCGCCGTTACACCGACCAGACTCTGCAAGCGCCAGTTGAGCAGACCCTTGAACACGCGTTTCGGCAGACTTAGGTTCTGCCCCAGGTTGCGCGCCAGACGAATCGGCACACCTTGCTGAGCAGCAAACCGCGCGACGATTTCGCCGATCGGCCAGATGTTGTGTACGTGCTGATGCGAGTCGATATGGCTAGGTCGCACGCCATGTTCGACGCAGCGCTGCCACTGCGCCTGCAACTCTTCCCGCACCGCGTCGCGATCTTCGCGACTGAGCCAAAAGCTGTGCCGTGGCAGGCTCAGATCGAACACGCCGTGGCCGTCGCAGAAGGTGCGACTGCGCAGGATCGAGGTACTCAGCGGCCGCCCGTAGGTCAGGTTGAAATGCAACCCGACCCGACCTTGCAGCGACGGATGCCGGGCCATCGCGCAGGCTGCTTCGAAGGCCGGCATGTTGGCCATGGCCGTGGCCGAGCTGATGACCCCGGCCTGAAACGCGGCGAAGATCGTCGCGTTTTCGTTCGGGCTCAAACCGAAATCGTCAGCGTTGACTATGACTTGGCGAGGCATGATCGCCCTCCGTGGTGATGACGACAGGTGTGGGCGCCGATGCCGGTCTGGCCGCACGTCGCGCGCGCCATTGCTGCACCGTCGGTTTCAAGCGCTGCCAGAGCCGCAACCCCAGCCCCAGCAACATCCCGCTGGGGCGCCAGGAATAGAAACTCCAGCGCCAGTGTTCCAGTTGTCCGGTCATGCGTTCGTGCAGTTGGTGGCTGGAGTTTTTCAGGCTGACCCGCGAGGCATCGATCCAGCGCCAATGCTCATCCAGCCCCCAGCGAATCCATTCCTCCAGCAGCACCCGGCCGCTGCCCAGATCGGCGTATTGCGGCAGGAACGCGAGGTTGTAATCGTAGAGTCGACCCTGTTCCAGCAAGCCGAGGCGATAGCTGATGCAACGCCCGTTGAGTTCCAGCGTCACCACCCGCACCAGGCCCTGGCCGGCGAGGGCGGTGAAGGCGCGTTCGATCCATTGCCGACTGCGCTCGCTGGCGAAGATCCCCACGCCTTCGTCACCTTTCCAGCTCACCGCTTCGACTTCGCTGATCGCCCGCAACAGCGGACCCATGCTCAGCGCGTCGGGACTGATGCGCCGCACCTGGGCGCCACACGCGGCAATCCGTTTGCGCGCCCGCCGCAGCTTGTAGCGCGGGTCGCCGGAGACCTCCTGGTGATCCGCGTCGCTGATCAGATGCACCGGCACCCGGCAACTGAGGCGGCGTTCGCCCGCGGAACTGTGGGCCATCCATTCGGTCAGGGCGCTTTCCTCACCCGCCGGCTCGGACAATTCGTTGAGTTGCAGCAGGGCGTGCGGCAGCTGTCGGCGGATCAGGCGCAAGGCTTCGCGCATGTCTTCGCCCTTGAGCAATGACAGCAGCGCCAGCCGGTCCGCCAGCGGATAGCCCAAGTGGTGCAGTACACGAAACGGCACGCCGGCAAAGCGCTCACGGCCCGCTACCAGCGGCAGGCACAGGCGCAATTCGTCCGCTTCCCAACCGAGCAGGATGTGCAGGCGCTCACCCGCGCCCAGTGCCTGCTCCGCCGCGCACAACCAGCCCAGGTGGTTGAACGGTGTGTGATCCGTCACCTGCAGGCGCAGCGCTTCATAGGCGGCTGCCGGGAAGTCGGCGGCGCACAGTGAAGTGCGCCATTCGAATCGCGCCGTCATAGGCTCAGACCGCCGTGGCTGTGACAGGTGGACGGGACGGTTTGCGCAGGGCATCCAGGCGCGAACCGCTGTAGCGGGTTTCGCGGTAGAAGCGCCAGCGACCGAACAGGGTGTAGACATTCATGATCCGGCCTTGCTCGGTGTAACCCATGCGCAGATGCAGTTTCAGCGCCGGGACGTTGTGGAACTCGCAGACGTCCACCACCTTGTCGCAGCCCTGGGCGGCCATGGCTTTCCACAGTTCCAGTTGCAGGTCCACCGAGAGTTCGCTGCCCCAGTAGGCACGGGTCAGCTCGCCACCGAATTCGAAGAACTCGCCGGGTTTCACCGGGAACAGGCAGCCGTAGTAATGCCGGTCGAAGTAGTCCCGTGCGCTGCCCCAGATAAACGCCACGGCATCGCCCTGATCGTCCAGGTGCATGTGTCCGGTGTGGCCTTCGTTAGCCAGCTCGGCCATGGTCCCGACGCGATCGCCGAAGTAGCGGGCAAAGGCGCTGGCGTTGTCGGCGGTGATTTTTACCACCCGCAGTGGCGGATACGGTTTGAGGCTGTGCGGTGGCACCGGACTGACCAGATCGCGCTCCATCCACAGCAGTTCCTGATGAAAAAACACGTAGTGCTTCCATGCCTTGGCGAGGGTGGCGCGCAGGCCTTTTTGTTTGATGTGCTGGCTGAGTTTGCTGACGGTACCCATGTTCTGTACTCCGGCGTTCCGGCAGGGCGAACAACTGTGGCGAGGGGCTCTGTGGCGAGGGGATTTATCCCCGATGGGCTGCGAAGCGGCCCCGCATTTACAGGCTAAAAGCGACGACTGCTGCGCAGCCGATCGGGGATAAATCCCCTCGCCACAAAAACTCCCTACCCACAAATCTTTGTTCGCTTTACCTTTTCTGATATTCGGAATTGGGTTCATGACGCGCTCCAGCTCAGGGCGAACAGGGTTTCCCCTGGCAAGTCGAAGCTGACGCGTCCGTCGCGGCAGGCGAATGGTGCGTCGCGGCTGCGGTTGTCCGTGCCGAAGTAACGCAGCGCACCGTTGTTCAGCGGGCACTTGGCGCCACTCAGGTCAACACGTTGCAAACGCGTGCCTTTGTTCACACCGAGCAGGCCCCGCTGCTCGTCGCCGGCCATCGCCAGCACATCGACTTCAAAGCCATCGTTCTCCAGCCACAGCACCTGGTGCAGCCAATGCTGCGCGATGAACTGCTGGGCCAGACCCACCGGTTTCAGCTCGAAACGCTCATCGCCCAAAACCCGGATCATGCCCTTGGGATACTGCGGTTCATCGGCGGCCTGAAACCAGTTGAGCATCGTCAGCAAACCGTCCTGCGAAGCGTTGATCACCACCGAGGCCCACCACAGCGAGGCGTAGTGCGTCTCCTGATCGTAGGGGCTGAGGCTGGAACCGCTGGACATATTGGTCTGATCCAGCAGCAAGGCTTTGCGCGGCTGGCCGTGGCCATCGAGGCCAACCAGTTCGGCGGCGCGGCGCACGCTGTCGCGGTAAACCCGGGTGGCGAGCAGGTCGCGGATCATCCATTCGTGCCACGCCAGTGCGTCGATCTGCTCGGCGGATTCACCGAGCAAACGTCGCGCCCAGTCGATGCCGCGCTTGTCTGCGGCGTTGTCGGCAAACGGCCCGTTGACCAGCCGTGAACTGGCCGGCATGGCGATGCGCACGCCGGCCCTGGCATTCGCCGGATCGCTGCGCACTTGCCTGGCCATGCTGGCGAAAATCGCCCGGTATTGCTCGAAGCTCGAATAGTTGAGGTTCGGCTCATCAGCAAAACCGATGTAGTGCGTGCCTTTGCCGCCCAAGGCGCGGGTGCCGGCCAGCCATGCATCGAGGCCGCCATTGCTTTGCACGTCGGCGCGCAGATCGGCCTGACGCTGGCTGCCGGCGAGCAGGGTGATGTCCTGACGGATGCCGAAGCGCTCCTGATAAGCCTGGCGGAACGCGTCTTCGAAGTGCGGATTCTTCGCCGTGACATCGACAAAACTGTAGTAGCTGGCGGCGGTCGCTTTCAGCGCATCCAGTACCGCGTGACTACTGGCGGGTGGCATCACGTAGGGCAGGGCGATGCCCAGATCCGGGGTGCGCCCGAGGATTTTGTCGTGCAGGGTCAGGTGGATCTGGCCGGTCTCTTCGCGCACGGGTTTGAGTTGCTGCGCAGTCTGCGCAAACCGATTGGCCGTGCCGTCGAGCCAGAACGCCGCTTTGCCGCTGCCTTGCAGGCGCAGGCGCCAGACCTGTTCGCGCTCGCTGACCGGCAACGCCAGTTGATCGAACTGCCAATAGGCGCGATAGGGTTTCAGTGTCAGCGTCAGTGACTGATCATCGCCCACCCGCTGCGTCTGCAACGCATTGACCCCGCCATGGAACTTGCCGGCGAGTACCGCGTGTTCCCCCGGCGCGACCTTGAAATACAACTCGTCGCCGTTCTGCGTCTGGGCGCTGAAATGCACCTTGGCCGGTTCGAACAGCGCCACGGTGTGCTCGTCGTGTTCGACCCGGTAATTGCGGAAGCTGTAGCCGGGAATTTCCAGGCGATAACTGGCAGCACCCGGCAGCAACGCCCAGCTCTGGGTGCCGCGGGTTTCGCTGGCCTTGATCAAGCGTTCGCCCTGCAGTTTGCCCTGGCCGTCGAGCAGGTACAGATGCTCTTCGTTGGCATCGGCCTGCCACGCCGGGGTCCAGCGCACGGTCACGCTGTCCGGACGGTCGGTTTGCAGGTACAGACTGCCGTCGCGGATTTCTCCCCAGCGCATCGACGCGGCAAAGGCGTCCAGCGACAGGCCGAGACCGAGCAGCAGGACCAGGCCTTTCATGCGGCCTTCCGTTGCAACATCTGCCACATCGGCGCGATGTCGCTGGGCAGGATGATCAGGGTTTGCCAGAACGCCACGCCGCTCAGACGGCAGTACAACACCAGCATCGCCACCGTCACCGCCAGATAGGCAATCGACGACGCCGCTGCCGCGCCGACGATGCCGTAGGCCGGAATCAACACCAGGTTCAGCGCCAGATTGAGCAGGGCGCCGAGGCCCATCAGCAGCGACACCGTGCCGGGGCGGTTTTTCCCCAGCAGGTCCAGGCGCAGGATGCTCGCGTAGCACAGGCCGAGCAGCCCCGGCAGCAAGGCGAGCAGCGCCGGATACGCCGGTTGGTAGGCGATGCCGAACAGGGTGACGATCAGCCAGTTGCCGATCACGGCCATGCTCAGGCATGCGCCGAGCATCACCGTGGCGGTCAGGCGCAGGGCCAGCGGAGTGACCTTGTCCATGCCTTCGTCCTGTTGCAACAGGCGTTTCATCAGCGGCGTGGTCACCGCTTCCGGCACGATCAGCAGCAGTTCGGCGGCGGCGCTGGCCATCGCGTAATGACCCAGCGCGGTGCTGCCGAGCAGGGCGCCGATGAACAGGTAATCCGAGCGCAGAATCACTTGCTGGAATAGCAGATCCGGATGGCTGCGCGCGCTGTAGCGCAGCAGTTCGTTCTGGCTGGCGCGATCCCATTGCAGTTGCAGCGGTTGCGCCCGTTTCAGCCAAACCCAACCGGCCAGCACCACCAGGCTGATCCCGGCCAGCCAACTGATTAGCGCCGCTTCCAGTGCCGCGCTTTTCCACATCCAGAACAGCGCGAGAAACAGCAGCAACGGCGCCAGTGATTCGGTCAGGCGCAAGGCGTTGAACGCGACCACGCCGCCGGAGGCGTTGTGCAGGGTCAGCAGGCCACTTTTCAGCACGGTCAGCGGCACCGCCAGCAGCAACAGCCAGGCCAGCAGACCAAGCTGCACGGTGACATCCAGTTCACTGCCGAACTCACGGACCAGAGCCACCACCAGCAGGGTCAGCAGACCCGCGAGCAAGCAACCGAACACCAGCACCTGACTCAGCAGCAGCCCCATTGGCCGTTGCTTGGCGGCCTGATAACCCACGGCGGAATTCAGCCCGCCACTGGTGGCGGCGCTGATCAGGTCGGGCAAGGTGCTGAGCAGCGCGAACAACCCGCGCTCACTCGGCCCTAGGATCCGCGCCAGCAACACGTTACGCAGCAGACGCAGGGCGATCATCGCCAGCTTGGTGCCCATGCTCAGCGCCAAGTGTTTGAGATAGTGGCTGCGGCTCATGGCCGGTTGCCACGAAAGATGCGCCACGACAGCAACTCCGGGTTGCGCGCAGTACGCTGGCTGACGCCGAAACGCGGCAGGTTCAGCGGATCGCCTTCACCGCGATAAATCCCGGTGCCGGTGCCCAGCGCGAACGGATAATCGTGCGCGGCAATCTGTTTTCTTACTCGCTCGTCGTTGTTGCCGTTGGGGTAGCAATACACCGGTAACGGCCGGTTACAGCCGTTGCTCAAGGCGTCGCGGCTGCGGCTGATTTCTTCGCTCAGGCGCACATCGTCCAGTTCAGTGAGGATCGCGTGGCTGGCGCCGTGCGGGCCGAAGCGCACCAGCCCCGAGGCTTCCAGCGCCCGTACCTGATGCCAGTCCAGCGCTTGCGGCTGCGCTTCGGGCGGGCATTCGTCGGTCAGGCGTTCGAGCATCGCCGGTTCAAGGTTTTTCAGGCTTTGCAGGTAATGCAGCAGCGACAGGCTGCGGCGATCAACGTCGATGTCATCCACCAGCACCGGCACCGGATGGTGGATCATGTGCAGGCATTCGATCAAGTGCATGCGGGCCTTTTCGCCGTGGCTGCCCCACAGGGTTTCGCCGAGGCTTTCCCACCAGAAGCGCTGACGGCTGCCGATGAAATCGGTGGAGAGAAAAATGCTCGCTGGCACCTGATGTTTTTGCAGCAATGGGAAAGCATTGACCGCGTTGTCGCGCCAGCCATCGTCGAAGGTCAGCGCCACCCGTGGGCGTTCGCTGCGCAATGCGGTGGGCGTGAGGATGTCCATCAGCGGCACGCAATCGAAGTGCCGGCGCAGCCACACCAGCAGGTGCTCGAACGCCTTGGGCCCGACACACAGCTCATTGCGGTGCGGCAAGTCGGCGGCGCGGTCGTTGGCCAGCACCCGATGCAGCATCAGAATCACCCCGGCGCCGTGCAACTGGTTTCGTCCCACGGGCGAGTTGAGGTAAAGCCAGCCACTGGTGCGTTTTATTAATTGTTTGATCGCCATGGCTTCGGTCCTCTCAACGGTTTTGTTCAGGGTTCCATTGGGCATAACGGTGGCCGCGCAGGAACTGCCACAGGCCGAGACTCATCCCGGCGAGGGTGACCAGCAGGAACGCGGCCAGACGAAACGGTTTGGGCAAGCGATGTTGCGAATCCAGCAGTCCGGCCAGCGCAATGGCGTAGCCGAACAGTTGGGCGATCAGGGCCAGTCGATAGAAACCGTGGTCGTCCCACAGCCAGAAGTTGCTCAGCAGCAGCGGCAGCAGGAGGATCGGTGCCAGGCGCCGAATCAGTTTGTGGCTGATCAGCGCCAGCGAATACAGGCCATGTTTGAGTGGGTTGAGCAGCTCACTGCGCTGGGCGAGGCTTTGCAGGCCACCGACGGTGACGCGTTGACGGCGGCGGAACTGTTTGTCCGCTTCGTCGACACCGTGGTCGATCACTTGCGCCTCGGGCACGTACACAATGCGCTTGAAGGCCACCGGTGCACAGGTGCTGAGAAAGAAGTCGTCATTGACCTCCGCCGGCACGCTCTGGAACAGCTCGCGGCGCAGGGCGAGCAGGGCGCCGTCGGCCGAGACCATGCAGCCGGTGCGATTCTCCACCCGACGCAGCCAGCCCTCGTAATGCCGGTACAGACTGTCGCCGACGCTGAGGCCGCCGCCGGTCACTGGAATCACCATGTGCCCGGCGCAGGCCCCGACGCTGGGGTCGCTGAGTGGCGCGAGCAGGTAGCCGAGGGTTTCCCGCGACCATTGGTTATCGGCATCGGTGAACACCAGAATATCGCCAGTCGCCAGCGCTACTCCGGCGTTGAGTGTCGCGGCTTTGCCCTGACGCGGCAGGTCGAGGACAGTGATGCGCGAATCAACCACTTTGTGCGCGCAGGCCACGGTGTCGTCAGTGGAGCCGTCGCTGGCGAGAATGATCTGCAGCGTGGCTGGCTGATAGTCCTGCGCCAGTAGCGTGCGCAACTTGTGCTCGATGTGCCGCGCCTCATTGTGCGCGGCAATCACGATGCTGATGTTCAGCGGCGGTGCCGGGCTGTGGCGCCAGGCCGGGAACAGCGGCGCCAGCACAGTCAGCAGCAGCGGGTAGCCAAGGTAGGCGTACACCGGCAGCAACAGGCACAGCCAGAAAATGAATTCAGCCACGGGCAGGCCTCCTGGCGTTCCAATGACACAGACTGAGAATGAACGCCGCCCCGGCCAGATGCAGACGCACCCAGTGCAGGCCCCACAGTTGCACGGTCAGGCCGATGTCGTGGTGTTTGATACTCTGCCGCACGCTTAGCACCAGCCCCGGCAGGAGGGTCAACGCGACCATGAACGCGGCGTGATGCGGGAAGCCGTCGAGCAATGCTGAAATCGCCAGAAAGTCGAGGATCCACACCGCAATCGACAGCAGCGGAAAGCGCAACAGACGCAGGCTGAAACCGTGAGTACGCAGCAGTTGCAGATGACTGCCCTGACGCCACATTTCCTTGCCCATCCACTCGCGCCAGTTCATCTCATAGCCCCAATGCAGGGCCACGCTGCTGTTCACCGACAGCAGCCGCGCGCCTTGTTCGTGCAGGCGCAGGGTGAACTCCTTGTCCTCGCCGGTGCGCAGGTGTTCGTTGAAGCCGCCAACCTTGTCGAACCAGCACCGGCGCATCAGCAGGTTGGAACTGGGCAGCCAGTCCACCGGGTGCGAGCTCTGGCTGGACGGGCGCAGCGTGCGCCGTTGCCAGGCGGCGGCGTACCACGGCGCGGCAGCGGGGGTGTGGAGGTCGAGGCCGAACACGTCGGCCTGACCCTCGGCTTGCAGCTCGAACAAGGGCTTGAGCCAGTCTTCGGGCATCTCGACGTCGGCATCGATAAACGCGATCCACTCGCCGCTTGCCAGCACGGCACCGCGATTGCGCAGTGCACCGATCAGCAGGCCTGGCAGCACCAGCACCTGTGCACCGAACCGGCGGGCGATGTGCGGGCCGTCGTCGCTCGAACCGTTGTCGACCACAATCAACTCGCACTCGACATCGGCCGCATGCGCGGCTTTTTGCGCCGCCAGCAGCGTACGGCCGATGTGCCGGGCCTCGTTGTACATCGGGATGATGATGCTGATCCGGCTCATGGTCTGGCCTCGGTCAGTAGCGCCTGTTCGGCCTTGAGGCGCAGGACGCTGGTCAGCGCGAGCATGATCCACACGTACTTCTGGTTCGGTGCGCTGAGGAACATCAGGAACAGGGTCAGCGACAGAAAGCTCACCCCGAGGTGAGTCATCAGGTCCGCCTGCTGCCAATCGCGCCGCAGCATCCACGCGGCGCGGGCGCGGATCAGGTTGTACAGGCCCAGGCCGAGCATGCCGACAAACAGCAGGCCGGCGGGAATCCCCAGTTCACTGAAAATTTCCAGATAAGTGTTGTGGGCACGGCGGTACAGATCGCCGATCTTGCGGTTGGCGGAAAACGCCTTGGCGTAGCCGGTGGTCGCGTAGTGCAGCGGGAAGGTGCCGGGGCCGGAACCGAGCAGCGGGTTCTCGCGGATCATCTGCCCGCCGACCACGATGTACGAGGCGCGGCGGCCGAGGGATTCGTCGTCGTGGCCCTTGGCGCCGGCGCTCAACACGCTCAGGGACTGAATGCGTGCGAGGTAACCGGCGGGCATGGCGTAGATCGCCAGCGGAATCACGATGGCTGCGCCGAGCATGGCGAACCCCAGGTGCCGTGGGCGAATGCGGGTCAGTTGCGCGCGGTAGTGCCAGCAGCCGATCAGCAGACTCAAGGCCACCACCACCAGCCCCGAGCGCGACTCGGTCTTGGTCATGCCGCCCAGCAGCAGCAGGCAGCAAGCGCCCCAGAACAAGCGGTGCAACAGATTCGGCCCACGAATCACCAGCAGCAGCGCCAACGGAATGGCGAAGGCGATCAGCAGGGCGAAGGCGTTGGGGTCTTCAAGCAGACCGGCAGCGCGGCCCTGATCCTGGAATTTGACTGAAAACATCGCCATGGCACAGGTGGCGCTGACACTCAGGGTCACCAGGCGGGCGAACAGGTCGAGATTCAGTTCACGGCCAATCAACAGGGTAATGACAAACAGGATCAGCCCGACGCTGAGTTCGCGCAGATGCCCCAGCGACATGCCCATGTCGTCGGTGTTGAGCAGGCTGAGGAAATACAGCACCAGAAACCACAGCAGAAACCGCCAGATATTGCTGCGCAGACGCTCGGAGGGAATCTGATGCATGGCCAGTTGCAGCATCAGGATCACCGCCAGCGAGGCGCCGATCAGTTTGCTCCCGGACAATGCGCTGTCCTTGAAGAAACCTTCGAACGGCACCAGTGCGGCAATGCCCAGCAGGCCCCAGGCCGGCTTGCGATACAACACTGTGAACCCCACCAGGCCAATGACCGCGCCGGGTGCGAGAAACGGATAAGGGCTGGCGAGCAGTCCGATGCATACCAGACCGAGCAGCGTGACGATCGAGAGCGGGAAAATCATGCGCGTGCCTCCCGTGCCGTGCGGATGTACAGCTGCGACCAGCGTTCGGCCAGGGCCTTGAGGTCGTAGCGATCCTGTTGCGTACGCTTTGCGTTGTCGCACAAATGCCGGGCCAGCTTCGGCTCGCTCAACAGGTTGTCGAGCTGACGGGCGAGGTCGGCGCTGTCGGCGGGTGTCGCCAGCAGACCGTTATGCCGGTGCTCGAGCACATCGGGAATGCCGCCGACGGCGAACGCCACCACCGGCACGCCGCTCTGCATCGCTTCGAGCAGAATCATCGGCGTGCCTTCGGTGCGCGAGCTGATCACCAGCGCATCCAGGCGCTGCCACCACGTTTGCATGGCGGTCTGGTAGCCGGGCAGACGAATCCGTTGCTGCAAACCTGCGGCGTCGATCCGCGCCTGCAGCGCCTCGCGTTCCGGGCCGTCGCCGAGCATCACCGCGTCCAGTTGCGGATGCTGGTGACACAGCGGAATCAGCGCATCGAGAAACAGGTCCGGACCTTTCTCGCTGCTCAGGCGCCCGACGTAACCGGCGAGCCAGCGCTGGCGGTCAACGGTGCTGACCAGCGCGTCGGCGGCGGGCAATCCGTTGGGGATCACCTGGAGTTTTTCCGCCTGCACGCTGGCCTGACGGTGCAGCACGGCAATGCTCTCGGCCACGCACACCACCCGATCCACCGACGCCGTGCGGCACAACTGCAGGCTCAGCCAGGTGTAGAACTTCTGCTTGCGGCTGCGCGGGGTGAAGCCGTGTTGGGTGATGACCAGCGGCAAACGCAACAGCGTCGCACCGACCCAGCCGAACAACAGCCCCTTGAAGTTGTGCGTATTGATCAGCGGCCGTTCGCTGCGCCGCGCCCGTAGGTGGCGCAACAACTCGCCGAGCCCGGCGCAACCACGACAGTCCACCCCGGCCTCGCGAAAGCGTGCGATCAACGCCGGCGGTGCATCGAGGAACAGCACCTGGTGCTGCCCCGGTGTCGCCAGGCAGTGATCGAGCAGCATGCGCTCGGCCCCATAGAAGCCGCCGCTGCTGAGCAAGTGAATGATCGGCAGCGCGGCGTTCGGGGTGGACAGCGTGTTCAATTGCGCACCCAGTGCACGAAGCTTGGCACGGTCCAGTTCTTGTGCGGATTGCTCGGCAGCACGTTTTCGTCGTTGATCACCAGCAACACCGGCAGGCCCAGTTCGTGGGTGATTTGCGCCGGGTGTTTGAAACGGTGATCGAAGAACTCACGCACATAGACCAGGGCAATCGCCAGCAGCAGACCGGTGAACAGCCCGAACGGAATGATCAGCAGCGGTTTGGGGAACGCCGGCTCGGTCGGCTCGAACGGCGGGCTGAGCACCTTGGCGTTCGACAGGTCGTCGTTGAGCGGACCGGCGGTGCTGCTTTCGGCGAAGCGTTGCGCATAGGTCGAGAACGCCGTGTGCAGCGCGTCGATTTCCGTGTCCATCTGCCGCAGCTTGCTCTGGGTCTGCTGCAAGGTGTGGATGCGGTTCTTGAACTCGGCGATGCGCGCGGTTTTCTGATTGATCACCTGTCGCACCACGGCCAGGTCGTTGGTGCGTTCCTGAATGCGGTTGCTCACCACTTTGAGGAACTGCTGGCGAGTGCGGGCGATCTGCTCGCGGGTCAGCAGCATCGGCTCGCTGCCGGGCTGGAACACCGCGAGGTCATTCATGTAGCGGCTGACCTGAGTGGTCAGTTGCTCGCCCAACTGTTTGATTTCCCGATCCTCGAACGCCACGTTATCGACGGTGGTGGTGAAGGTGAAGGGGAAGGTGTAGTCGTTGAGCTTGTTGCTGCTGGCGGCCGTCAGCGCGGTTTTCAGGTATTCGAGCCAGCGCTGGCTCTGTAGCAGACGATCCTGATACAGGTTCAGGGCTTGCTCTTCGGTGTTGATCGCGTTCAGGCGGAAGGTGATTTCTTCCTTCGGATCGGACGATGCAACACTTTCCAGCAGCGCTTGCCGATTACCTTCCAGCCCGTCGAGACGCACCTGATACAGGTGCTTCTTGGTTTCGTAGAAAGACTGCGGCAGGTCGATCGACTGCAGCGCCTGACGGCTGCCCAGATAGTTCTGCAGCAGAGTGGCGACGAACGTCGTGCCCTGATGCGGATCGGGGAAGCTGTAGACGATCGAGATCACGTTGGAGCCGGGCAGGGTCTCGATCTTCAGGCTGTTGATCGCATCTTGCGTCAGGCCGTCGAGCACGGTGTCACGCACCGGATCGGTTTGCAGCCCGAGCATGTTGCGCAGCGGGTTGATCAGGTACTGCCGCAGCGGCGACGTGACATAGCGGCGGAACGGTTCGCTCACCAGTTTGGCGAACACGCCCACCGGCGGGTTGTACTCGCCCTTGTCGCGCAGCTCGCTGATGGTCTGGCGGATCAGCGCCGGCGACCGGAGGATGTTGCTTTCGGTTTCCATGTCCGCCAGCGACGGCGGAATGAAGGTGGCGTTATCGACCGTCAGTGACGTGGTGGCGTCACCCTGGGAGAGTTTTTTCGACTGCACGATCACCTGAGCGGTGATATCGAAGCTCTGTTTGAGCACCAGCGGCAGCAGCAACGCGATGACTGCAAAGATCAGGAAGACCCGTTTCACCAATTGCTTGTTGGCGAAGAAGATCCTGAAGAACTCATGCAGGTAGTTTTCCTTTGGATTCATGATCGGTCACCTGAGAGTCAGTTGTTGTTGCTGTCTTTGTTGTCGACGCGGTAGCCGAAGCTGAAGCCCACGCCCTGGAACAGCACCACGTCGGCCAGTTGCCTGGCGAGTTCACCGGCGCTGGCCAGTTTGGTTTTCGGCACGAACAGCATGTCGTCCGGTTGCAGGTAGGCGATCTGCGACGCGTCGCCCGACAGGGCTTTTTCCACGTCGTAGTGCACGGCCTGCACCTGGTTGCCGTTGCGGCGCATGATCACCACCGAGTCGAGCCGCGCCTTGACATTGGTGCCGCGCGCCAGGGTCAGCGCTTCAAGCACCGACACTGGACGGCGGATCGGGTAGGAACCCGGTTGGCCGACTTCGCCGAGCACATAGATCTCGTTGCCGGCGGTGGACTTGAGCATCACATCGACGCTCATCCGCCCCGGCAATTGCGCGTACTTCTGGTTGAGGAAGGTTTCCAGTTGATTGATGGTCATGCCTTGCAGCGGCACCGCACCGATTTCCGGAAAACTCGCATAACCGTCATTGCCCACGGTGATCTCGCGGCTCATGCCGGTGGCCGGGTGATTCAGCGCGCTTTTCAGGTTCTGCTCATTGGTCAGCGGGCTGATGACTTGCACCGTCAGCTGATTACGGTTGGGCTGGAACAGTTGTTTGCGCTGGTAGGCACGCTGGATTTCATCGCGCGCCTCGTCGGCAGTCAGACCGGCGATTTTCACCGAGGTGTTGGCGCCTGGCAGGTTGATGGTGCCGTCGGGCAGCACCAACTGGTTGCCGTTGAGCTGGCTGGCGGCGGTGAAGTTCAGGCCGATCTGGTCACCCGACTGCACGCGGTAGGCGTCCGAGCCGCTGGTACTGATGTGGAAGATCACATCCAGCACATCCTGCGGGCGCAGGGTCTGTTCGACCTTGGGCATGTCGGTGGCCTGGGCGTTGGCCGGGGTGGCGGTGAGAATGTTCACCGGCATGTTCTGGGTTTCGGAGTTGCTGGAGCAGCCTGCAAGCGGCAGCATCAGCAGAACAAGTATCTTGGCGTTCATGGCGTCATCCTTCGCATTCGCTTACAGGTTTTTGTAGAGCCACTTGGGCATGTAGTACTTGCGCCGGTTGAACACGCTGCCGACCACCTTCGCGCCGGCCTGGGTCAGGCGTTGCACGGCAGCCTGGGCGACTTCCCAGCGGGTGTCCTCGGCGCGTACCACGAACACCACGCCATCGACCTGAGTGGCGAGCACCAGCGTGTCGGCGGCGGAATACACCGCGTCACCGTCGATCACCACGAAGCGGTACTGTGTGCCAAGTCGGTCGAGCAGTGGGCTCAGGCGCTCGGCGGTCAGGTGTTCCAGGGTGCGGATCGGCCGGCCATTGGGCAGCACATGGAAAGGCAGGCTCGAGACCTGCACCACGCAGTCCTGCAACAGCGGCGGGTTGTCCGGGTTGAACAGCAGGTCGCGAAGGCCGCGCTCCTTACCCAGGTTCAATTGCTGCGTGAGGTTGCCTGCCGACTGGCTGGCATCGACCAGCAACACCTGGCCGCTGCTCATCTGCGCCAGTTGGCTGGCCAGCGCCAGGGCACTGGTGGTGGTGCCCGCGCCGGGGTTGGCGGCGGTCAGGAACAGGATCCGCAGATCCAGATCCAGCACGGTCGAAATCAGGTTCGATTCGCTGGGGTTGGCAATGCTCAGGCTTTTGTTGGTTGAACCGTCCATTAGCTTGCTCCGTGGCCGCTGAATACTTTGAAGGGGGTTTTCAACAAGATCTTCAGATCAAGCAGGAGGCTCTGCTCGGCGATATAGCTGAGGTCCAACTCAACGCGCTGGTCGAAGTCGATGTTGCTGCGCCCGGAGATCTGCCACAGGCCGGTCATGCCGGGGTAGATGCTCAGGCGCGCGAGGTGGCTGTCCTTGTAGCGGTAGGCGTTGAACGAAGTCGGCCGCGGGCCGACCAGGCGCATGTCACCGCTGACCACGTTGAACAGGTTGGGCAGTTCGTCGAGGCTGGTACGCCGCAGGAAACCGCCGATGCCGGTGATGCGTGGATCTTTGTCGATCTTGAAATCGATGGCGTCGACCCCGTGCTTGTTGAGGTGACGCAGCGATTCCTTCAGTTCTTCGGCGTTGCAGACCATGGTGCGGAACTTGTACATGCCGAAGGTGCGGCCGCGATAACCGGTGCGTTTCTGCACGAACATCACCGGTCCCGGGCTGGTGAATTTGATCGCCAGCGCCAGGCCCAGCAGCACCGGCGAAAACACCACCAGAATCAGCAGCGCACCGATGCAGGCGAGCACGCGATTGGTGCGCGACAGGGTCCATGGCCGGCCACCGTCGCGGCCGGTCAGCCAGCCACGGCCCTGCCGGTGGATGGCGCTATCGAGGCGCATTCGGTGCTCGGGATCCATGCGCTTGTCGCGGCGCATCTGATTGATCGGTACACCTTGTTCATGTCCAGTCATGGGGTCCTCCGCTGATGTTCAGCCGCGAGCGGCGCGTGGGCGATAGGCAGTGGGGTAGTAGTCGCGAAACCAGGCGATGAAACGCCCCAGTCCTTCATCCAGCTCGATCCGGGGCTGGAACCCGGTGGCCTGGGCCAGATCATCGGTCTCGGCACAGGTGTTGAGCACATCGCCCGGTTGCAGGGGCAAGAGCTCGACAATGGCTTTCTGGCCGAGGTGTTTTTCCATCAGCGCCAGATAGGTTTTCAGCTCCACCGGGTGGTGGCCGCCGATGTTGAACAGGCACCACGGCGCCATGCTGCTGCCCGCGTCGGGATGTTCACGATCCCACTCCGGGTGGCTGTGCGGCGGATGGTCGGTGAGGCGCGCGATGCTTTCGACGATGTCGTCGATGTAAGTGAAGTCGCGCTGGTGCTCGCCGTAGTTGAACAGCTTCAGCGGCGTGCCTTCGGTGATTGCCCGAGCGAACTGGATCGGCGACATGTCGGGCCGACCCCAGGGGCCGTAAACGGTGAAAAAGCGCAGGCCGGTGCTGGGAATGCCGAACAGGTGGCTATAACTGTGGGCCATCAGCTCGTTGGCTTTTTTGGTCGCGGCGTACAGCGACAGCGGGTGATTCACCCCGTCATGCACCGAATACGGCGTGTGCTGGTTGGCGCCATACACCGAGCTCGACGAGGCGTAGATCAGATGCTCGACCGGATGGTGGCGGCAGCCTTCGAGAATGTTCAGGAAACCGCAGAGGTTACTGTCGAGGTAGGCCTTCGGATTTTCCAGCGAGTAACGCACCCCGGCCTGCGCCGCGAGATGGATCACCACTTGCGGTTGTTCGCGGACAAACAGCGCTTCAATCGCCGCGGCATCGGTCAGATCAATACTTGTGAGCGGGAAATTCCCTGCCTGATCGCGTACCCATTGCACCCGATCGTGTTTCAGCTGCGGGTCGTAATAGTCGTTGAAGTTATCCAGGCCGACCACCGCATGCCCGTCGCGCATCAGCCGCAACACGCAATGGGCGCCAATGAAGCCGGCTGCGCCGGTGACCAGGATTTTCATGGGCGCAATCCTTCCGGAGCGATCTGGCGCAGGCCGATGCCGCTGTAATGCAGGCCGGCGGCGGCCACGTGTTCCGGGTTGTAGAGGTTGCGACCGTCGACAATCACCTTCGAGCGCAGCTTGCTCGCCAGCAGCTCGAAATCCACTACGCGAAAATTCTTCCACTCGGTGCAGATCACCAGCGCATCGGCATCTTCCAGAGTGTCGTCGCGGGTGGCGCACAGGTGCAGGTCGTTGCGATAGCCGTACAGGCGCCGGCATTCGGACATGGCTTCCGGATCGTAGGCCTGCACGCTGGCACCTTCGGCCCACAGCGCGTCCATCAGGTAGCGGCTGGGGGCTTCGCGCATGTCATCGGTATTGGGTTTGAACGCCAGGCCCCAGATCGCGATCGACTTGCCGGCCAGGCCTTGCGGAAACTGCGCCTTGAGTTTGCCGAAGAGGATGTGCCGCTGGCTGTCGTTGACGTCGGTGACGCTGCGCAGCAGTTTCAGCGGCATTCCGTTGTGTTCGGCGGTGTGCAGCAGAGCGCGCAGATCCTTGGGGAAGCATGAACCGCCGAAGCCGCAACCGGGATAGATGAAGTGGTAGCCGATGCGCGGATCGGAGCCGATGCCTTTGCGCACCGCTTCGATGTCGGCGCCGAGCAGTTCGGTGAGGTTGGCCAGTTCGTTCATGAAGCTGATGCGCGTGGCGAGCATCGCGTTGGCTGCGTACTTGGTCAGCTCGGCGCTGCGGTTGTCCATGAACATCAGTTTTTCGTGGTTGCGGCAGAACGGCGCGTACAGCTCGCTCATCTGTTCGCGGGCCGCGTCATCGCGGGTGCCGACGATGATCCGGTCCGGGCGCATGCAATCGGCGAGGGCGCTGCCTTCCTTGAGGAATTCTGGGTTGGACACCACCCGCACCTTGAGGCTGCTGCGGCCACGGCGCTGCAACTCTTCGCTGGCCTTGGCGGCGACCTGGTCCGCCGTGCCGACCGGCACCGTGGACTTGATGATCAGGGTGCGATCGGCCTCCATGTGCGAGGCAATCTGCCGGGCGACGTTGAGCACGTGGGTCAGGTCGGCGGAACCGTCTTCATCGGCCGGCGTGCCCACGGCGATGAAGATCAGTTCGGCGTGCTCCACGGCGTCGCTGGCCTGGGTGCTGAACAGCAAACGGCCGGCCTTGATGTTTTCTTCCAGTGCGGCGGATAACCCAGGCTCGCTAATAGGCGGCACGGCTTGTTGCAGTTGCCTGATCTTATTTGGGTCAATATCGACACATAAAACCCGATGCCCTACATCTGCAAGTGCGGCGGCTTGAATTAATCCGACATAGCCGGTGCCAAATACGCTCACGTCCATCTGCGCACCCTCGATAGAGCGAAAAGAAGAAGTTCGGAAGAAGACTGTAAAAGGGGTATAGCGCAGGGTTTGGAAAGCGTGTCAGCAAAATGACATGTTGCACCTGTATAACACTTGAGCGTTTTTTGGCGATTGGCCATCAAGTCATTGCTGCGATTGGATTTGTTGTTTTTTTGCAGATTTGTTCAGATTTAAAATAAGCGATAAACGGTTGTAAGCCGCTAATTTAAGGGCTTGCAGCGTTCGGTGTGTGTCAGATTTGAGTCACCGGTTTTTTGACGCTTTCTGAAGAAAACAGTCAATTCTTGCGCTTTGATGGCTGGGTGCTAGTGTCAGGTTCTGACCGACAAACCTTTGACTCCCTGCCGTTTTGCACGAGCGGTATCGCCATGTTCAGATATGCCAAAGAAGTACTTTTAATTGTTTATTTGCTGCTTTATTCCGAATATTACATTGATCGGTTAAATGCTATCGGCGTCGGTTTTGCTGTACTTCTTTTTGGCGCGATGTTTTTGGCGCTTACTTTAGCGTTATATCTAACGGCTTATATTCGTCAGACTCTCATTCGCCACTTGTTCGCAATAACACTGTTTGTCTCGGCGGTGTTTTTCGATGTCTATACCCGGGTCACCGCGGATTACCTGAGCTACAGCAGCTTTGTCTCGCTGGTGTACTCCGGCGGCTTCATTCAGGAGGCCGCCTACCAGTATCGCGACGCGATCATTCATGGCGCGCTCAGTGGTCTGCTGTTGCTGTTCGGCATCGGTCTGAAACCGCGCCATGCACTGGTGGTGCCCAACGCGTTGCGTGTGGCGGCGCCGGTGTGTGGTGTGCTGCTGTTGAGCGCGGTGTTGTTCCTGCGGGCGGGCGAGGGCGCGCGCGGTTTGCCGATCATGTACACGCCGCTGGCCTATCTGAACCTGTTCGCCTATGAAGCGCTGCACAATACGGTCGGCCCGCGAGAGCCGGTGACGCTGGCGCGCAACCCTGTGGCGGTCAATCACGACATCGTGCTGATCATCGACGAAAGCATTTCCGGCAATTACCTGGACATCAATGCCCCGTTCGGCGTGCACAGCAACCTCAAGCAGGCGCATCCGGGCGTCGACATTTTCAACTACGGCTACGCCGCGTCCATCGCCAATTGCAGCGCCGACACCAACGTCACGTTGCGCTACGGCGGCACCCGCGACGATTACATGCGCATCAACAGCACGCTGCCGTCGATCTGGCAATACGCGAAAAAGGCCGGGTTGCGCACGGTGTACATCGACGCTCAGCGCACTGCCGGCAATCTGCAGAACCTGATGACCGACAGCGAGAAAAAGGACATCGAAGAGTTCGTGCAGTTTGACCAGACCAGCGTGCGTGACCGCGACATGGCTGCCGCCGCCAAGCTGATCGAATTGCTCAACGATGATCAGCCGGAGTTGGTGGTGATCAACAAGGTCGGCGCGCATTTCCCGGTGCACGACAAATACCCGGACAACTTCATGGTCTATCGGCCGACGCTGCCGCGCGGGCAGTTCACCGAAGTGGCGGATACCGGCAAACGTGACGGTTTCAACGGCCAGCCGGATGACTGGGTGCTGTACCGCAACGCCTACAAGAACACCGTGCTGTGGAATGTCGGCGAGTTCTTCGCCCGGGTATTTGTCCAGGCCAATTTGCACAATGCGCTGCTCATCTACACCTCCGATCACGGTCAGGACCTGCATGAACGCGGCAACCCCGGGCTCAATACCCACTGCGGCGGCGATCCGGTGGAGGAAGAAGGGCTGGTGCCACTGGTGGTGATTCAGGGCGATCAGCTGCACGGGCCGGACTGGGCGCAAGCGTTGCCGGCGAACAAGGATCGCTCCAGTCACTACAACATTTTTCCGACGCTGCTGCAGTTGATGGGTTATGACCTAGCGGGAGTCGAGGCGCTGTACGGCAAACCGTTGACGCTGCCGACGGCGGACGACTTCACCTTCAACTACCGCTTCAATGCGCGGCTGGGGGCCAAGCCTGAGTGGAAGCACATTGATCTGAAGACCATCGTCACACCGGGTGCGGCGGCGACCAGTGTGGCGACCGGGGAGTGAGATTTGTGCCGGTTTCACTGGCCTCATCGCTGGCAAGCCAGCGCCCACAGTGTTTTAAGGTGTACTCAGTATTTGTGGACAACCTCAATCCCTGTGGGAGCTGGCTTGCCAGCGATGGGGCCAGTTCAAACACCGCTGATCTGAAGATATTTCCTACGGTGTTTGATGGTGAGTCCAGTATTTGTGAGCAACCTCAATCTCTGTGGGAGCTGGCTTGCCAGCGATGGGGCCAGTGCAAACACCACTGATCTGCTCAGGCCGCAATCCGCTATCCTTGCCCCACATTGACCCAACGGATGGCGGCATGCTTCAGGTTCAAGGCGTGTTCAAAAGTTACCTCACCCCCCAAGGCCCGCTCCCGGTGCTGCAAGGCGTCGACTTGACGCTCGAAGCCGGCAGCAGTCTGGCGCTGATGGGCGAATCCGGCAGCGGCAAAAGCACCTTGCTGCACCTGATCGCCGGCCTCGACAAGGTTGATCGCGGCAGCATCCACAGCGGCGAGCATCGGCTGGAGCAGATGAACGAAGCGCAACTGGCCGACTGGCGCCGTACGGAAATCGGTCTGGTGTTCCAGCAGTTCAACCTGATCGGCAGCCTGCGGGTCGAGGACAATCTGGCGTTCCAGGCGCGCCTGGCCGGGCGCCATGAACCGCGCTGGCAAGCGCATCTGGTGCAGCGTCTGGGGCTGGGCGATTTGCTCAAGCGTTATCCCGAACAACTTTCCGGCGGTCAGCAGCAGCGGGTGGCGCTGGCCCGGGCCTTGGCGTCGCGGCCGAAACTGCTGCTGGCCGACGAACCCACCGGCAGCCTCGACGAAGCCACCAGCGACGAAGTGCTGCGCCTGTTGCTCGAGTTGCTGGATGACACGCCGACCACGCTGTTGATGGTCACGCACAGCCCGCGGGTTGCAGCGCGGCTGGCGCAACGGGTGGTGTTGTCCAATGGCCGTCTGACGTGAACGTGTTCTGGCAAACCCTGCGTGCGCTGCTCAGCCACTGGCGGCGGCATCCGGTGCAGTTCTTCAGTGTGCTGACCGGGCTGTGGCTGGCCACCAGTTTGCTGACCGGGGTCGAGGCACTGAACAGTCAGGCCCGCGACAGTTACGCCCGGGCCAGTCAGATGATTGGTGGCGAACCCCAGGCCAGTCTGGCCACACCGAGCGGTGCGACCTTCACCCAGCAGTGGTTCATCGATCTGCGCCGCGCAGGCTGGCCGGTGTCGCCGCTGCTGCAGGGACGGCTGCTGCTCAAGGATCACCAAGACCAGCGCCTGCAACTGATGGGCATCGAACCGGTGTCGCTGCCGATGGACGCTGCGGTGGCCGGGCAGGCGATGCCGATCGAGCGCATCGTCGCGTTCTTCTCACCGCCGGGCAGCACCTGGATTTCCCCGGAAACCCTGCACTCCTTGGGCCTGACCGAAGGCGCCACGCCGCAAACCGCCAGCGGCCAGACGCTGCCGCCGCTGCACGCGCAAAAGGACATGGCGCCTGGCGTGTTGCTGGTGGACATCGGTGTTGCGCAAACCCTGCTCGAACAGCCCGGGCAATTATCGCGCTTGTTGCTGCCGAAGGATTTTCATGGCGAGCTGCCGGCCGCGTTCAATGGTCGGCTGCAGCTCAAAAGCAGCGCCGAGGAAAACAATCTGGCGCGCCTGACCGAGAGCTTTCACCTCAACCTCGATGCCTTGGGCTTTCTCTCGTTTCTGGTCGGACTGTTTATCGTGCACGCGGCGATCGGTCTGGCGCTGGAACAGCGTCGTGGCCTGCTGCGCACGTTGCGCGCCTGCGGGGTCAGTGCGCGGATGTTGATCGGCTGTCTGGTCGTCGAGCTCGGTGTGCTGGCGTTGGCTGGCGGGGTGTTCGGAGTCATCAGCGGTTACTGGCTGGCGAGCGTGTTGCTGCCGGATGTCGCCGCCAGCCTGCGCGGTCTGTACGGCGCGGAAGTGGCGGGGCAGTTGCGCCTGAGTCCGTGGTGGTGGTTCAGCGGTATTGGTTTGAGCCTGTTCGGCGCGTTGCTGGCCGGTGCCAATAGTCTGCTGCGTGCGGCACGCTTGCCGCTGTTGGCGGTGGCGGATCCGCAAGCCTGGCATCTGCAGCATGCGCGCTGGTTGCGCCGTCAGGGTTGGCTGGCGGCGGTGCTGGGCTTGATTGCGCTGCTGGCGTTGTTGTTTGGTGACAGCCTCGGAAGTGGTTTTGTGTTGATGGCCGGGTTGCTGCTCGGCGCCGCGCTGGCGTTGCCGGTGGTGCTCAGCGCAGTGCTTACTCCTTTGCTCGGGCGCAGTCGTTCGGTGCTGGGTCAGTGGTTTCTCGCCGATTGCCGCCAGCAACTGCCGGCACTCAGTCTGGCGTTGATGGCGTTGCTGCTGGCGCTGTCGGCCAATATCGGCGCCGGCAGCATGACCGCCGGTTTTCGCCAGACCTTCGACGACTGGCTCGAACAACGCCTCAGTGCCGAGCTGTACCTCAACCCGGTCAATCCGGCGCAATCGCGCGAGATGTACACCTGGCTCAAACAACAGCCGAACGTCAGCGCGGTGCTGCCCAACTGGCAAGTCGCGGTCACCCTGCAAGGCTGGCCGGCGGATGTCTTCGGGGTGATCGATCATCCTTATTACCGGCAGCAATGGCCGTTGCTCGAGGCGATCGCCGGTGATCCGTGGGCGCATCTGGCGAACGACGATTCAGTGATGCTCAGCGAACAACTGGCACGACGGCTGAAGGTGCGGGCGGGGGATCATTTGAGCGTGCCGACGCCGGGCGGGGCGTGGTCACCGCGGATCGTCGGGATCTACGCCGACTACGGCAATCCCAAGGGGCACGTGCTGGTCAACAGCAATCATCTGCTGCGGCTGTGGCCGTCACTGACACCGAACCGTTTCAACCTGCGCATCGCGCCGCCCGATATCCCGCCGTTTTTGCGCGCACTGCAAACGCGCTTTCAGCTTGATGACAGCCGCATCGTCGATCAGGCGCGACTCAAGGGTTGGTCGGTGCAGATTTTCGAACGCACTTTCGCCGCCACCGCCGCGTTGAACAGTCTGACCCTGGCGGTGGCCGGTGTGGCGCTGTTCATCAGCCTGCTGACCCAGAGCCAGAGCCGCCTCGGACAACTGGCGCCGCTGTGGGCCTTGGGCGTGACGCGCCGCCAGTTGATGCTGCTCAACCTTGGCCAGACGTGGCTGCTGGCGGTGTTGACGCTGGTGCTGGCGTTGCCGTTGGGGATCGCGTTGGCGTGGTGTCTGGACGCGGTGATCAATGTGCAGGCATTCGGCTGGCGTCTGCCGTTGCGGATTTTTCCGCTGCAACTGCTGCAGTTGCTCGGGCTGGCGTTGCTGGCGACGCTATTGGCCTCGGCATGGCCGCTGTATTCGTTGTACCGCACGCAACCGGCGGATCTGCTGAGGACGTTTGCCCATGAGGATTAACCGGGTTGCGCTGCTGTTCGCGTTGCTGCTGTTGGGCGGTTGCGATCAGCCTGTGCCTGAGCAGAAGGGTTTTGCCGGGCTCGGCGATCAGGCCGCGCAGTTCACACCGGTGGTGCCGGGGCGGGTGTTCAGCTTCCCGGCAGATCACGGCGCACATGATGGTTTTCGTATCGAGTGGTGGTATGTCACCGCCAATCTCAAGGATCAGCAGGGCCACGATTTCGGTGTGCAATGGACTCTGTTTCGCAGTGCGTTAAAGCCTGCGGCAGAGCAGCCGGGCTGGGGCAACCAGACGATCTGGCTCGGGCATGCCGCGGTGACTTCAGCCACCGCGCACCATGCCGCCGAGCGCTATGCCCGGGGCGGAGTGGGGCAGGCCGGGGTGAACGTGGCGCCGTTCGAGGCGTGGATCGATGATTGGCGCTTCGCCAGTCAGGCGCAGGATCCGCTGACCGATCTGCAACTCAGCGCCAGCGACAAAGCCTTCAGCTATCAATTGCACCTCACCTCCAGTCGTCCACTGGTGTTGCAAGGTGACAACGGTTTCAGCCGAAAATCCGAACAGGGTCAGGCTTCGTACTACTACAGTCAGCCGTTTTTTCAGGCCAGCGGCACCCTGCAAATCGACGGCCAGACCTACACCGTCAGCGGCCCGGCGTGGCTGGATCGGGAGTGGAGCAGCCAGCCGCTGGCAGCCAATCAGACCGGGTGGGACTGGTTTTCCCTGCACCTGGACAGTGGTGAGTCGCTGATGCTGTTTCGCACCCGGCAAACCGACGGCGCGCCGTATCTGACCGGCACCTGGATCAACGCCGACGGCCAGACCGAAACCCTGCACGGCGCGCAGATGAGACTCACACCCAAGGACACCGCAAAAGTTGTCGGCCGCCAGATGCCGGTGCGCTGGTCGATCAGCATTCCCGACAAACACCTCGACATCAGCCTCGACGCACTCAATCCCAATGCCTGGATGAACCTGCGCATCCCTTACTGGGAAGGGCCGGTGCGGATCAGCGGCAGCCATGGCGGGCGCGGCTATCTGGAAATGACCGGGTACTGAGTTTCGTACACAAACCCCTGTGCGAGCGGGCTTGCCCGCGAAGGCGCCGGTACAGTCACCCACAGAGCAATTGCCCGGAACTCCGCCCCGTCTACCACCCTCTACCGAACAATCCCGGCCCATTTCCGAGACCCCGGCGAGGAGCCCGCCCATGAGCGACGACCTGCAACCCCCAGATCTCACCACCTGGCAACGCCTGTTCGACGACCAGACCTACTGGCAGCAGTCCCCCGACGCTCACTATTTCGATCTGCAGCGCATCGCCGACGACCTGCTCGGTCAAGGCGCGATCGATCTGGAGCAGTGGCAGATCCTGCGCGCCAAGGCCGATGACCTGCACAAGGATTCGCCCGCCGCGAACGTCGCCAATGAACTGGATGACCCTGACGCCTGAGGAGAACCACCATGAAACCCGTATCCCCCAGCGAACACCCCGACGAACCCCGGCCACCGGGAGAAACCGAGCGCGACAACGACGCCCTGCGCCCGACCGACCCCAAACAGCGCGAGGACAGCGGCAAGGGCACCACCAGTGGCGAATCCACCGCGCAGGAGACCGCCGCGGCAGAAACGAAAGCCAAGCCCTGAACAGCGTCTATGCTCAGTGGCACATTCGGCGCCAAATACGCGTTGGCGCCGGTTGCTGCCATTCATTACAGGGAAAGTACCGCTTATGAAGCTCCACGCTCTGGCCAAGGCCATCACCCTCGCAACCGTCCTGTCCGCCACCAGCTTCGGCGCCATAGCGGCCGATATTCCGCTTTCTGCTACCGTCGAGGCCGATCAGGTCACCACCAAAGTGCTGGCTGTCGATGCGGCCAATCATCAGGTGGTGCTGGAAGGTGCCGAAGGTCAACAGGTTCACGTTCAGCTTAGCGACAAGGCGAAAAACCTCGCCAACCTCAAGGTCGGTGATCTGGTCAAAGTCGAAGTGCAGCGTTCCGTGGCGGCTTACCTCGATACCGATGTGGATAAAGGTCTGCCTGGCACCGTCGAGCGCAGCGGCGAGCTGCGCAACGCTCCGGGCACTGAAAACCCGGGCGGGGAGGCTTATCGCCAGATTCAGGTGCAACTGAAAATCACCAAAATTGATTTGAAGAATAATCAGGTAACCTTGGAAAACCCCCAAGGCCAGTCGAAAACACTCGACGTGAAAAAGCCTGAAATTCAAGCCAGGCTGAAAGATCTGAAAGTCGGGCAAAGCGTAGTTGTCACTTATACCGATGTATTAAAAGTGACCAGTCAGCATGAAAGCTGAGCATTAACTCTACAAGATGATTGTTCTTGTACAGATTATTGTATGAGAACAATCATCTGAAACGATTTGAGCCGTGCGTTGAAAGTTTCATGAAAGGATTTCGTCGATAAATATCTATTAACTTCTTCGTACATTAAATTTACCTTTAGGTATGACGACATATCCGCCAACTTCTATTAAAATCCTTCCCGTTCGCCCAGTGTCAGGGCTCTTTACCGGTGCATGGATTGCCAGGCCATTACACTGGGCGAACACCTCTTCGGAGCGGATGTATACAATTTAAGATAAAAAAAGGGCGACTTTGCAGTCGCCCTTTTTTGTGTTCGCGATTATACCGATGCCTGCCCCTCAAAGCGTTTGAGGGTGGCTTCATACATTTTGGTGCGGCGGTGGTTTTTGCCGTAGGTGCCGGCAGCGGCGACGGTTCCTGCCTGGATGTGATCCAGGTAGCGGAAAATCTTGCGCGGTGACAGCAGCTTGATGCCGTAGCCCAGACCGACCATTCGATCCTGCAGGGTATAACCGGGCACTCGGTCATCCATGCAAAAGTGCAGTCCCTGGGACTTCATCAACTTGGCGTTCCACAAGGTGCAAAAACTCTTGAGATGAGTTTCCCGATAAGGTTTCGGCTCTTTACTGTGCAGACCCAATGAGTTTTTCGCCCGGCGAATATAATGTTTGCAAAAGCGCGAAGTTAGTCGCCAGGTGTCTCTCAGAATCCCTCGATTGATTTGCTCGACACACCCGACTGCGGCGATGTCCGCAGACTTTGTACACTCACGCAGCATCATCGCGAAGACTTCCTTGTCGTAGACAAAGGTGTCGGTGTGCAGCAGAAACAGATAGTCGGTTTCAACTTTTTCCAGCGCCAGATCCAGCGCCTTGCCATGCGCAATATGTCCCGCTTCTTTGCCGGGGGAGGGACGTTCGATCAGATTGATCCAGTCCAGCGAACGCAAGTAATCCAGGCTGGCATCCGCCGAATCATTGTCCACCACCCAAACCGGAATGCGCTGCGCCTGAACGTGCTGACGCAATAACTCCAGGCACATCCGGGTGATGTCCGGGGTTTTGTAATTTACCAATACAAGACTGAAATTCGGCTGCGTAACGGCTGGTAAATCAAACTGGCTCATTCGGTAAGCTCATCCGCGGTTGATCGGCGACAGGTGTCTCTCGGGCCGGGATGCTAGCGACGCAAGCTTAGCTGAAGCTTAATTTGCTGTTCAGCAAGCCATTCGAAGCGTGTCGAGACACGACATCTCGCGCACGACGCAAGCCGTCCCACAGGCTAAACTGCGCGCCCCTAACACGCTTCAAGGACAAAACGGCGCCTGCCGTTGCCTCACGGATGAAACCACTTTCCCTCTACCACCCGGCCCTGTACTGGCTGCGCGTGTGGCAAAAAAGACTGTTCCGCCAGATCGCCTGGCGTTGCTCCAGCAAACGCTACGCACGCCTGGTTGCCGGCGCTGACCGTCTGCCATTCCGCTACCTCAAACACACCTCGAAACTCATCCGCAAACTCGGCGACTCCGACCTCGCCCTGCAACACAACAAAGTCATCAACCTGAAACTCGCCGTCGCCGCCATCGACGGCCTCATCATCGCCCCCGGCGAACACTTCTCCTTCTGCCGCCTCGTCGGCCGCCCAACCCGCAAACGCGGCTACGTTGAAGGCATGGTACTGTCCTTCGGCGAAGCACGCAGCGGTATCGGCGGCGGAATCTGCCAACTGAGCAACCTGATCCACTGGATGGCGATCCACTCACCTCTGATAGTGGTTGGACGCTCCAACCACAGCTTCGACCCATTCCCGGATGAGGGGCGAGTACTGCCATTCGGATCTGGCGCGGCGATTTTCTACAACTACGTTGATCTAGTACTGCACAACCCGACTGATCGGAGTTTTCAGTTGAAGTTGAACGTGGGGGTGACGCAGTTGGAGGGGGAGTTGTTGTGCGATCGAGTGCGGGAGTATCGGTATCACGTGTTTCAGGAAGGGCACCGGTTTGTGCGGGAAGGGGAGCGGGTGTATCGGGAGAATGAGATCTGGCGGGAAGTGCGGGAGAAGGGGCAGGTGGGGGAATTGGTGGAGAGGGTGAGATTGTATCGGAATCGGGTGGTGGTTAAGTATGAGGTGATGGACGAGTTGATCGGGTAGGGCGCACCAATAGCAACATGATATTGGCGCCCACTGGTCAGTTTCTGAAATAAAGCTCATCCAGTTGGCGTTTGCGTATGGACAGATACTCTTCCCATACCTTGGGGAAGTCTTCATCTTTGGTCAGCGGGAAGGTCAGATAGATGTGCCTTCCAACCACACTGATGTATTGCCTCACACGCTTGAAGGCGGGTTGTTCGTAAGCTGCCACGCTTTCGTCATAGGCGTCATGGTAGTGATGGATGCTCACTCGGTGCGGGGCGATCATGCACCGCGAGAAATCGATCACCCAGCAGCTGTCAACGGCTGTGCTCAAATAACCGTAGACACCGTCGCTGGATAGACGAATGCACGAATTAGCCTGGGTGCCGTCGTCATCGTTGACCAATATGACCTTGTCCGAAAAGTATTTGATATTTCTGCCGTCAGATCCTTCCAGGAGCAAGCTCCAGCCTTCGGCTCCCATGCGGAACTCACCGTTGTTTTCGAAGGTGGCGGTCCAGTTGTTGGCGAGTGTGATTTGATGTTTATTCATGGGTGCTCATGTAAACCGAAGGGGCGCAAAGTAATGGGTATAGTTTCTGCCTAGAACCAAGGAGCTCGCGAGCCAGGTTTATGAAAACATTTAGGTTGTGAGATAATCACATCTATGTAATAAGAAACTATGATCTGTTCCCGACATCGTCGGTAGTGTCTGAATGCACTACTGTCTATAAAAGTGTCAGTGAGCGCATTGCGCTACACTGCGCCGTCGTTATTGTATGCTGTAATATTGGCTATACTAATATTTTTTGCTTGGCATGTGACTACACAGTTATTTTCAAATTTAATTGTGATTTTGTAGTCTGAGGATTTTCCCTCGATTGTTAAGGTGGTGGTGCCGCTGAAGTTAAAATTCTCTACATTAAAATTTTCTATGTCTACTATGTAGAGCTGAAACGCATACTCGTTGTAATTCTTTGTCAGCCACTTTTTAGGGACTGCTTGCTCTATTTTGCTGGATAATTTTATGCATATAGAGTTTCCGTCCAGCATTACGTATGACGTACGCATGCTTGAGGGGGAATATGTTTCTCCGAAAATAGACGTCCACTGCTTTTTGTTCGATATTGCTGATGTCCACATGTTAGATTGCTCAAAATGCTTAGTGATCTCTACTAGATTCTTTGCTTTTACTAAGTTTTAAGTTGGTCGTAGATTTAAGTTTAGCAAAAGGGAAGTATTTGTTTTTAATGTCTTTTGAGATGTCTGTGGAATATGAATTTGTCCCCTTCGTCTCTTGATTCTTCTTCATTTATTCGATGTCCATAGCTTTTCTATATTTTTCGAATGTGATAACGCATGCTTCATCTTCATCGATTAACTTTTCATAAAAGCTGTCGTCATCAGCCCATTCGCAAAAAACGAGCTGTGTCTTGACTTTTTTGTTGTATGTGTCTTTTGAGTTTAGGACCCAATAAGAAGAAAGTTTTTGTTCGGTGATTTCAAAAAAATCTAGTGCGAACGGTTTGGGGTATTCATCGTAAGAGTCTGCGCATATATAAATCCATGGGCAATTATCCCAGAACTCTATACCGTAAACCGTATATTCTTTTCCAATTTCTATGTCTAGTTCACTGTCGCTGATCGAGATGTAACGCTCCAGTCTTGTTGCAGTATCTTGCGTAAAGGTGTTGTCTATTTTGTTTGTTTTGCATCTAACTTTCATTTTTCTTTATAGTCCCCAGGTGGCACGGATGGGTCGTTACCCCATGGTTTTATATCATCAGTGCTGTGTTTTTTTCAAAAAGGTGACAGATTTGTTTTTCAATATCTTTGAGTGCTATGGAAAATAATCTGTTTCCTTTGATCGCTGTCCTTATAGATGTAAGCGTATGGAAACTTCGCTGCTGATTATATCTATAAAAGTCTGTTGAGAATTATATGTTTGAAAATTTATTTAAGGTTTCCAAAATTTAATCCCTTCCATGTGGCGCTCAATGTCATCCATGTCATCATCTCCTAGTGTCGAATCAAAATTCTTGCTTATGATTTTTCTTACTTTGGCAAGTCGTTGGGTGACTCCTTCGTTATCAATGAAGTTAGTGGTGGCTTTTTGGTAGTTTTCGATTGGCTTGTCGGAGTAATAGCTACCCATTTTGTGCAGTGAAATTAATATGAACTCGATATCTGCTAGGACTTCGAGAGCATCTTCTCCGTTAAGAATAATTTTTTTGTTGGTTTCTAACATTATTTCCGCCGATTAAATGTGGGGTTTTCAAGCGTCACATTTCCTTTGGGTGTAAGATTTTTATGCCGTATCTACAGTTTTTTTATCCATTCAGGTTTAATAACGGGAAGTGATTTAAAGAGCGGGGTGGATTTGTTTTAGTGTTTTTTTGTAAAGTGTGAAAAATAAATTTTCCCTCTCGCTTTATTTGCTTTTGCTATATTGGTAGGTACTGGGTTTAGATGTCTGTATTTCACGATTCGATCATGAGTGATTCAATTTTTTTTATAAATTCAATCTTGCTTTTGGTTCTGAACTCACCAAGAAAGACTTCGGAGTTTTTAACAGGTTTTCCTTTTTGGTCGTGATCGATTTTCAGAAAATCAATTACGAACTCTCCGTTGGGGTCGCCCTCAGGTTCTACTCTAGAATCGAAGCAGTGCCCGCTACTTCGACGTACCCCGCCCAATAGTACTGAGCAGGTAAACCAGTCGGTGGTTTCTGGTGTAAATTCAACTTCAAAAAGGTTGTTGATTGTTACTGTCCAACCGCTTGGGACTCGAATCGGTTGAAGTTCATATTTGAGTTTTGGTCTAATTTTACATTGCCCATGTATTTTTTAATTAATTGAAAAAGTCGGCGGATTTATTTCCTTCAACAAAAAAATTAGCTCCCCTCTGATTGCAGTTCGGCAACTAGAACGGGTATTCACACCGCCATGGAGTGGTGAAAAGTTCTGGGTCGATGTCATACTTCTCAAGAAGGGCGTTGATTTCCGCCTCAGAGTTTATGGTTTCTATTTTTAAGAGATTGATGTCTCGGTCGTCCACGCCGTCACTTATTTCAAGTGTTTCGGTTGGGATTGTAAATATCACTGTTGCATATCGGAAATTTTTCGATTGATGGATAAAGTCGTAATACTGATATGGATCACTGGTAAAGGGGTATTTGTAAATGGCGTATACTGAAATCCATTTTCTTAGTGAAGGATCTTCGGATTTTAGCTCTTGCGCAATGTTGTTGTAACCTGTTCCGTCGAGCCCATACCATACGCTTCGTGGGATACATTTTTGTGTTGTCATTTTTGCCCCTCGAACGGATTTTGGTATTGCTTGCTCATATGTTGGTTGGGTGGATGGAGATTTCTTTTGCAATAATATCTACGTATATGGGTAGGGTATGTTTTTTTTGCTCAAGAGAAATTAGTATTATCGCATCCCCAATTTTTAATACACCGCAACCGTCGTCCTCAATAACGATTAACTCTCCTGTGATGTATGTGAATCCTAGTTCGAAGGATATGGAAGGCGTGTTTTTTGAGGAGGGGGTCAAGTTTTCTCCCCAAATGAACTCATCATCTATATTGATTTCGACATCAAGTGTTTGATTTGCGTTAGGGGGCGAACCTGTAAATACTGATAAGCCTTTTCCATAGGGTGTTGAATACTCGACAAGTATTTTATTGTGCGTACTTTTAACTATGCTTGCTATCGTAATATTCATTTATTTTGTTCCTAGTGGTACTCGTATTACGGTGTTGTCGACGTTCATTACATTGTTTATTAGATCTAGTGTCCACGTCTCTTCATGGTAGTGATGCTTATTCGGTTTGCTACTCATTTCGTGGTTACCATACCGAATACTTCTCTTGCCGTCGGCAGACACAATTCTATCGTTGTCTGGTAACCCAGTCCTAGGATGAATATTTGTATACGGCCCCTCACCTAAGAAATCTTCCCATCGTTTTACTGCATCTTGTGGTTTTACTGGTTTACTTCCATAAACCTCATTGTGATATCCCTGACCGATAGGTGGTGGTTCTGGGGGAGCGGAAGGTCCTGCGTCTTTGACTGTATCCCCTGAAGTAGACCCAGGGGTTGCACCTTGCGGTAATTTCTTATCCGCATCAGGACAGTTACCGCTCAAACCCAACGGATCCACCCACCCCGTAGGGTTAGGCACGTACTGGTAGTTATTCAACCCGCCCGCAAGCTTGATCGGGTCCGGCGTCAAAAACCGCCCAGTGCCCGGATTGTAGTAGCGGTGCCGGTTGTAATGTAACCCTGTCTCGGCGTCGAAATACTGACCCTGGAAGCGCAGCGGGTTATCGATTTCGCTGACGTCCAGCGCAGCGAGGTTACCGTAGGCGCGGTACTTCGCGGACCACATGATCTCGCCACTGTAGTCGGTGAGTTCCTGCGGTGTGCCGAGGTGGTCGAGTTGGTAGTAAAACGGCGTGGCTTTGCGCGGGCCTTCGCCATCAAGCATCGCCAGTGGACGGAAGCTGCCCGGCTCGTAAATGTAGCTGCGATAGCGATTGTCTGCGCTTTCGGCGATCAGCCGTTCGCCTTGCCACAAGAACTCGGTGGTCTGACCATCGACAGTTTTTTCGATACGACGACCGAAGGCATCGTATTTGTAGAACGCGGTGCTGCCACCCGGCAGGCTGACGCCGATTAGGCGATGCTGGCAGTCGTAGCGGTATTCGGTAACGAGTTTCTGGCCCGTGCCGCGACGTTCGCGGATCAGGTTGCCATAGGCGTCATAGTCGTAATGACGGTCGCCCTGCATCAGCAAGCGGTTGCCTTTGACGTTGGCGAGGTTGGCCGTGCCTTCGTTGTTCTGACCGAGCAGGTTGCCCGCCGGGTCGTGGGCGAAGCTTTCCGGTGTCGTGCCGCGTACGCTGACCAAGCGATCGAGCGGGTCGTAATGGTAGCTGCGATTGCCTTTGCGGCTGTCGTCAATGCCGGCGAGATTGCCGTTGGCGTCGTAGTTGTAGCGCCGCTGGAACAGGTTTTTATCACGCTGGCCGACGGTGTGTGCTTGCAGGCGGCCTTGTTCGTCGTATTGGTATTGGCTGAGCAACAGGCCTTGCTGGCGCTGTTGTTCGCGACCGGCGCTGAACTGGTGGCTGGTCAGGCGTGAGCCGTTGAGGTCGATGCTGCTCAGGCGTCCGCCGGACAGGTGACGGTAGTCGAGTGTGCTGCCGTCAGGGAGACGGCAGTGACTCAGTTGGCCAACGCTGTCGTATTCGTAACGCGTGGTGCCCCAGCCCTGGTGTTCGGTGATCAGGCGATCCTGCACGTCGTATTCATAGGCGAGCGGCCAGTGGCCGTCGTCGACATTCACCAGACGACCCAAAGCGTCGTAGCTGTAATGAATCTCTTCGCCATCGGCGAGGGTTTTTACCAGCAGACGGCCAGCGGTATCGCGCTGGTATTCGGTAACAAGTTCGCTGCCGTCATCACCGAATTCGGTTTTCTTCAGCAACTGGCCGTTGAGGTCGTATTCGTAGGCCGTGCGGCGACCGTCGAAGCCGGTTTCCTGCTGGATCAGGCCGTTCGAGTAGTAATCGAGCTGGTAATGTTCGCCGCGCTCGTTTTCGATGTCAGTGAGCAACAGACGCGAGTTGTCGTAGCGGTAGCGCAGTTGGCTGCCGTCCGGATTGATGCGGCGGCTGACCAGGT
This sequence comes from Pseudomonas sp. URIL14HWK12:I6, assembly GCF_000514195.1. Lineage (NCBI taxonomy): Bacteria > Pseudomonadati > Pseudomonadota > Gammaproteobacteria > Pseudomonadales > Pseudomonadaceae > Pseudomonas > Pseudomonas sp. URIL14HWK12:I6. The sequence continues at coordinate 261,420 of NZ_AZVL01000004.1, forward strand.
GCAGGTTGTCGGCGTATTCGTAGCGAGTGATGCGGCCGAGTTCGTCACGTTCGGCGGTGACGTTGCCATAGGCGTTGTAGGTGAAGGCACGTGTTGCGCCGCCCGGCAGCGTGACTTGTGCCAGGCGGTTGGCCGCATCCCATTGGTAGTGGGTGATGGCGCCGGATTCTTCCTGACGGGTAATCTGCCGACCCAGTGCATCGTAGCGATATTTACGCTGGCCGCCGTCCGGCAGGCGTTCTTCCAGTAACTGCCCGAGGTTGTTCCAGCCGAGTTGATGGCGGCTGCCATCGGGGTGGCGGATCTCCAGCAGGCGACCCTGGGCATCGTAGCTGTATAGCGTGGCATTGCCGTCCGGGTCGATTTGCTGGGTGATGTCGCCCTGACGGTTACGTTGGTACTTCCAGCTGGCTTTGCCGCGATGAACATCGCTGACGAAACCATTGATGTATTCATACGTGGTGGCTTCGTCTTCCGGCGGGATGACGGCAGTCATCAGTCCGTTGTCGTCGTACCGGTATTCGGTGACGGCACCCAACGGATCCTTTTCCGCGATCAACTGACCTTTGTCGTTGTACGCCTTGAGGTGTTCGGCGCCGTCCGGGTCGACCTTGCTGATCAGTCGCGCCTGGTCGTCGTGGGTGTAGACCTCTTCGCTGCCATCGGCGTTGGTTACCGTTACGCTGCCTTTATCGTCCCAGGCGTAATGCGCTTCCATCTGCGAGAAGTTGGCCCAGTGACGGATGCAACGAGACAGTTTGCCTTCGTTCTCCCACTCCCAATAGAAGGCCGCGCCGCCCGCCAGTTGGCGCTCCAGAATCACGTGCTGTTCGTTGTAGCGATAGCGCTCGGCTTCGCCGGCCGCGTTCTTCGCTTCGATCAGACGGTGCTGTGCGTCATAGCTGTATGTCACCAGCGTTTGAACGGTATTCCAGGCATCTTCCAGGTTGTCCGCCGGCAGGAACTGTTGATAGTCCACAGCGATAATGTGTTTGCGGTCGTAGCGCAGCAGCAGGGCGCGACCGGCACAGTTATCGAGACGCTTGATCCGACCGTGGATATCGCGCGTGACGTGCAGCCGATTGCCATAGCTGTCGCTGATAGCGATCAGGGTGGCGCCTTTGCTGTTGAAGCGGAAGTGGTAGAACGATGGACGTTTGCCTGCCTGTGCCAGAACCAGTTCTGACGGATCGTCTCCAAGAAATATCGCGGCCTTCGACAGGCTGTTGGTAATTGCCGGACGTTGTTCGCTTGGGAGGGGGAAGGGTGTCGAGCGGTTTTCGTGGTCGGTCCAGATGACTTCGTCGTCACTGATCTCGAGGCGATGCGCCAGCGCATGGCTCCAGCCATAACCCAGGCCACAATCGATTTCCACTGCACTGGTTCGGTAGAGACGGGTCCATTCAAACGGCAGCAGACCGTCAAGTTGGCCGTCGGTCAGCGTCAACAGTTCTTCACCGGTAACCATTGAAACCGGACATCCATTGGTGCAAGTGTCGGCTGCCGGCTCCGCGCTTTTCTCGGCAGGCGTTTTTGCCTGTTTGGAAGCATCGTCGGCTATTTTGCCATCCGCGAGTTTGGCGTTTTTCTTCCCGTCAAAACGCAACTCGGAAATACCATTCCTCACCTTGGCCGTCACACCCCGCGCCGCAACCGCTGTGTACTTCGCGACGTATTCCATAAAGCCGTTGATGATCTTGAACAACGACTTCACGAAACCGATGACGGCGTTGAGCACCAACTCACCGTACTTCTTGAGTCGGGCAGCGAGATAGATGATCCCGGTGCCTTCGGCTGCGATGGTGAGTACCACACCAATCACGATGTCGATCGCGATACCAACGACGATCGCTGTGGTCATTTTCGCCACGTCGCCTGCCATCTTCATGGGTGGCAAACCGGCCAACCAGATCACTGCACTGCGCACCAGCAGGAACAGTGCGGCTTCGTCACTGGCCAGCAACATGGCCTTTTTCATGACATCTGGCGAGCTTTTGGCGACCTTGATCAGCTCATCAGCACCAGCCCCAAGATCCTTAGCAAATTTCTTCGGGTCTTGCAGGATATCGAGCACCAGACTGATGCCATCCCACACACCCTTGATGGCCTCCCAGCCACCTTCAAGAATGCCATTGCCGATGGCCATCGCGGTGCCCGAAGCTGACAGGTTCGACCATTGCGGCTTGAACCCGGCCCACTCTTTACGCAGGAAACCTTCCAGATCAGCGGTCACGCCGCTGTAGGAGCTGAAGAGGGCGTCTATCTGCGCCGGTGTCACTTCGTTGTGAACGCGGATCTGATAGAACTTGCCGGGAATACCTCCGGTCCACTCAGCCTTGCCTTGAGCGTCGAGTTTGACTTTGCTGACCGCACCACCTTCCACCGCGACGATTTCGACTTCGATGTCGCCAATCGGGATGTCGTAGACCGATTCGAATTTACTTTCGATCAGCAATGGACCTTTGAGAGGACACTGAGCCACGTTCGAGGAGAAATCACCGTCGGTCATGCTCACCGATTTACTGGTGTCGCCAACCTTGATCACACGCTCCATGCCTAGCAGGGAGGGCAGGTCTGCGGCTCGACTGGCCTTGTCGGCGGCCCTTGCGTACCAGGTTTTGGTTTGTTCCTGATACAGCTTCAGACTGTCCTTGAAGGTGTTCAGTTGGTTGTCAACAAAGGCAACGCGATCCATCAGCCTTGCTCCAGAATCAGGTGGTTTAACAGTGCTTCTTTAAGGTTTTTCGGCGCATCCGGGCGGCGCACGAAACGGCTGACTTTCAGCTTCAGGTTGTGCTCAGGCCAAGCGTTGTAAATGTCCGGGCGATCTTCTTCCAGCCACTGCATCAGGTTGCTGATCAGTGTCGTCGGGTTCTCTTTGGCTAAGCCATCCAGCAAATCCTTCGGCACCTCCCACCACGGCCAATCCTTCACCTTCGGCAACACCCGTGTCCCAACCTCCAGCGCCTGCCCATTAATCAGATACCGCTCAAACATCGGCAGTACTTCCCCAGCCTTCTCCCCAAGCCCCTTCAGAATCGGGTAGATATGCCGCCCATCCCAAAACCGGAAAAACACCTCGGTCCCGTCCGGCATCTTTACCTGCGTCAGGCTGCGCAGGTGCTCGAACACCTCGTTCGGTTCGGCGCGTGAGACGGCCAGCCAGCCCCAGTCGAGGGCGTCGGTTTCGGCGATCCACGGCAGGAATGCCGAGTTCGGTTTGAGTTCGGTGACGTAGGGCATCACTGGTTGCCAAGTGGAGTAGGGCGTGCCGCCCCAGATTGGCAGGAGCTGGGCGGTGGGTTCGGTCAGGTACAGGGTTTTCAGTGCATCGGCATCACTCGCCGCGCTGATGATCAGGTACAGGCGCTCGCCAGTCTGCAGCGGCTGTTGTGCCAGCCAGTCCTTGGGTGTCAGTCGATCAGATGGCACAGGCACCTGCCTTGCATTTTTCGCATTCTTCGCAGAACGGCGCGTTGCGTTTTAGGGTGTTGATCTGGGCCGGGGTCAGGACCTGGCCGGCCTTGTCGGCGTCGGCCTGTTTCAGCACGCCGGGCATCAGCGGGGCGGCGCCGGTGCCGCTGCCGGGGCTGCCGCCGGAGTTGATGTTGATCGTCGGGCCGCTCATGGTCACGCCGCCGGCGTCGATCTTGATGAAGCTGCCGGCGCCGACCAGAGTCAACTCGGCGCCGGCTTCGAGCACGACTTTCATTCCGCTGCTGAGGTGGATTTCCTGGCCGGCATCAATGAACTGGCCGGTGCCGATCTTGATGTGCTGGTTGACGCCCACGGTCAGGTGGTCGTTGGCGCGGGCTTCGACTTTGCGGTCTTCGTAGACGGTGTGATGTTCTTCGGCCTTGAATTCCGTGTAGCTGTTCTGCTCGACGGTGTCGTGGCGTTCGTTGCCGACGCGGATCTTCTGGTCGTGCTCGATGTTCTCGTCCCAGTCGCGCTGGGCGTGGAGGAAGATCTGCTCCTGACCTTTCTTGTCTTCGATGCGCAGTTCGTTGTAGCCACCGCCCCCCATCGAGCTCAGGGTCTTGAAGGTGCTACGGGTCTTGTTTGCCGGCAGCTCATACGGGACGGTGTTTTCCTTGTGGTATAGGCAGCCGCTGATCAGCGGTTGATCGGGGTCGCCTTCAAGGAAGGTCACCAGTACTTCCATGCCAATGCGCGGGATGGCGATGCCGCCGTACTGGGCGCCGGCCCAGGCGCTGGAGACGCGCAGCCAGCAACTGGTCTTGTCGTCGGCCTGGCCTTCGCGGTCCCAGTGGAACTGGACTTTGACCCGGCCGTACTGGTCGCAGTGGATCTCTTCGCCTTTCGGGCCGGTAACCACTGCGCTCTGGCTACCGAGGATGCGCGGTTTCGGGTGGCGCAGCGGTGGACGGTTCGGCACGTCCCACGGGGTCGCCTGGAAGCGGTTGCGATAGCCCTGATGGAAATCGTCTTTAAGGGCAGTGGTGTCGCTGGTCACCGACTCTTCCAGCACTTGCGGCTGTTTGCCTTCGTGCAGGACTTCGGTGAGTAGCCACAGGTCGTTCCATTTGGCTTTCGGGTGTTCGGTCAGGGCGAGGAAATGGCCGCTGACCAGCAGCGGCTGATCGCTCTTGCCTTCGGCGAGCTGGAAGTCGCTGCGGTGGCGTTCGAGGGCGCGTTTGGCCAGGTGTTTGCCGCGCTCGCGGTCGATGAACCGGCCCGGGTAATCGTAGTCTTCGAGGTCGGGAAGGGCGTCGCCGCGGTTTTCGCTTTCCAGCGTCAGGCGTGGTTTTTCGAAGTCGTAATCGCGGCGCGTGGTGCGGCTGGTGCGGGTTTCCAGGCGCAGGTCGAAACGCTTGATCACCGGGTTGCTGGCGACCATGCCGGAGTCTTGCTGGTAGGCCACAGGCTTGAGTTTCGGGAACACCGTCTGGTCATCGCCGAAGACGAGCTTGTGCGCTGTAGCGCTGTGCTGGAAGTGGTAGTGAATACCTTCTTCCTCGCACAGGCGCTGGATGAAATGCAGGTCCGATTCATCGTATTGCACGCAGTAGATGCGCTCGGGATAGATCGAACCGGTCTTGAATTCGTAGGCGTTGCTTTGAATGCCGTGCTCTTCGAGAACCATGCCGATGATTTTCGGCACCGTGAGGCTCTGGAAGATCCGTTGGTTGACGCGGTGCGCCAGGTACGACAGTTGCGGGCGCAGGGTCACCGAATAGCGCGTCAGGCGCTTGCCGGAATCGCCTTGCGCGGCGCGATAGATCTGGCCGTGGATGCCGCTGCCATCGGGCGACAGCTGCAGAAAGGCCGGTTTGTGCAGCAGGGTTTCGAGGTCCAGCGACGGCTGCTCACTGACCAGCTCCACCTCAAACACAAAAGGCTGGCTGATGGCTTCCCGGCCGGTCAGGGTAAATACCTGAAAATCGGCGGAGAGCCCTTCGATGGTCAGGGCAAAGTGGGTTTCATTGGCCGGCGCGAACATCCCTTGTTCCTCGTGCTGTACAGCGGCGCTCGTCGACGGCCGCAAAAAAAGCGGCTCAACGTACGCGAAATTCTGGAGGGGCGTAAACAACATCGACCAGCAGGGCTGGTCGATGCTTGTAACGATCAGCCGTAATTAAACGACTGGAGCACGCCAGTCATCGGAACCCGAAGTACCGGATACTTCGTGGGTCCAGGTGATTTTACGGTAGGTGAACTGCACTTCTTCCAGGTGGGTGAAGTGCGAGTTGCCTGGATCCTGGCAGTTGTGCATTTTGTTGTTGATGGCGACGATGATCGCGTCTTCCAGTTTGGTGGTGTAGTAGTGCTCTTGAGTACCTTGAGCAGAAGTACGGTACCACTGGATAACGATTTCGCTCATGCGCTCGCCGGAGGTCAGAGCAGCTTGCAGCAGAGGCGAAGCCTTGTCGTAGACCTTGGTGATGATCACTGGCTTGTGCACGCGCTGACCGGTTGGCTGACCGGATTGTGGGTCACGCGGGATGATCACGTCGTGGCTGAACGCCTGAACCATGACCTGGTCTTCGTGGCCTTCCTGGTAGGTGTTGCCAACGGAGTCGGCGGTGAAGGCGCCGGCAGTGATCAGGCCTTGTTTTTCGCCGGTAACCGACATGTACGCTGGTGTTGCCATGGGGTGCTCTCCTTGCGGATAAATTTAGGGTGCCCGGGAGGCGAAATCGCCCGGTGGGTGCCTGACTGTTATCAAGGAGCGTGCCAGGTTTGCCGAAGGTCCCGGCAACCGGGGGTGGAGTGGCTCTGGCGTGTGGTTTTGCCGATGTTTTTTTCTGAATCGAGAGGGAAAGTGCGCAACTTCTTGCGCAGTACTGCGCAAGAAGTTGCGCACTTGGCTGTAAGCCACGCCAGTCAAGGCCTGCAGCGCGATGAATTGCCTTTTTCACCGAATAAGTGCGCAAGAAGTTGCGCAGTAAGGCCAAGGGCCAGCGTCGAGCGTTTCGCCTTGTTGTCGCGACTGCGCTAGAGGCAACATTTGATTCTGTGGCGAGGGAGCTTGCTCCCGCTGGAGTGCGCAGCGCTCCCAAAACGAGGACCGCTTTGCAGCCCAGCGGGAGCCAGCTCCCTCGCCACAGTCAGAACAGTTTCAGGTCCAAAACCTGGGCGCACTCCTCAATCGAACGCCGCTGCGTCTGGGCATACAACCCCAGCTCATCAATCGTCGCGCGGCCCAAGGCCTGTTCAAACGCCTGACGGTTCGAGTGCTCGCCATAGTGCGTCTGCGCCGCGTCCCCAAGGTTCGACTGAAAAATCCCCGCCGCACTCACCGGCAGGAAATCTTCGTACACCAACGGTTCAGCTTTCACATGGCCCTCACGGAGCAAATCCTCCAGCGATGCCGACGTGAGGCTACCCGCTGTCAGGCCTTTTTCCGTAGGGAAGTAGCGAAAATACGCCAGCTCCTGTTCGCGCATGCCTTCGACGCTGTCAGGAAATTCGCCAAAGTGCTGGGTCATCAGCGCGTTGTAGCGTACGGCGTTGCCTTCGTTGGGGAAGTCACCGAGTTCATCGCGGGCGGCATTCAGCAGGCGGTCATACAGCGCCCGGCCTTTGGGCGTCAGCGCCGCGCCGCGTTGTTCGATCTCGCCGAAGCGCGCGCTGTGGCTGCCACGGGTGTTGTGCTGGTCGGTGAAAGTGATCGGCTCGTCGAGCGCCTTGAAACTGGTTTGGCGCAGGAGGATCGGGCAGTGCCGACGCGGTGGCCCTTCGATCACCGCTTTCGGGGTGATGCCGTGCACCGGCATTTGCGCCTGAACCCCGTCGATGTCCAGCGTGCGCGGGGTCAGGTGATTGATGTGCGGGCCTTTGAACGCCACCACATCGGCGATCAGACGGTGCTGAGCGCTGAGGGTCTGGTACTGCGCGGCGGTGACGGTTGCGCTGTGGTGCCAGCGAAAGGTCTCCAGGGCCTGCAGGACAAATTCCTCCGCTTCAGGCTCATTCAGCCCACCCGCTGACTCAGCCTGCTCGATCAGGTGCAAGACAGTAGGGGTAAAGATCGAACGCTGATTCAGTACCGATTCAGCAAACGCGCGCAGCTCGGGATCTTCGATCAGTTCCAGACGCAGCAACGAAGTGAACACCCGAAACGGACTGACCTGCAGCGCCGCTTCATGCACCGCGCGAAACGCCGTGGAGTGCACCGGCACGCCCGCCGGGGTCAGGTCGTAATAACCCACCGGTTGCATGCCCATCACCGCGAACAAACGGGCGAGGGTCGCCAGCTCCTTGGCCGTACCGACGCGGATGGCGCCGTGGCGCTCCATGTCCAGCCGTTGGATTTCACCGGTGCTGTCGAGCTGCCGTGCGATGTCCGGCTGAGCCGCCAGCACTTCGCGGTTGGTCTGATCCACCAGCTCCATCAGCGCGCCGTACAGCGGCACTTCTTCGCGGTACATGTCGGACATCGCTTTGGAGAAGCGTTGGCGGATCAGGTCGGGGCTGACGAAAGGCTGCACGGTCATGAAAAAAATTCCTGCCACGGTCACGGTTTGGATGGAGGAAAAGATCGCAGCCTTCGCCGACGGCGGCAAACGAAGAATCCTACGAACTTCATTCTGCCAACGACTGATCCACCAGTTCGATCCAGTGCAAAACCTGGGTGCGCCCGGCGCCGGCCAGATGATTCTGGCAACCGATGTTGGAGGTGACGATCAGGTCCGGGCGATCGCTCTCCAAGGCATTGAGGCGGTTGTCGCGCAGTTGCCGGGCAAGGGGCGGTTGCGTCAGCGAATAGGTGCCGGCCGAACCACAGCACAAATGCCCGTCCGGCACCGCCGTGAGGTTGAAGCCCAGCCGGGTCAGCAGCGCTTCCACCGCGCCGCCGAGTTTCAGCGCATGTTGCAAGGTGCAGGGGCAATGCACGGCGATCCGGCGTTGGCTGGCGGCGCACAGTTTCTCCAAGGGTTCCTGCGCGAGAACCTGCACCAGATCCAGCGTCCGTTCGCTGATCTGCCGCGCCTTGTCGGCATAGCGCGGATCCTGCGCCAGCAGATGCCCATAATCCTTGATGAACGCGCCGCAACCGCTGGCCGTCTGCACGATCGCTTCGGCACCGTTTTGCAGGTGTGGCCACCAGGCGTCGATGTTTTGCCGGGCGCGGTCGAGGCCTTTGGCCTGGGCGTCGAGGTGATAGTCCAAGGCACCACAACAACCGGCCTCGGCCACCGGGGTGACGCTGATGCCCAGCCGATCCAGTACCCGCGCCGTCGCGTCGTTGGTGTTAGGCGACAGGCCCGGTTGCACGCAACCTTCGAGCAACAGCACCCGACGCGCATGGCGCGGAGCAGGGCGTGTGCCAGACGCTGGCGAGCGCTGGGGCAATTTGCTTTCGAACAGGCGCGGCAGCAAAGGCCGGAACGTCGTGCCGACCCGCAACAAGCCCTTGAACACCCCGGGGTTCGGCGCCAGTGCGCGCAGACCCTCGCGTAACAAGCGCTGGGCGGCTGAGCGCGGCACCGCCTGATCGACCACCGCCCGTCCGATATCCAGCAGGTTGTGATAGTCGACACCGGAAGGGCAGGTGGTTTCGCAGTTGCGGCAGGACAGGCAGCGATCCAGATGCAGTTGTGTCTGCTCGGTAGCGGGAGCGCCTTCAAGCACTTGCTTGATCAGATAGATGCGTCCGCGCGGCCCGTCAAGCTCATCGCCGAGCAACTGATAGGTCGGGCAGGTGGCGTTGCAAAAACCGCAATGCACGCAGGTACGGAGGATTTTTTCCGCCTCGGCCGCACGCGGCAGTTGTCGGGACTCTTCGCTGAGGGTGGTTTGCATGGCTAGAACTCCGCGTACATCCGGCCGGGGTTGAATAGCCCTTGCGGGTCGAGTTGCGCCTTGAGTTGCCGGTGATAACGCATGAGCGTCGGGGCTAGCGGCTGGAACGGTGTGTCGCTGGCACCATGGGTAAAGCTGGTGGCGTGGCCGCCGAGTTCCTGGGCGAGGATTTGAATGTGTTGGTGATCGGATTTCAGCCAGCGTTGCGCGCCGGCCCAGTCGAGCAACTGCTGGCCGGGCAAGTCCTGCGGCCCGAGATTGTTCGGCAGTGACAGGCGCCACAGCGGCAGACCTTCGTCGAAAAAGCTCAGGCGTTGCTCGTTCAGGTCGCGCCAGAACGTTGAATCCAGCGGCTCGCCGCCGAGCCGTTGATGCGCGGCGGTGACCGAGCCTTCGCCGCCCTCAAGGCGCAGATACAGGCTTTGCCCATCATGGCAGGCGCCGCTGATCGGCAACGGTTGCTGGCCCCATTCGGCCAGTCTGGTCAGCGCCCGTGCGCAATCGATATCGAGGCGGATGCTCAGGCATTGACGCGGTTTCGGCAGGACTTTCAGCGACACTTCGGTCAGCACCCCAAGACAACCAAAACTGCCGGTCAACAGGCGCGAGAGGTCGTAGCCGGCGACGTTTTTCATCACCTCGCCACCGAAGCGCAGGTGCTCGCCGAGGCCAGTGATGACCCGGGTGCCGAGGACAAAATCGCGCACCGAACCTGACCATGGCCGCCGTGGCCCGGACAGTCCGCTGGCGATCATCCCGCCCACCGTGGCGCTGTCGCCGAAGGCCGGCGGCTCGCAGGGCAACATCTGCCCGGCCGCGTCGAGCGCCGCGAGCAGCTCGCGCAACGGCGTACCGGCGCGCACGCTGACTACCAGTTCCGTTGGTTCATAGCGCACGATGCCGCGATGTGCGCGGACGTCGAGCACTTCACCGGCCACTTCGCGGCCGAGAAACGCCTTGCTGTTGCCGCCCTGAATCTTCAGCGGCGTGGCGTTGGCCCGGGCCTGGTTGACCTGATCGAGCAGCGCGCTGCTGGCGTCGAAATCAGCCATCAGAAGCGCTCCAGTTCGGGGAATGGCAGTTGTCCGGCATGAATGTGCATCGCACCGAATTCGGCGCAGCGATGCAGAGTCGGGATGTTCTTGCCGGGGTTGAGCAGGCCTTGCGGGTCGAACGCGGCTTTGACCGCGTGGAACAGGCTCAGCTCAGCGCTGTTGAACTGCGCGCACATCTGATTGATTTTCTCGCGGCCGACCCCGTGTTCACCGGTGATGCTGCCGCCAACCTGCACGCACAGTTCGAGAATCTTCCCGCCCAGCGCTTCGGCGCGCTGCAGTTCGCCGGGCTGGTTGGCGTCGAACAGAATCAGCGGGTGCATGTTGCCGTCGCCGGCATGAAACACGTTGGCCACGCGCAAGCCGTATTCGGCGCCGAGGCGGGCGATGCCGTGCAACACGCCGGGCAATTCGCGGCGCGGGATGGTGCCGTCCATGCAGTAGTAGTCCGGCGACAAGCGGCCAATCGCCGGAAAGGCGTTTTTGCGCCCGGCCCAGAAGCGCACACGCTCGGCTTCATCGCGGGCCTGCCGCACTTCGCTGGCGCCGGCCTCGAGCATGACCTCGCGCACCCGAAGGCAATCGTCGTGGACATCGGCTTCGACGCCATCGAGTTCGCACAACAGGATTGCCTCGGCATCGACCGGGTAACCCGCGTGAATGAAGTCTTCGGCGGCGCGGATCGCCAGGTTGTCCATCATTTCCAGGCCCCCGGGAATGATCCCCGCGGCAATGATGTCGGCCACGGCGCGGCCAGCCTTTTCCACCGAGTCGAAACTGGCCAGCAAGACCTTGGCGAGCTGCGGTTTGGGCAGCAATTTGACCGTGACTTCGGTGATGATCCCGAGCAATCCTTCGGAGCCGGTAAACAGCGCCAGCAAATCGAAACCCGGCGAGTCGAGGGCCTCGCTGCCCAGTGTTAGACGTTCGCCCTCGATGGTCAGCACTTCGATTTTCAGCAGGTTGTGCACGGTCAGGCCGTACTTGAGGCAATGCACGCCACCGGCGTTTTCCGCGACGTTACCGCCGATCGAGCAGGCGATCTGCGACGACGGATCCGGCGCGTAATACAGGCCGAACGGCGCGGCCGCCTGGGAAATCGCTAGATTGCGCACCCCGGGCTGAACCCGCGCGGTACGGGCCGCGGGGTCGATGTGCAGGATGTTGTTGAAACGCGCCATCACCAGCAGCAGGCCTTTTTCCAGCGGCAGCGCACCGCCCGACAACCCGGTGCCGGCACCCCGGGCCACCACTGGCACGTTGTGTTGGTGGCAGAGCTTGAGCAGGGTCTGCACCTGATCGAGTCGCCGGGGCAGGGCGACCAGCATCGGCGTGGTGCGATAGGCCGAGAGACCGTCGCATTCGTAAGGCTTGAGTTCGTCTTCACGCCAGAGCAGGTCGAGATCCGGGAGGGCGCGCTGCAGGGTTTTCAGCAACTCGGCTTTGTTTACTTCCGGTAGCGGGCCATCGAGGCGTTCGTCGTAGAGAATGTTCATTTCGACCTTCCGAATCTTTATCGCCAAGAGGGCTTCTTGTGGCGAGGGAGCTTGCTCCCGCTGGGCTGCGCAGCAGACCTGAGATCGATACTGTGGCGGGGCAGGCTAGTCGCATGCGCTGGAGCAGGGCCGCTTCGCGCCCCAGCGGGAGCAAGCTCCCTCGCCACAATACCAGCGGTGGAATTCAACGCTGATTGCCCAGAAACTCCCGATACAACCGCGCGGTATTCCCCGGTTGTTCGACCATCGGCATGTGCCCGACGCCATCCCACACTTCGACCCGCAGATTGGCGATGCCCTTGCTCCACACCGGCACGCTGCTGACGTCGATCAAGCGGTCCTTGCGCCCCCAAAGCAGCAGCGCCGGGCATTTGATATCGGCCAGTTTCGGCTCCATCGGCGGGCTGGCGCGGAAGTCGCGGAAGATCTCTTCCAGTTCATCACGCTGACGTTCGTATCGCTGAGCGATGGCGTCCAGCACCAGCCCGGGCACCCACGGCGGCGAGGCCATGGTCATCGCATAAAACTGGCGGAACTCTTCCCGGGAGTTGATCAGGAACGGGTTATGCCCACGGGCGAGGTGGCGCTCCATGTCGCTGGCCTGTGGCGCGGTGACACCGGCCGGGTCGATCAGCGCCACCGAGGCAATCCGCTCCGGATAGGTTGCTGCCAGCCATGCCGCGATGTAGCCACCCATCGAGTTGCCGATCACGTGGACTTTCTCCACGCCGCACACGTCCAGCAGCTGGATCATGCGCTTGGCCTGCAGCGCAATGTCGTAGCCGCCACCTGCCTTGAACCCGGTTTCCCCATGACCGGCGATGTCCGGAATGATCACCCGGTACTGGCGGACAAAATGCCTGGCGAAGCGCAGCCACAGATTTTTCTCGGCACTGTAGCCGTGCAGCATCAGGATCGCGCTGGCCGCTTCATAGGGGCCACCCTGCCAGGTCGAGACGGTCATTTCGGCAATCGGCACCTCGATTTTGTGCAACTTGTACAACTTGGCCTCGAGCGCCGTGCTCAGGTCGTACAACCAATGGCCGATCGCTGGATAACTCAACCAGCTCCAGGCCACGAAAACCGCGAGAGCGACAAACAGCACAAGCATCGACGTCTTCCTTTTACGTGTTCAGGACAGAATGTGGTCAGCCGGTTTCAGCGTCCGGGTCAACCGGTAGTAGCTGAAACTGAAGCCCGGAAATATCGCGATCACATGACCGCTCTTGCTCTGATACCAACTGTGACAGCCGCCGGACTTCCACACCGTGCGTTCCATCTCACGGTGGATCATTGCAGTGTAGGTACGTTCCGCTGCGGGGCGCACTTCGATGCTGCGCAGGCCTTTTGACTGCAGGGTGTGGATGCAGTCGAGGATGTAGTTCATCTGCGCTTCGATGATGAACAGCGCCGAGGTATGCCCGATGCCGGTGTTGGGGCCGGTGACGATAAACAGGTTGGGAAAGTCCGGCAGGCTGGTGCCCAGATAGGCGCGTGGGTACTGCGCCCAGACGTCCTTGAGTTGCACGCCGTGCCTGCCGGTCACCGGGTAGGAGACCACGCCGTCGGTGGCGTCGTAGCCGGTCGACCAGACGATCAGATCGACGTCGATGTGCTGGCCGTCCGTGGTGGTGATCCCGGTTTCATCGAGCGCGGCGATGCCTTGCTCACGGCTGTGCAACGTGACGTTGGGCCGGGTCAGCGCCGGGTAATAGGTGCTGGACAGCAGAATGCGCTTGCAGCCGATGGTGAAGTCCGGGGTGAGTTTTGCGCGCAATACCGGGTCCGGCACCTGTTGCTTGAGAAAACGCAGCGCCTGACGCTGAACCAGGTGAATCGCCGGTTTCGAGTATTTGAAGGCGATCACCCGGGTTTCGAATTGCCAGTAGAGCAGCCAGCGCAGCAGCTTGTACGCCGGTTTGACACCCAGCAGCCAGCGCTGGAAAGGCCCGAACCTGCGATCGGCGCGCGGCAACACCCAATGCGGCGTGCGCTGGAACACGTGCAATTGCTCGACTTCGGCAGCAATCGCCGGAATCACCTGGGCGGCACTGGCGCCGCTGCCGACGATGGCCACGCGTTTACCACGGTAGTCGTAGCTGTGATCCCAATTGTTGGTATGAAAAGTCTTGCCCTCAAAGCGATCCTGGCCGGGGAAGGGTGGGATCACCGGTTGGCTCAACGGCCCGGAGGCGTTGATCACGAACTGCGCGTAAAAAATCCCCTTGCTGGTATGCACCGCCCAGCGCTGTTCGGCGTCGTCCCATTCGATGCGTTCGACGTTGGTTTGCAGCTCCACGCGCTCGCGCAGGCCGAAGCGCTCGATGACATGTTCGGTGTATTGGTGCAGTTCAGCCTGGGCGGCGAACATCTGCGTCCAGCGGTACGGCGCGAAGGACAGCGAGTACAGCGGCGACGGCACATCCACCGCCGCGCCGGGGTAGGTGTTCTGGCACCAGGTGCCGCCGAAGAAGTCCCTTCTCTCCAGCAGGCGAAAGTCGTCGACTCCGGCCTTGAGCAAGTTGACCGCCGCGCATTGGCCGCCAAATCCGCTGCCGATGATCAACACTCGGTAGGTCTGCATGGGCCTCCTTCTTATAGTCGTTTTTCCGTTTTCGTCCTTTCAGGTATAGCTAAAAATTTGCCCTGTGCGCGACGGCGATGGCGCGGTATTCAGCGGCTGGCCGGTGATAGCTATTTAACGGCTGCCTGTTAGACTTCCAGCACATCCGTCTGACGGTGTTCGCAGGTTCCGTTGAGTGGTCGAGGCCCTTATGCGAAACAAGGGGGGAAAGGGACTTTCATTGGCCAGGAGGCTTTATACATCGCGAACCCTCGGGCTGGTGCTGGGGCTGTTGTGTGTGAGCGCGGCGATGTACCCGCTCGACCCGCCGTTGTGGGCCTGGGCGCTGATGCTGTTCAACGGCTTGGTCTGGCCGCACCTGGCGTTTCAATGGGCCCGTCGTGCCAGCGTTCCTTACCATGCGGAACACCGCAATCTGTTGGTTGATGCCTTTATGGGCGGCTTCTGGGTCGCCGCCATGCAGTTCAATCCGCTGCCCAGTGCCACCACCATTTCGATGATGGCGATGAATAACGTCGCCATCGGCGGATTACGTTTTCTCGCCGCAGGCCTGGCGGCGCAGATCCTCGGTATCGGCGTCGGCCTGGTGGTTTTCGCCCCGGCGTTCATCCCGCAAACCTCGCCTCTGCAGCTTTATGCCTGCCTGCCGTTGCTGATGCTGTACCCGCTGGCGCTGGGCTGGATCTGCTTTCGCCAAGCCTACACGCTGGGCCTGCACAAGCGTGAGCTACTGGCCCTGAGTCGCACCGACAGCCTCACCGGACTGCTCAATCACGGCGCGTGGAAGGATCAACTGGAAATCGCCTTTCAACGTTGCCGCCGGCAGCAGCAGGGCGCAGCGATCGCGTTGATCGACATCGATCACTTCAAAGCGATCAACGACACCTACGGGCATGTGGCGGGTGACATCGTGCTGCGCCAGTTGAGCAAAATGCTCAAGCAGAACCTGCGCGCTGCGGACGTCGCCGGGCGCTATGGCGGCGACGAGTTTTGCGTGATCCTGCCTGACCTGCCGCTGTTCAATGCCGCGCAGGCCATGGAAGCCTTGCGCGAGCGTTTCGCCACCCTGGGTTACGAGCAGAACCCGGCGCTCAAGGTCAGTCTGAGCATTGGTCTGGCGGCTTACGAACCGGCACACGGCGACGCGACCCGTTGGCTCAATGATGCGGATCAGGCGCTGTACGAGGCCAAGGCGAGCGGGCGCAATCGGGTGATCTGCAACAGTGATGATCTGCCGAAGCAGGAACTGCTCGATTCGGTCTGACTGCCCAGCACAATTTCCTCCTACAGGTGTTCGGTGTCGGCCGCGGAGATGTCGCATCCGGTATAGAGCCTTGCGTCGATGTCAGGTACGGTTCAATTCCCCCCGACGCGAAACAAGGATCGATTCATGACGTTCTCATTTTCCCGCTCGCTGCTGGCCGCCAGCCTCGGCCTGTCCCTCGTCCTCAGCTCCGCCAGCGCCTTCGCCGAACCGCACAAGCAAGTGCTGGCGGATGCCGAGCAGTATCAGCCCGAAGCCCTGAAACTGCTGGAACGGCTGGTCAACATCGACTCCGGTTCCGGTTATGAACCGGGCCTGAAACAAGTCAGCGAGATCGCCATCGATGAGCTGAAGAAGCTCGGCGCCACCATCGAACTGGTGCCCAACACCCCGGAAAAATCCAACCACGTGCTGGCGACCTTCAAAGGCACCGGCAAGGCAAAAATCCTCTTGATGGCGCACATGGACACGGTGTTCAAGGAAGGCTCCGCGGCCGAGCGCCCGTTCCACATCAAGGACGGCCGCGCCTACGGGCCGGGGGTGATGGACGACAAGGGCGGCATCGTCGCCGGGATCTACGCGCTGAAAATTCTGAAGAACCTCGACTTCAAGGATTACGCGCAAATCACCTTTTTGCTCGACGCCAGCGAGGAAACCGGTTCCGACGTCGCCACCGACCTGATCAAGAAAACCGCCAAGGCTCACGACGTGACCCTCAACCTCGAACCTGGGCGTCCGGCCGATGGACTGGTGGTGTGGCGCAAAGGCAGCGCGACCGCGCTGGTCGAGGTCAAGGGTAAGGCGGCGCACGCCGGAGTCGCGCCGGAACTGGGGCGGAACGCGGCGATGGAAGCGGCGCACCAGATTCTGCAACTGGGCAAACTCGGCGACGAAGCGAAGAAAACCACCATCAACTTCACCGTGCTCCAGGCCGGTGATCGCACCAACGTGATCCCGGACCACGCCACCGCCAAGGCTGACGTGCGTGCGGCGGTGCCGGAAGAGTTCGACCGGATCGAGAAAGACCTGGCGCGAGTGTCGCAGGACAAGCTGATCGCCGAAACCGAAGTCACCACCAGCCTCAAACGCGGACTGCCACCGATGCCGCAAACGGCGGAATCGGATCGCTTGATGGCCATGGCGCAAGGGATTTACGGCGAGATCGGCCGCAAGCTGACCGAAGAGGGCAGTGGTGGCGCGGCGGATGCCAGCCTGTCCGCCGGGGTGGGTACGCCGACGTTGGACGGTTTCGGAATTGTCGGCGGCAATATCCATACGCCTGAGGAATACGCCGAAGTGGCGAGCGTGGCGCCGCGGATTTATCTGTTGTCGCGGATGATCATGGAGTTGGCCAAACGCTGAGTTCTTCGGTTTAGCGGTGCTGCAACTGACGCCTTCGCGAGCAAGCCCGCTCCCACAATGGATCTGTGTCCAACACCAATGCTGTGTTCACTGAAGATCCACTGTGGGAGCGAGCTTGCTCGCGAAGGCGGCGGGTCAGGCTAAATGGGTGTTGAATGTGCCGACGTCATCGCGAGCAGGCTCACTCCTACATGGGATCTGTGTTCAACACCAATGCTGTGTTCACTGAAAGATCCATTGTGGGAGCGGGCTTGCTCGCGAAGGGGCCAGATCTGACCGCAGCTTATTCCTTGACGCTCATGTATTCCTTCGCCCACAGAATGTAATCCTCAGGCTGGGTATAGGTGTGCGTCAGCTCGGTGGCGCTCAGGTCCGAGGCCTGGGTGAAGATCTGGCGTTGTTCGCGCAGGCTGTCGTAGGTCGCCTTGATCGCGGCGAAGTAGGCGCCGTGGCCGTCGATGGTCACGCGCACCCCGAGTTCGGCCAGGCGCTTGTCGTCGCGCAGCGCCGGGTTGCCGTAGGTCACCAGCATCAGCGGGACCGTCAGGTGTTCGGCGATTTGCTCGAGCTGATCGAAGTCCTGCACCCCGACCATGCAGATGCCGTCGGCACCGGCGGCCTGGTACTGCTTGGTGCGGCTGATGATTTCCTGATTCGGCAGAATCCCGGCATTGGTGCGGGCGATGATTGCCATTTCCGAATCAACCCGGGCTTCCAGCGCCGCGCGGATCTTGCCGACGCCTTCGGCGACCGAGATCAGGTCGGTGGACTTACGGCCGAATTGCGCCGGCAGCAGGGTGTCTTCGATGGTCAGGGCGGCGACGCCGGCGCGTTCCAGTTCGACGATGGTGCGCATCACGTTGAGGGCGTTGCCGTAACCGTGGTCGGCGTCGGCGATCACTGGCAACTGGGCAACGCGGCCGATGCGGGTGGCCTGTTCGGCGAATTCGCTGAGGGTGATCAGGGCAAAGTCGGGGGCGCCCAGCACCTGCAGCGAGGCCACGGAGCCGCCGAGGATCCCCACTTCAAAACCCAGGTCTGCGGCAATGCGCGCGGACATCGGGTCGAACACCGAGGCGGTGTGGTAGCAGGTGTCGGAAGCCAGCAATTGACGGAAGTTACGGCGCAAATCTTGATGGGAAAGCCTGGTCATACGAGTTCCACCAATACAAAGGAATGGAACGGCTTGAGCAAAGGTGTCAACGCCGAAGAATGAAAAGGCTATCACGCGAATGGGTCAAGGTTCATGACGAATTTGCGAGTGAGGCGTTGATGAAGGATCCAGCGGCTGAAAGGTTTCATCGGCAGTCAGCGGATTTTCACTGGCTAAACCGCAGATCAGGCCGCTACCGCCTGTTGCTGTTGTCTGGGCAGCAGCACGGCGCGCACCGAATTGCCCGGTTGCAGTTGCAGGCGCTTTGCGGTGAGGCGATCGACCACCAGGGTATTGCCGACCAGACGACCGGGGGCCACGGTGATGCGGCAGTTCTCCAGGCGCCGGTTGTGGATCAGCCACAACGGTGCCTGATCGTCCGGCGTGCCGAGACTCAGGGTCAGCGCCAGGCTGTCGCGCACGGTACGAATGTTGCCGATCGGTGCTTCGATCACCGGGCCACCGTCGAAGATGTCGATGTAGCCCTTATGCACAAATCCTTCTTCGCGCAGGATCTTCAGCGCGGGCTCGGTATTGGGATGCGCCTGGCCGATGGCCGCCTGTGCCTGTTCGGTGAGCATGCAGGTGTACAACGGCTGGCGCGGCATCAGTTCGGCGATGAACGACTTGTTGCCCAGACCCGACAAGTGGTCAGCATGGCTGAAGTCCATCTGGAAGAAATGCCGGCCCAGACTGTCCCAGAACGGCGAGCAGCCGAGTTCATCGGCACTGCCGCGCAGTTCGGCGATCATCTTCTCGCCAAACAGTTGCGGAAACTCGGCTACGAACAGCAGCCGCCCGAGCGACAGCAGCCGGCCATTGTTGCCATGGCGTTGCTCATGCTGAAGGAACAGCGAACACAGTTCCGACTGGCCGGTCAGCTCGTTATTGAGAAACAGTGTGGGGATCTGCCGCGAAATGCCCAGATCCGGTGCCGAACTCACGGTCAGGCCGACTCGGTAGTTGTACCACGGCTCGCGCAGGCCTACCGCGCCGGTCAGAGCGCTGACGCCGACCACCCGCAGGTCGTCATCTTCAAGCACGAACAGATAATCGGCGTCGGCCCGTTCCACTTGTCCGGAAAACGCGCGCTGGGCCCAACGCACCCGGTGGGCGAGGCGATCCTCATTGGCCGGGAGGGTGGTGAACCCCGGGCCGGCCTGTTGCACCAGAGTCATCAGTGCTGGCAGGTCGCTGACTTTGACCGGACGGACGATCATGCGGTAACTCCTTGTACGCGCCGGTTCGGGCACTGTCGTTGGGTATGCAACCGGGCGCGGTTCACAGGGCGGTCAGCCTGATCGTGCAGCCATCGGTGACCTTCAGCGCCGCGCACAGGGCCGGCGTCAGCGACAGCGGTTGATCGGGCTGGTAATCCAGTTCGGCGACGATGGCCCGGAAACCGTGCAGCGCGTCGTTGCTCAACAGATAACGGCCACGCGTGTCGATCGGCGCTTGCTGGCGCACGGTGGCGGTCTGGCTGTGGGTGATCGAACGGATGTTTGCGGTGCGCGCATACAGGGTTGGGCCCGCATCGAACAGATCGATGTAGCTGTTGGTTTCAAAGCCTTCGCGTTCGAGGATGTCGAAGGCTTCCTGACCGTCCGGGTGAATCCGGCCGATGCACTCCTGTGCTGCCGGAGGCAGCATCGGTACGTAAATCGGGTATTGCGGCATCAGTTCGGCGAGAAACGTGCGGCTTTGCAGACCGCACAGGCGCTCGGCCTCGACGTAGGGCAGGTCGAAGAAGTGCTTGCCCAGTGCGTCCCAGAACGGCGAATGACCGTTCTCATCGCTATAGCCGACGATCTCGGTGATCACCGCATCGGCGAAACGTTGTGCGTGAGCGGCGATGAACAGCAGCCGTGCCCGCGACAGCAATTCGGAAAAGGCGCTGCGCACCAGTGCGTTGTCGATGTGAAACCCGCGCAACAGCGTGTGTCCACTGAGGTCGTGACACAGTGACAACGCCGGCACCCCGTGCTCGATGTTCAGTTCCCGCGAAGCACTGGTGAAGTGGCGATTGCGCAAGCTGTAGAACGGTTCGTTGAAACCGGCCGTGGCGAGGATCTCCGAGCAACCGACCAGCCGTTGAGTGTCGAGGTCTTCCAGCACGAAGAAGTAGTTCTCCGGGCCTTGCGCCTGAATGTCGTTGTCGAACGAGGCACGGGAGCCGGCGATTTTTTCGCGCAGGCGTTCGACGTCGTCAGGCAGCGACGTGACGCCGACCAGGCTGTCGCGGGCCAGCTGCTGCAATTGCGGCAGGTCGGTTGTCTCGACTGGGCGTAAGACCAGCATGGATGCACTCCTGTATCAAAGGGTCCGGTGATCCCCACCGAACCTGACTATCACTGTCGGTTGCCACGCTTTAAAGCGGCGGTCGCCTGATTTGATGTCAGACGCCGCTCTTTTTCTTGTCAGCCATTGCTCGGGTCAGGCAGCGCTGTGCTGGCGCCGAGCTTGTTCAGGAAGAACAGGTACACCAGACCCAGCGCAATCCAGATCAGGCCGAGTTTCTGCGCATCGACGCCCATGTTGTACATGATGGCGGCGACGATGATGAAGCCGATCACCGGGCAGATCAGATGGCGTACGACCTGACCGGACTTCTGCCGACGCCAGTAGTAGTTGATCACTGTCAGGTGCAGCAGCATGAAACCGCTGAGGGCACCGAAGTTGACCAGCGAGGTCAGGGTGTCGACCGAATTGATGAACAGGTAGCAGATCACCAGCGACAGCACCGCCACCAGATAAATGCTCAGGTACGGGGTGTTGTGCTTCGGGTGCACCTTGGCCAGGACTTTTGGCAACTTGCCATCGCGGGCCATGCCGAACAGCAGGCGCGACACTGCCGCTTGCGAGGTGATCGCTACTGCGACACCCCAGGCCAGCGCGGTCGCCACCCCGGTCAGGGTGGCCAGCCAGCTGCCAGCGGCGATTTCGGCGATTTCATAGAACGCGGTGTCGGCGGACTTGAAGCCCATGCCGGCGGCCAGATCGGTGGCGATCCAGGTCTGTACGACGAAAATCACGCCCATCACCACCAGAGTGATCAGCGCTGCGCGGCCGACGCTGCGGCCCGGATCGCCCTTGATTTCTTCGGCGAGGGTCGAGATCGCATCGAAGCCGAGGAATGACAGCACGGCAATCGACACCGCTTGCATCAGCAGGGCGAAATTGAACGTTTCCGGGTGATACAGCGGCGCCAGGGTCAGCTCGCCGTTGCCGCCGCCGTTGTGCAGGGCGTTCCAGGCGTAGAACAGGAAAATCCCCAACACCACCAGCTGTGCAAGCAGGAAGATGATGTTCATCCGTGCGGTGAAGGTGATGCCGCGCAGGTTGACGAAGGTTGCACTGACCAGGAACGCCAGAATGAAACCGACCTTCGGAATGTCCGGGTACAGATGGTTCAGGGCCATCGCCGCGTAGACGTACAGCAGCGGTGGAATCAGCAGGTAGTCGAGCAGCATCAGCCAGCCGGCGATGAAGCCGACGTGTTGATTGAGGCCGCGTTGCGCGTAGGAATACACCGAACCGGCGACCGGAAACGCCTTGGCCATGCTGCCGTAGCTCAGCGCGGTGAACAGCATCGCGACCATGCCGATGATGTAGGCCAGCGGCACCATTCCGGGCGCCTCGGCATTCACGTAGCCATACACGCCGAAGGGGGCGATGGGGATCATGAAGATCATCCCGTACACCACCAGGTCGGTCAGTGTCAGGCTACGTTTCAACTCCTGTTTGTAGCCGAACTCTTCTATTTCCATGAAGCGCAACTCCTTGTCAGCCTATCCAGCGTTTTAGTTGTTATGTCGATCCATCGTTACAGCGTCAGCAGTCTTGCAGCATTCTTTACAGCAGCGGTGCCAGGCGCTCGGCCCACAGCGAAACCGCTTCCGGGCTGCGCAGCAGATCGTTGCGCACCTCGATCAGCACCGACTCCAGCCCCCGGGCATCGCCGTGCACTGGCACGGTCATGTCGCCCAGCGGATCAACCCGGTACGGCTGGT
Source organism: Pseudomonas sp. URIL14HWK12:I6 (assembly GCF_000514195.1). Classification (NCBI taxonomy): domain Bacteria; kingdom Pseudomonadati; phylum Pseudomonadota; class Gammaproteobacteria; order Pseudomonadales; family Pseudomonadaceae; genus Pseudomonas; species Pseudomonas sp. URIL14HWK12:I6. Next base: position 283,614 of record NZ_AZVL01000004.1, read on the forward strand.
TGCCCGCGACGTTCAACGGGTGCTGGCCGAGGCCATCGATCACCCGTTGCGCATAGGCGCCGGCCTGACCGAACAGCACGCCGACCTCCAGTGAGCGCGGCTGGCCGTAATACACCGGGGTAAAACTGTGAATCCCCACTACCCGTACTGCTTGGCCTTGTGCAACGCGCTGGTCGATCATGGTCTGCAGCCGGGCGTGAAACGGTTTGAACAGGGTCTGGCGCCGGTATTCGCGCGTGGCTTCGTCCAGCTCGCGGTTACCGGGCACCTGATAAATCTCGCTCTGCGCCGGAATGCTGTCGGGCGCATGCCGGGGCCGATTGAGGTCGATCAGCAGCCGTGAATAGTTGGCGCTCAACAGCGTCGCCCCAAGTCTCTCCGAGAGCTTTTCAGCCAGTTGCAATGCACCGATGTCCCAGGCGATGTGCTCGCGCGCGGCTGCATCGTCCAGGCCCAGATTGTTCAGGGCCTCGGGGATGTAGCGGCTGGCGTGCTCGCACACCAGGATCAACGGATGCGATGAATCTTCGCGGCTCAGGTTGTAGACCGGGCGGGTGTACAACCCCAGCTCGGCGGATTCAGTACAGGCGTGCATAGTGCTCACACAGGTCAGCGGGCGAGAGCTGTTCCGTCAGCGCCAGTTCCTCGGTTTTAAGGGCGTGGTACGTGTCGAGCAACGGCTTGGGCAGCCATTGATTGAAGGCTGCACTGTCACGCAGGCAATCCAGCGCCTGGGCCAGCGAGGCGGGCAGGGCCACAATGCCCCGGGCCTTGCGTTGCTCGTCGTTGAGTGAATCGGGAATTTCATCGGTGATCGCGTTCAGCGCCAGACGCTGTTCGATGCCCAGCCGTCCGGCAATCAGCAGCGCGGCCATTGCCAGATGCGGCGAGGCGGTGGCGTCCATGGCGCGGAATTCCAGGTTGTACTGCGCCGCCACGGATTTGCCGCCCAGGCTCACGGTCGGACAAATGCGCAGCGCCGCTTCACGGTTCTGCTGCCCCAGACACGCATAGGACGCGCTCCAGTGGTGTGGCTGCAAACGCTCGTACGACACCGGTGTCGGCGCGGTGAACGCACACAGCGCCGGCAGGTAATGCAGGATCCCTGCGGCCCAATGCTGGCCGAGGGTCGACAGACCGTTGCTGGTGCCGGCGTCGTAGAGCAGTGGCAGACCTTGCAGGTCGAGCAGGCTGATGTGCAGGTGCACACCGTTGCACACCGCGTCGGCCTTGGTTTTCGGCGCGAAACTGACGTCGACCCCCATTTGTCGGGCGATTTCGCGGGTGATCTCGCGCACGTTGACCGCACGATCCGCCGCCGCCACGCCGAGGGTCGGCCGGCAGGTGATTTCGTATTGGTGCTTGCCGTATTCGGGCAGGAACATTTCCGGCTCAACGCCACCCGCGCGCAGAGCGCTGAGCAGCCAGCCGCCGAACTCGGCCCCCTGCCGCTGGGCTTCGAGGGAAAACGCCAGATGCTCGGCGAAGCCGGCATGCAGGTTGAATTCGTGTTCGAACGCCGCGTTGACCTGCAAACCGAGGTCGTCGCGATAGCGCTCGATTTCATCGCGCAACAACGTGCGCGGGCAAGCGCTCCACGGCCGGCCATCGGTCTCGCGGATGTCGCCATGGATGAAGTCCAGCGCCGGTGCTGCGGCGTCCGGGCCATTACCGACCGTCACGCGACTGGCCGGATCGGGAATCAATCGCAAATCACCATAGGCGCCCCATGGGTTGGTCGAGGCGATGATGTCCTGAGGCGTCAGTGCGCTGTTGGCTGGCACCCAGCCGCACCCGGCCGCTTGATAATGTTCCAACTGATCGGTGGGAAACGAGCGGCCACGGGTGATGCCGATCAGGTCGGTGGTGACGATGGTGGTCATCGGCAACGGCGTCAGGCGCTCGCTCATGGACGCATCTCCTGCAAGCGGCCGAGCACGGTTTGTGTGTCAGTGATCCAGCAGTAACCCTTGATCGCGTTCAGGCAGGCGTCATGCCGCGCCGGGGTGTAGGTGGCGCAGGCGTCTTCGACCAGCGTCACCAGATAGCCACGGTCGGCGGCATCGCGCACGGCCATGTCGACGCACTGGTCGGTGACGATGCCGGCAATGATCAGGTGGCGGGTTTCGAGGTTACGCAGGACGTAATCGATGTTGGTCGAGTTGAACACCCCGGACGAGGTTTTCGGCAACACGATTTCGTTTTCCACCGGGGTCAGGTCGTCGATGATCCGCGCCTGGGTGCTGCCCTTGGGCAGGTGCATGTCCGACAGTTTGTGATCCAGCGAGCGGTCGCGACCGTCGGCGGTCAGGCTTTCGATAATCGTATGCAGCACATTCTGCCGCGCTTCGCGAAAGGCACTGAGCAAACGGCGCTGGTTGGGCACCACCTGCATGTGCGCGCGGGTCAGGAAATACTCGGCATCCGGGCCGTTCAGGTGCGGGTCGAACTGCGGTTCGAGCCAGGCACGCTGCATGTCCACCAGCAACAGAGCGGTGTGACCGGTGACGAACGGCAAATCCCGCGGCGAGCGGTGGGGAAGACTGAACATCCTTATTTATCCTCCAGCAGATGGGTGTTGAAGTCGTTGCGCAGGGCGTCGATGCCTTCCAGGCGATCGGCCAGATCGGGGCTGCGCAGGGTCAGGCAGGCAATCAGCGCCTCGACCTGGGCCAGCGCCGGCACCATGGTGTCGAACGGCGAGGCCGATTCCACCGGAGCACTGATGATCAGGTCAGCCAGTTCACGCAGTGGCGAGGCATAGATGTCGGTGAACAGCACCACCCGCGCGTTGTTGTTCTTCGCCGCCGAGGCCACCCGCAGGGCCTGGGACTGGTAGCGGCGGTAGTCGAACAGCAGCACCACGTCCTGGCGTTGCAGATCGAACAGGCGGTCGGGCAGTTGCGCGTTGTCTTCCAGTGCAAAGCAGCCGGGTCGCAGCAGGCGCAAGTGGTTGAGCAGGTAGTTGGCCATCAGGCTGCTGAAGCGCCCGCCGAAGCAGTAGATCTGGTGCCGGGTATCGAGCAGCCAGTCGAGCAGAATGCGCACGTCTTCGGGTTGCGTCAGAACCTGGGTTTCCACCAGCAGGCGTTGGCTGTCAGCCAGATAATGGCCCCAGGCATCGTCTTTATTGAGGTGCGAGCGTGGCTGCAACAGGGTGCGCGGCGAACGCAGGCGGTGGTCCATGTCGCTGAGCAGGGCGTCCTGAAACTCGGCATAACCGCCAAATCCGAGCTTCTTCACCAGCCGCACGATGGTCGGATCGCTGACGCCGGCGTGTTCGGCCAGACGCGCCATCGGACCCAGGCCGTTGCGTGGATACTGGTCGAGCAGGGCGCGAATCACTTTGCGCTCCGACGGCGTCAGTTCCAGGCCGGGGTCGGTGATCAAGTCTCTGAGAGGGGGCATCCGGGCTCCTGCTGGATGAAGGGGGGGGTGTTGAATTCGTTTCACAATCCGTTAAAACAGTATTTATGTAACTCAGGTTACATGTCTAGTGAATTTTTAGCGTTGGCGATTCGACGTTTAAATAAGCTCACAACCCTGAGTAACAAGGGCTACACCTGAGTCTGTGCCTCTTGTAGTCCATTGCCTCCAAGCGTGTCAGACATTGCCGCTTTTTCTACTTCAGAGTACTGGGCTGGAGGTTCACGAGATCCCCTGAAGCGACCGGGTTACGGCACAATTGCCACAAGACCGGCGATTTACCGCCGATTCAGCTGATGTTCATCGAGTGAAATCCTGTGCAGTCCACCCGTTTGACTTTGATTTGCCACGCGCGAACCGTCGCACAGAAATTGTCGCGCTTTCCTACGAACGAGCCTGTTGAAAATTCGCCATTCGCGATCGGCGCGTTGGCCGCGAAGTTCGCCAGCGCCAGTCGTTTGTTGTGCGGGCCGGAATTGCGTACGCGCCAGACTGCCGAGTGGTTCGGTGCGGCGCCGCAAGTGGACGAAGCGCTGCGCGATTGCGATTTGGGGCGCTGGCACGGGCAAGCGATCAAGGATCTGCAAGTGCGCGAGGCCGAGGCCTTGCAGGCGTGGATCCATGATCCGCAGGCGGCACCGCATGGTGGCGAGTCGGTAATGCAGTTGAGCGAACGCGTGGCGGCATGGTTGACCAGTCTGCAAGGCGTATCGGGGCACATCGTCGCCGTCACCCATCCGTTTGTGGTGCGTGCGGCACTGATGCAGGTGTTACAGGGCGCGGCGTTCAACGCCATTGATGTTGAACCGTTGTCCATGGTTGAACTGCGGTTCAACGGCATCTGGCGGCTACGCTTGGCGAGTATCGATCTTGCGGGAGCACTGTGATGAAACGACTGCTGGTAATTGGTATCGGCGCCGGAAATCCCGACTACATCACGATGCAGGCGGTAAAGGCGCTGAATCAGGTCGACGTGTTCTTTCTGATGGACAAAGGCCCGAGCAAGGACAAACTGATCGATCTGCGGCGCGACATCTGTGCGCGCTACATCACCGACCCTGGGTATCGCTTCGTCGAATCCCACAGCCCCGAGCGCGCGCGCGGCGACGTGGACTACACCCGCGCGGTCGATGATCTGAATCGCGCCAAGCAAGAAACCTTCGAACAACTGATCAATGAAGAATTGGCTGACGAGCAGTGCGGCGGATTCCTCGTGTGGGGCGACCCGGCGTTGTACGACAGCACGATTCGTATCCTGCAGGCGATTCTGGTGTCAGGTCGCTGTGCTTTCGAGTTTGAAGTGATCCCCGGGATAACCAGCGTTCAGGCGTTGGCGGCGCAGCATAAAGTGCCGTTGAACAGCATTGGCCGGTCAATTGAAATCACCACGGGCCGGCGCCTGGCGGCGGGGCAGGTGAGTGACACGGACAGCCTGGTGGTGATGCTCGATGCGGAAGATTCCTACCACCATGTGGCGGATCAGCAGACCGAGATTTACTGGGGCGCTTACCTCGGCACGCCGGATGAGATTCTGATCAGCGGCAAGCTCAAGGATGTTGCGGATCAAATCGAGCGCACGCGCAAAGCGGCGCGGGCCGAGCATGGGTGGATCATGGATACCTATCTGTTGCGCAAGCCTTGATTTGTAGGCTGTCGGTGCAGGCCTTATCGCGGGCAAGCCCGGCTCCCACAGGTTTCTGAGTTGAAATAAGGTGGTGTGTACGACGCAAAACCTGTGGGAGCTGGCTTGCCAGCGATGGCGTCCGGAAATTCACCTCAGGAAATGGCCTTGACCCCACGCCCAAACCGCTCCCGATACACCGACGGCGGCACCCCGACCACGCTGCGAAACGCCACGCGAAAACTTTCCACCGAGCGATAACCGCAGCGCAGGGCAATCTGCTCGGTGTTGTGCACGCCGCTCTCCAGTAATTCCCGCGCCCGGGCCAGTCGCTCGTGTTGCAGCCACGCTTTGGGCGATTGTCCGCTGGCTTCGGTGAAACGGCGCAAAAAGGTGCGCTCGCTCATCGCCGCTTCGCTGGCCAGATCGCGCACTTCCAGCGGTTGGTGCAAGCGCTCGCGGGCCCACTGCATCACCCGCGACAAGTCGTTGCGCGGCGTCGCGCTGACCGGCGTCGGGATGAACTGTGCCTGACCGCCAGTGCGTTGCGGCGACATCACCAGACGCCGGGCCACTGAATTGGCGACCTGGGTGCCGAAGTCCCGTGCCAGCAGATGCAGGCAGGCATCGATCCCGGCGGCGCTGCCCGCCGAGGTGATCAACTGGCCGGAGTCGACGTAAAGCACATCCGGATCGACCGCAATCGCCGGAAAGCGTCGCGCCAGTTCATCGGTGTAGCGCCAGTGGGTGGTCGCACCGTGGCCGTCGAGCAAGCCACTGGCGGCCAGCACAAACACCCCTGAGCAAATTGACAGCAACCGCGCACCCTGGGCGTGGGCCTGTCGCAAGGCGCCGATCAGCGCCGGCGGCACCGGGGCCTCGCGGTCGCGCCAACCGGGAATGATGATGGTGCGCGCCTGCGCCAGCAGCTCCAGGCCGCCGTCGGCCAATACGTGAATCCCGCCCATGGCGCGCATCGGCCCTTGATCGACGGCGACGATGCAGTGCTCGTACCACGGGAAATCGAATTCCGGCCGGGGCAGGCCGAAAATCTCCACGGCGATGCCGAACTCGAAGGTACAGAGGCCATCGTAGGCCAGAATCGCAACCAATCCAGGTGAGTCAGGCATTTGGCGGAAAATTCCCGGTGAGTGTCTTGCGCGCCACTGTAGCGCCAAGCGCTGGCCCGATAAAGTCTGCTCACACCCCAACAGATGAAGGAGCCACACAACATGACCAGCCTGGTTCGCGACATTCCTGCTGCACCGTCGGCGATTGCCCTGATGCATTTCAGCAACCGTCTGACGTTTGAAACCGATTGTTCTGACGTGTACAGCAGCCAGGAAGCCGGTGAAGTCGATTTTGTCCTGGTCGATGTGCGCGGGCCTTTGGCGTTCGAGCGCGGTCACGTGCCGGGCGCGATCAACATTCCGACCCGCTTGCTGACCGCCGAAGGCCTGGCGGAGTATTCGACGAGCACGTTGTTCGTGGTCTATTGCGCCGGCCCGCACTGCAACGGCGCCAACAAGGCTGCGGTGAAACTGGCGGCGTTGGGTTACCCGGTCAAGGAGATGATCGGCGGCGTGACCGGCTGGCTGGATGAGGGTTTTTCGCTGAGTGTCGAACAGCCTGCCCGAGTTGTCATTGCCTGCGAATGCTGACAGGTTTTTCAGCCATTTCCTGAGCAGAATCGGAGTTTGTCCTACAGCCTTTGCACCATGTCGGCGCACTGTTGATCCCGGTCAACGCGTGCGCCGATTTTCTGTAAGTATTTGTCGCCTAAACACAATTTGCCCTGTGCGCCCCGCCATAGACTGCCGGCCACGTCGGTTTTTGCTGCTCAATGGCCATGACCGAACGCCAATCGAAAGCTGCCAATAAAAGCCTCCGCACACAGGAGTAATAAATGAAGAAGCTAGTGATGTTCGGTGCCCTGGCACTGTCGATGTTGTCCCTGACCGCAGTGGCCGAAGACGCCAAACCGATTCGTCTGGGGATCGAAGCCGCTTACCCGCCATTCTCGATGAAAACCGCTGATGGCAAACTCACCGGGTTCGACGTCGATATCGGCGATGCCCTGTGCAAACAGATGGATGTCAAATGCGTGTGGGTCGAGCAGGAATTCGACGGCCTGATCCCGGCACTCAAAGTGAAGAAGATCGACGCAATCCTGTCCTCGATGACCATTACGGATGACCGCAAGAAAAACGTCGATTTCACCATCAAGTACTACCACACCCCGGCGCGCTTCGTGATGAAGGAAGGCTCCGGTGTCAAAGACCCGCTGACCGAGCTCAAGGGCAAGAAAGTCGGCGTGCTGCGCGCCAGTACCCACGACCGCTACGCCACCGACATGGCCAAGGACGCCGGGTTTGAAGTGGTGCGCTACGGCTCGCAACAGGAAGCCAACCTGGATATGAAATCCGGTCGTCTTGACGCGATGCTGGCCGACTCGGTCAACCTCAGCGACGGTTTCCTGAAGACCGACGCCGGCAAAGGCTTCGAATTCGTCGGCCCGACCTACGAAGACGCCAAGTACTTCGGCGGCGGCGCGGGCATCGCGGTGCGCAAGGGCGATACCGAGCTGGCCGAGAAATTCAACAAGGCCATCACCGAAATCCGCGCCAATGGCGAGTACAAGAAAGTCCAGGACAAGTACTTCGACTTTGACGTGTACGGTCATTAATACGCTGTAGAAAAAAGTGGTCCCGTTTGCGCGGTGGCCACTTTTTTTGTGCTCTCTTTCTGAGACAAAGATCCCCTGTGGGAGCGAGCAAGCCCGCTCCCACAGGGGATTTTCGCCGATTCAATTTTCAGGAGTTACCCATGCAACGCATCGACCATGTCCTGCCCTGGAGCCATCTGGGTAGCGAACGTTCCCTCAGCGTCTTCCGTTACGGCGCGGGCAGCCGCAAGGTGTACATCCAGGCCAGCCTGCACGCCGACGAGCTGCCGGGGATGCGCACCGCGTGGGAACTCAAGCAACGCCTCAACGCGCTGGAACAGCAGGGCCGTCTGCAAGGCGTGATCGAGCTGGTACCGGTGGCCAACCCGATCGGCCTCGACCAGCACCTGCAAGGCAGCCACATGGGGCGCTTCGAGTTGGGCAGCGGGAAGAATTTCAACCGCGCGTTTGTTGAACTCAGTGCGCCGGTGGCGGCGCGCATCGGCGAGCAACTGGGCAGCGACGCCGAGGCCAACATCGCCTTGATCCGCCAGACCATGGGCGAGGTGCTCGATGAGTTGCCAGCCCCGGCCTCGCAACTGGAAGCGCTGCACCGCTTGCTGCTGCGCCATGCCTGCGACGCCGACATCACCCTCGATCTGCATTGCGATTTCGACGCGGCGATTCACATTTACGCATTGCCGCAACACTGGCCGCGCTGGCAATCGCTGGCGGCGCGACTGAAGGCCGGCGTGGCCTTGTTGTGCGAAGACTCCGGTGGCAGTTCGTTCGATGAATCGTGCTCATCGGCGTGGCTTCGTCTGGCCCGAGCGTTTCCAAACGCGGCGATTCCCCCGGCGAACCTCGCCACCACCCTGGAACTGGGCAGCATGGGCGACACCCGGGTCGATCAGGCGCAGGCCAATTGCGAAGCGATTCTCGGCTTTCTCGCCGAGCAGGGTTTCATCAGCGGCGAATGGCCGGCGGCGCCGAGCGAATGCTGCGAAGGCATGCCGTTCGAAGGCACCGAATACCTGTTCGCCCCGCACCATGGCGTGGTCAGTTTCCTGCGCAATGCCGGGGAGTGGGTCGAGCAGGGCGATGCGCTGTTCGAGGTGGTGGATCCGTTGAATGACCGCCTCACCACCGTCCGCGCCGGCACCAGTGGCGTGCTGTTTGCGATTGATCGTGGGCGCTACACCCAGCCGGGGATCTGGCAGGCCAAGGTGGCGGGGCGTGAGCCGATTCGGGTGGGCAAGCTGATCAACGACTGACAGATTTCCTTGGATTTTCCGGCCTCATCGCGAGCAGGCTCACTCCTACATTTGGCATGCGTTGTCCCTGTAGGAGTGAGCCTGCTCGCGATAGCGGTCTCGCCAGCACCACAATCTTCAGAGAGTGTTAGGCTCACCGACGAACCCGACACTCTGTGAAGGAAGGCTCTATGTTGAAGGCGTTTGCCCTGTTAACCCTGCTGGCGTCCAGCGCCGTCCACGCGCAAACCACGCTGCAAAGCGACTTGCCACTGAAATACATTGAACAGGTCCACCCGGACGCGAACACCCGGCCGCTGGTGATTTTTCTGCACGGTTACGGCAGTAACGAAGCCGATCTGATCGGCATGAAGTTTCAGCTGCCGGCGCAGTACAACTACCTTTCGGTGCAGGCGCCGCTGGCGTTGGGCGAAGGGCGTTTCCAGTGGTTTCGCAAAAAAGGCGAAGGGGCCTACAACGGTGAGACCGATGATCTGAAGGCCAGCGGTCAGAAACTGCGGGAGTTTGTCGCGCAGGCGGCGAAGAAATATCACGCCAGCCCGGACAAGGTGTACCTGATCGGCTTCAGCCAGGGCGCGATGATGACCTACGAAGTGGGCCTGCGTCCGCCCGTGGCGGTCGGCGGCATTGCAGCGTTGAGCGGACGCCTGTTGCCGGTATTGAAAACCGAGCTCCAGGCGCAGCAACAACCGTTGCCGCTGAAGATCTTCATCGGCCACGGCACCGCCGATGATCGGGTGCCGTACCGCGACGGCACCGCGGCCAATGCGCTGCTGCAAAAACTTGCCTACAAACCCGAGTTTCACGCTTATCCCGGTGTCGGCCACAGCATCAGTTCTGCCGAACTGCGGGACTTGAACGCCTGGCTGCAGCAGCTCAATCCGTAAGGATCACTTGTCCTTGAGGATGGTTTTCACCAGCGCATCGTGACCGCTCTTGTCGCTGGCCCGGGAAATCACCTGGACCAGCGCCATGCGCTTGCCGGAGGCGGCGAGCAGCGTGGTATTGAGGGTCTGGCCGCCGCCCTGAGTGGCGGTGCTGTCGACCTGACGCACGCCGAGGCCGCTGCTTTTCTGGGTCAGGCTTTTTTCGCTGAGCTTGTTGAAGTCCGGCAGGGCCTTGCGCTGGTCATCGATGAAACTCGCCAGGCTGCCATCGAGAAATTCGTTGTCGTTGTCCTTGACGCTGGCGCCGCCGGCGATCTGGTTTTCCGCGGCGATCACCACAGTCTTGGTCGCCTGATTGGTGTACATCGTGCCCTTGGCACCGGTTGGCCCGGCCGGCAGCGGGTCGGCGGTGAAGCCTTTGGGCAGGACGAAGGTGAACTTGCCGTCGAGCATCGACACGTTGTTGGTCGAGGCCTTTTCCTTGGGCTTGGCTGCCTGGGCGTTGAGGGCGCCGAAACCGGCGACCGCCGCCAGCAACAGGACGACGGCTTTCTTGCTGAGCAATGACATGTGAATCTCCGAGGGATGGTCGCGCCAGGGTGGCGATGATCCCACGGAGCATGCCTGGCATTCCAGCGCGGTTTGTCAGGCTGCCTCAGCCTTGAGGTTGTGGGCTTTTGGCGGGAGTCGGTCGGGCCAGCAACTTGCGGGTGACCCCGAGCATCGCCACCGATACCGCGACACCGGCGATGAATCCGCTGAGGCCGAGACTTGGCAAGGTCAGCGCCGACACCAGGCAAAACGCCGAAAACGAGTACATGCCGGTCGCCGTCGCCCGCAGCAATGCCGCGGTAAACGCTGGGCCACGAGTCTGCTGAGAGAATACCGCCATCACACTGCCGAGCACCGGGAACACCGCGAGCAAGCCGCTCCAGCGCTCGCCCACGGTACTCGCAAGCATGGTCACCAGCAGCGTCAGCGCCGCGCCGGCAATCATCCGCCAGAGCAGTTTGTCCGACTTCGGCGCCGGGCCGTTCAGCACCGGCTGCACGTCGGGAAACAGGTACGGCGCGGCGAGCAGGGCAATCGCCGCCGCAGCGACCGAGAACGTCAGTGACGACGGAATCAACGACAACACCAGCGCCAGTACCGCCCACACCGACAGTGACGCCGTCAGCGCCAACGGCCAGTTCGCCCGCTGCGCCACCTGCGCGTAGGTGATGCAGAAGGCGATCATGGCGAACATCGCTGACAGCGCCGCCACCGCCGATTGCGCGGCAAACTGCGGCCCCTGTTCGATGGCGAGGAAAAACAGAATCGGCCCGACCACCACCGGCAGCCCCGACAGCCACCCGGCCACGCTCGGTCCCCAGCGCTTGCCGGCGAGAGAAATCAGCAGCAGAAAAGCGGGGATCAGCAGTAATTTGAGGATCAGCACGCGGGAGGCCTCCGGGGATGGAACGGCCAAGGTAACCGATTGCTGCATTGATCGACAATTTTTGTATACAAAGTCTGCGAGTGATATCCGCTATGCTCTGAAGATCAGGTTTTAACGGAGTCGATGCCGCGATGAGCAAACCATCGAAGTTGCTGCGTGGGTGCTGTGGCATCGGCTTGTGGGCGTTGTTGCTGACGCCGACCTGGGCCAATTGGCAGGACGCCGTGCCCGGCGCGCAAATCATCGGCACCGGTGATTTCAGTGTGTTCGGCTTTGACGTCTACAACGCCCGGTTGTGGAGCGCGGCACGCCCGTTGTCCACCGAGCAGCCCTTCGCTCTGGAGCTGATCTATCGGCGCAAGATCTCCCGTGACGATCTGGTGCAGGCCAGTGTCGATGAAATCAAACGGCTGGCAGGCTCGGGCGTCAGTCCCGCGCAACTGGCCAGGTGGCAAGGGCAAATGGAGCAATCGTTCGTCGATGTGCAGGCCGGCACGCGGATTACGGGCGTGTATCTGCCGGGGCAGGGCGCGCGGTTTTTTGTCGGTCAGCAGTTGCAGCATGAAATCGATGATCCGCAATTTGCCCGGGCGTTTTTCGATATCTGGCTGGATCCGCGTACGCGCAATCCCGAACTGCGTGAGCAACTGTTGGGCATGAGCCGATAGAGTTTTTGTTCTTCAAGGCGCTGACTGAAACCTCTAAGCTGCGTCTTTCGAACTTGTTTCTGGATGTGTGCGTGAAATTCAGCTTACCCAAAATAGCCACCGCGCCGTTCTGCCCGCCGGAGGTGGCCGGCAGCGTCGCGGTGGATCCGAGCGCTTCGTTCTTCAAACGCGTGTTGCGTTTTGCCGGGCCTGGCTTGCTGGTGTCGATCGGCTACATGGACCCGGGCAACTGGGCGACCGCGATCGAGGCCGGTTCGCGTTTTGGTTACAGCCTGCTGTTCGTGGTGTTGCTCGCAAGTCTGGCGGGAATGGTCGTGCAGTGCCTGTGCTCGCGTCTGGGCATCGCCACCGGTCGCGATCTGGCGCAATTGTCCCGCGAGCGCTACAGCACCCCGACTGCTCGCCTGCAATGGGTGCTGGCGGAAATCTCGATCATCGCCACCGATCTGGCCGAAGTGCTCGGCTGTGCCTTGGCCTTCCATTTATTGCTGGGTTGTTCGCTGACCTTCGGCATTGCCCTGACCGCCTTCGACACGCTGCTGGTGCTGGCCTTGCAGAACCGTGGCTTCCGTCGGCTAGAGGCGATCATGCTGGTGCTGGTGGCGACCATCGGCGTGTGTTTCTTCGTTGAACTGGTGCTGATCAAACCCTACTGGCCGGATGTGTTCGCCGGTTTCAAACCGTCGCTCTCGGCGATCAGCGATGCCGCACCGCTGTATCTGGCGATCGGTATTCTCGGCGCGACGGTGATGCCGCATAACCTCTACCTGCACACTTCGATCGTGCAGACGCGGATGATCGGCAAGGACCTGGCCAGCAAGCAGGACGCGGTCAACCTGGCGCGCATCGACACCATCGGTTCGCTGGCCCTGGCGCTGCTGGTCAACGCGGCGATCCTGATTCTGGCGGCGGCTGCGTTTCACCAGTCCGGGCATACCGACGTGGTCGACATTCAGGACGCCTACCACCTGCTCGACCCGCTGGTCGGTGGCGCGCTGGCCAGTGTGCTGTTCGGCGTGGCGTTGCTGGCGTCGGGGCAGAGCTCGACGTTCACCGGGACCATCGCCGGACAGGTGATCATGGAGGGTTATCTGAACCTGCGGATTCCCTGCTGGCAGCGGCGGTTGATCACTCGCGGACTGGCACTGATCCCGGCGTTCATCGGCGTGTGGCTCATGGGCGATAACGCGGTGGGCAAATTGCTGGTGCTGAGTCAGGTGGTGTTGAGCCTGCAGCTGCCGTTTGCGCTGTACCCGCTGATCCGCATGACCAGCGACAAGCAACTGATGGGGCCGTTTGTGAACCGGCTGCCGACCCGGGTGCTGGCGTGGGGCTTGTTTGCGGTGATCAGTGGGGCGAATGCCTGGTTGATTCTGCAGATGGTGGTGTGAGCCCTGGTTTTTCTGTTGCCTGAGCTGGCCCCTTCGCGAGCAAGCCCGCTCCCACCCTGGAATGCATTCCCCTGTGGGAGCGGGCTTGCTCGCGAAGAGGGAGGTCCATTCAAAGAAGATTTTGAATGAGCAAAAAAACACCCGGTGCAACGCAAGTCGCACCGGGTTTTTTGTTGCCAGCGAGTAGCGGATGTCGTGGATCCGCCGCCCGCTGTGAACTCGGGGGTTAAGCGCGTTCCAGCGCCAGCGCCACACCCTGACCGCCGCCGATGCACAGGGTCGCCAGACCTTTTTTCGCATCACGCTTGATCATTTCGTGCAGCAGCGTCACCAGCACGCGGCAGCCCGACGCACCGATCGGGTGACCGAGGGCGATGGCGCCGCCGTTGACGTTGACCTTGTCCAGATCCCATTGCAGATCCTTGGCCACTGCCAGCGATTGCGCGGCGAACGCTTCGTTGGCCTCGATCAGGTCCAGTTGGCCGATGTTCCAGCCCGCCTTGTCCAGGCAGCGACGGGTGGCCGAGACCGGGCCGATGCCCATGATCGCCGGGTCCACACCAGCATTGGCATATGCGGCGATTTTTGCCAGCACCGGCAGGCCCAGGGCCTTGGCTTTCTCGGCGCTCATCAGGATGACTGCAGCGGCGCCATCGTTCAGCGACGAAGCATTACCGGCGGTGACGCTGCCGTCCTTCTTGAACGCCGGACGCAGTTTCGCCAGGGATTCGGCGGTGGTGTCGCCGCGTGGTTGTTCGTCGACCTTGAACGCGACCGGGTCACCTTTGCGCTGTGGGATCAGGATCGGGGTTATCTCATCGACAAAGCGCCCGGCTTCGATGGCCGCCGCGGCTTTGCGTTGCGAGGCGGCGGCGAAGGCGTCCTGCTGTTCGCGGCTGATCTCATATTTATCGACCAGATTCTCGGCAGTGATGCCCATGTGGTAATCGTTGAACGCATCCCACAGGCCATCGCTGATCATGGTGTCGACGATTTGCGCGTGACCCATGCGCAGACCGGTGCGTGCGCCCGGCATCACGTAGTTGGACAGGCTCATGTTCTCCTGACCGCCGGCGATGATCACCTCGGCATCGCCGCAACGGATCGCTTGCGCGCCCAGGTGCAGGGCTTTCAGGCCCGAGCCGCAGACCTTGTTCAGGGTCATGGCCGGCACGGCGTGGGGCAGGCCGGCCTTGATCGCGGCCTGACGCGCCGGGTTCTGGCCGGCGCCGGCCGTCAGCACCTGGCCCATGATCACTTCATCGACCTGCGCACCGTCCAGACCGGTCTGTTCGAGCAACTGGCGAATCACCGCAGCGCCCAGATCCACGGCGGACACGCTGGCCAGCGAACCCTGGAAACTGCCGATCGCGGTGCGGGTGGCGGCAACAATTACGACGTCTTGCATTTTCGAATTCCTCACTGGGCAGCGAACTGCATTTCCGGTACGTGATCCGGGACGATCAGTTTACCAGCGGTTTTGGCGACGATTTCCTCGACGCTGACGCCAGGTGCGCGTTCCTTGAGGACAAAAGCGCCATTTTCGATTTCCAGGTAGGCGAGGTCGGTCAGCACGCGCTTGATGCAGCCGGCGCCGGTCAGCGGCAGGCTGCACCTGGCCAACAGTTTGGACTCACCGTCCTTGGAGGCGTGGGTCATGATCACGATGATGTTGTCGGCGCCAGCCACCAGATCCATCGCGCCGCCCATGCCCTTGACCAGTTTGCCGGGAATCATCCACGAGGCGATGTTGCCTTCGACGTCGACTTCGAACGCGCCGAGCACGGTCAGGTCGACATGCCCGCCGCGAATCATCGCGAAGGATTCGGCGGAGTTGAAAATCGATGCGCCGATGCGTGCGGTCACGGTCTGTTTGCCGGCGTTGATCATGTCGGCATCGATGGTGTCTTCAGTCGGAAACGGACCCATGCCGAGCAGGCCGTTTTCCGACTGCAGCATGACTTCCATGCCGTCGGGAATGTAGTTGGCGACCAGGGTCGGAATGCCGATGCCGAGGTTCACGTAGTAGCCGTCCTGCATTTCGCGGGCGACGCGCTGAGCCATTTGTTCGCGGGTAAGTGCCATGTTTTTATTCTCCGTCAGCCTGGATTATTTGCGGATGGTGCGCTGTTCGATGCGCTTTTCGAACGTGCCGCAAATGACCCGGTCGACGTAGATGCCGGGGGTGTGGATCTGCGACGGATCCAGCTCGCCGGGCTCGACGATTTCTTCGACTTCGACCACGGTGATCTTGCCGGCGGTGGCCGCCAGCGGGTTGAAGTTCTGCGCGGTGTGACGGTAGACGACGTTACCGAAATGGTCGGCTTTCCAGCCTTTGACGATGGCGAAGTCGCCGGTGATGGACTCTTCCATCAGGTACTTGCGCCCTTTGAATTCACGCACTTCCTTGCCTTCGGCAACCGGGGTGCCGACGCCGGTGGCGGTAAAGAAGGCCGGGATGCCGGCGCCGCCTGCACGCATTTTCTCGGCGAGGGTGCCTTGCGGGGTCAGGATGACTTCGATGTCGCCCTTGAGAAGTTGCTCTTCGAACAGTTTGTTTTCGCCGACGTAGGAGGCGATGACTTTGCTGATCTGGCGGTCGGTCAGCAGCACACCGAGGCCGAAACCGTCGACGCCGCAGTTGTTGGAAACCACGGTGAGGTCGCGGGTGCCCTTGCGCTTGATCTCGGCGATCAGGTTTTCCGGAATGCCGCACAGGCCGAAGCCGCCGGCGATCACGGTCATGCCGTCTTCAAGACCGGCCAGAGCTTCCTCGTAGGAACTCACGCGCTTGTCGAAACCTGCCATATGCACCTCTTTTATTGTTTGTCGGGCGGCTGGCTAGCCGAATGACTGGAGTGTCTCGCTGGAGAATATATTTGTTAAGTTGATTTTTAAGGTTGATTGATTGATAAAGCTCAACAATTGACTGATTGCAGATACGGAAGCATAGCGCTCATGACCATCAAACAGATCCGTGCTTTCCTCGCCGTGGCTCAGAGCCTGAGCTTCGCCGTGGCCTGCGAGCGTCTGCACTTGTCGCAATCGGCACTGAGCCTGACCATCAAGGCGCTGGAAGAGGGGCTGGGCGGGCGGTTGTTCAGTCGCAACACGCGCAATGTGGCGCTGACCGCCGAGGGCGAATCGCTGCTGCCGCTGGCCCGGCGTCTGATTGCCGACTGGGACAACGCCGAAGACGAAATGCGTCAGCGCTTCAGCCTGCAACGCGGGCGGGTGACGCTGGCGGCCATGCCGTCGTTTGCCGGCAACCTGCTGCCGCCGATCCTCAAGAGCTTTCGCGCGCGCTATCCGAACGTCAACGTCACAGTCAACGACGTGATCAACGAGCAAGTGCTGGAAATGGTTCGCGACCGGCAAGTTGAGCTGGGTGTGGCGTTCGAACCGATGCAGAACACCTCGCTGACGTTTACCCCGCTGTACATCGATCGCTTCGTCGCAGTGGTGCCGCAGGATTCCGCGCTGGCCGGGCGCACAGAGATCGACTGGCAGACTCTGCTGCAGGAACCGTTCATCACCCTGCAACGGCCGTCGACGGTGCGGGTGATGCTCGAAGAGCACTTGCAGGCCCGGGGCATGAAACTGCCGGTGGAATTCGAGAGTCATCAACTGGCAACCGTCGGGCGCATGGTCGCCAGTGGCCTGGGGGTGAGTGCGGTGCCAGCGTTGTGCGCCGAGCAGATGCTGGAGCTGGGCGCGCATTGCCTGACCTTGAATGATTCAGTGGAGCGGGCGATTGGTGTGCTCACGGAGCCGGGCAATGAGCTGTCGGCGGCGGCGCAGGCACTGTTCGACATCCTCAAAGCCGAACATTGATCCTGTGGGAGCGGGCTTGCTCGCGAAGGCGGGGTATCAGTCGAGGAAAGTCTTGGCTGAAAGGACGCTATCGCGAGCAGGCTCGCTCCTACAGGGGATTTCGCGAGTCAGGAAGTCAAGCGTTGCACCAGCAACGGCAGCAGCTGTTCGCATGACGCCTCGATCTTCAGATCCAGCAGATCATCGGCGCGAGTCTTGCCCAGATTGATCGCCAGCAACGGCTTGCCCCGATCGGCGATCACCCGGCACAGACGAAACGCCGAATACGCCATCAGCGACGACCCCACCACCAGCAATCCCGCAGCATTCTCTGCCGCCGCCATGGCTCGCGCCGCTGTCGGTTGCGCTACGTTCTCGCCGAAAAACACCACGTCCGGCTTCATCCGCTCACCGGCGCAATACGGGCACTGCGGTGTCTGGAAGCGTGCTTCGAAGGCCGGATCGAGCAGGGTATCGCCGTCCGGCGCCTGCACCGCGTCGACCCCGGCCAGATACGGATTCTGCTCGACCATCCGCTGCTGAATGTCGTCACGCGCGCTGCGCTGGCCGCAATCCAGGCACAACACCCGGTGCAGGCTGCCATGCAGTTCGATCACGTCCTGACTGCCAGCCTGATCGTGCAGGGTGTCGACGTTCTGCGTGATCAAGGCGCTGATCAGACCCCGGCGCTGCAAATCGGCCAGCGCCTGATGCGCTGCATTCGGCCGCGCCTGGCGCACCCGTGGCCAGCCGAGCATTGCCCGTGCCCAGTAGCGGCGACGGGATTCCGGGGCGGCGAGAAATTCCTGATACATCATCGGCTGCCGGCCACGGCGTACACCTTCGCTGTCGCGGTAATCCGGGATGCCCGACGGCGTGCTGATGCCCGCGCCGGTCAGCACCACAAAGCCGCCATCGGCCATGGCCTGGTGCAGGGTGTCGAGGTGTTCGCGGGTCGGGCTGTCGAGCATGGTCAGCATTCCGGGGAGGACGATGCCCGCAGGTTAGCATTAACCGTGTGGCGAGGGAGCTTGCTCCCGCTGGACTGCGCAGCAGGCTTGTTTTGGGCTCGCTTTGCAATCCGACGGGAGCAAGCTCCCTCGCCACAGGTGATAGCGGTGATTTATTTGCGCGCCTCCAGTATCAGATTGAACGGCGTCTGCGTCGCCCGGCGAAAATGCTTGAACCCGGCCTCGGTAAACACCTTGCGCAAGCGCATTTCACCGGCCTGCGCACCTAGCCCCAGGCCAACTTCCTGGGACAGCGAATTCGGCGTGCAGATAAAGGTCGAGGCCGCGTAAAACAGGCGTCCGACCGGGTTGATGTTGTCGTCCAGCGCATCATTGGCAAACGGCTCGACCAGCAGCACCGTGCCGTCGTCCTTCAATGATTCGAACGCATGCCGTGCGGCGCCGACCGGGTCGCCCATGTCGTGCAGACAGTCGAAATAGCAGATCAGGTCATAGTCGTCGCCGGGGTAGCTTTTGGCGTCGTTCTGGAAGAATTTCGCCCGGCTGCTGACGCCGCCTTCTTCGGCGCGCTGGGTGGCGACGGTGATCGACGGCGCGTGATAATCGAAACCGACGAAGCGCGAGTTGGGATACGCCTGGGCCATGATCACCGTCGAGGCGCCGTGGCCGCAGCCGATGTCGGCGACTTTAGCGCCTTTTTCGAGTTTGGCGACCACGCCGTCCAGCGCCGGCAGCCATTCAGCGATCAAGTGACCTTTGTAGCCGGGGCGAAAGAAGCGTTCGGTGCCGCTGAACATGCACGGATGGTGATCGCCCCAGGGCAGGGCGCCATTGCCGCGCATGGCTTTGACCAGTTTGTCCTTGTCGTGGAAAAACGAGGCCACCACACCGAGCCCGCCGGCGACGTACACCGGCGAGTCTTCCACGGCCAGTGCCAGCGCCTGCTCTTCCGGCAACCGAAACTGGCCATCGTGATGCTCCATATAGCCGGACGCGACATGTGCGCTGAGCCATTCGCGTACCAGACGCGGGTTGCAGGTGGTTTTTTCGGCGAGGGCTTGCGGGGTGATCGGCTGACTGTCGGCCATCGCCCGGTACAGCCCGAGTTCTTCGCCAACGATGACGTTCGCCAGCATCGCGGCGCCGCCCATGTCGTTGACCAGTTTGCCCATGAAGGCGTTGAGTCGTGTTTCGTCCATCACGAGTGCTCCTGATACAGGATCACCGTCCGGTGGCAAAACGTTGTCGAGGCATGGGCCGCTGGGCGGTGGTCACAGAAGTGGGCAGGGCACAGCTGACGTCGTCCTGCAATCCCCCTCGACTGGGTAATGAATCAGTCTAGCCGGGCTGGGGCAAGATGCAGTGTTTGTGCGCCATGCAAATTCCAATGTGGGAGCGGCGGTACGAAGCTTCGACTTGCTCGCGAACGCGGTGTGTCAGTCGATGCATCAGGGGCTGATACGCCGCTTTCGCGAGCAAGCCCGCTCCCACAGGTGATTGGTGTGGGGATCAGCGCAGGGGCAATTTCAACTCCGCGCACAGGCCTCCGCCCTCGCGGTTGCTCAGGGTCAGTGATCCGCCGAGTGCCATGGCCAGTTGCTGGGCGATGGCCAGGCCCAGGCCGGTGCCGCCGGTGCTGCGGTTGCGCGAGTTTTCCACCCGGTAGAACGGCTGCATGACCTGTTGCAACTCGGCTTCGGCAATGCCTGGCCCGCGATCGAGGATTTTGATGCAAAGACCATCGTCGATATCGACCTGCAACTGCGCGGCACCGGCGAATTTCAGTGCGTTGTCGGTCAGGTTCACCAGCACCCGGCGCAGGGCCTGGGGACGGGTATCGATCACCGCCGCGCTCTTGCCGCTCAGCTGCACGTCCTTGCCCATGTCCTGATAGTCGAACACCAGGCTGTCGAGGAACGAGTCGAGGTCGGTGCGCCGGCTTTCCTCGGTCGAGCCGTGGATGCTGCGAGCGTACGCCACGCCTTCGCGCACCAGATGCTCCATCTCGCCGAGGTCGTTCCACAGTTTGTCTTTCTCGACCGAGTCGTCCATGAACTCTGCGCGCAATTTCATGCGGGTGATCGGGGTTTGCAGGTCATGGGAAATCGCCGCCAGCAGTTGCATGCGCTCCTTCAGATACGCAGCGATGCGCGCCTGCATCGCGTTGAAGGCCCGTGCGGCGTAGGCCACTTCGGTCGGGCCGTGTTCGTCGAGCATCACCGGGTGCGCGTTGGGGTCGAGGGATTCCACGGCATTGGCGAGGCGGGCGAGGGGGCGTATGGCAATGCGCACCGCCAGCCAGGTGCAGGCGATCAGCAGCGCCAGTTGCCCGAGCAATACCCCCGGCAGCCACGGCGACAGCGGCGGCATGGCCGGACGCACATCGATGGTCAACGGGCTGCCGTCGCTGAGGCGCAAATGGGCCTGGAAGTGTTTTTTCTCTGCGGAAAATCGGCTGAAGGACAGCGGATGGGCGCCGCCGATCGCACCGCTGATCGAGGTCGCGGCCACCGGTACCTCCTCGGCGTCGAGCAGGGCGCCGGGATCGCCGTCGTTCAACCGATAATCGTAGTTGGTGCGAGCCAGTCGTGGCAGCCAGGCGGGGCGTTCCTGCGCGGGCAGGCGGTCGAGGATGGCAACCGACGTCGAAACGTCGTTTTGCATATTGCTGAGCATGGTGCTTCTGGCGCTTTGGAAACGCTCGTAATACTGCGCGCCAAACGACAGGGCCTGGGCCAGGATCAGCCCGATCAGAAAGATCAGCGACAACCGCGAAGCCAGGGTGCGTGGCCAATGCAGCTTGAGGCTCATGCCGAGGCCCCGAGGATTTCCACCGGTAGCGAAAAAACATAACCCTCGCTGCGCACGGTTTTGATGTAGGCCGGCTCACGCGCATCATCAAGCAGGCGCTGGCGCAAACGGCTGACCAGCAGATCAATCGAGCGATCAAACAGATCGGCTTCGCGGCCCTGGGTCAGGTTGAGTAACTGATCACGGCTGAGCACCCGTTGTGGATGATCGAGGAACACCCGCAGCAAGCGGTATTCGGCACCACTGAGGGCGACCAGTGTGCCGTCATTGTCCAGCAGATGCCGGGCCGAGGTGTCCAGTTGCCAACGGCCGAAGGCCAGCAGGCGACCGCTTTCGGTGACCACCAGATTCGGTGGCAGCATGCGCGTGCGCCGCAGCACCGCGTTGATCCGCGCCAGCAGTTCGCGGGCGGCGAACGGCTTGGTCAGGTAATCGTCGGCGCCCATTTCCAGGCCGATGATGCGGTCGGTTTCATCGTTGCGCGCCGTGAGCATCAGCACCGGCGTGGCCTTGTGTTTGCCCACGCGCAATTCGCGGCACAGCTGCAGGCCATCATCGCCGGGCATCATGATGTCGAGCACGATCAGGTCGACGGTGTTGGCTTCGAGAAAACTGCGCATCTGCCGACCATCGGCGACCACGGTGGTGCGCAGTCCGTTCTTCTTCAGGTAATTGCCGACCAGCTCGCGGATCTCGCGGTCGTCGTCGACGATGAGAATGTGATCGACATGTTCCATCGGTGCAGAACCTCTATCAAAGGGCAATGCCATGCAGTCTATCGAGCCTGCGCCGGCTTGCCTGCCCGGGTTTGTATTGCAGTGTATCTGGCGTAATGGCGGATACACACACATGCAAAAACGCGATTTTTTCAGGGTTTTGTATCGCTGTGTATCTCCGGACGGTGGGGATACACAGTGATTGATAGCGGTCGTTTCCTGACACAGACGCGATACCTCACGCGCCTCAAATAGGCTCCATCGAGGCCCACACAGTTTGCCTCGGCTCAACCCATACAAGCCTTGAGGAAACCACCATGACGCACAAAACCGTTGTCGCCGCCTGCCTGTTTGCCGCCCTGAACATCTGCACCCTGTCGGCCCGGGCCGAAGCCGATGTCAGCCCGCACACCTACACCTACGGCACGCACCTGGATATCCAGAAAGTGCTGTCGATGACCGAGGACAACGCGGTGAACTGCGGCATTATCGATGCGCGCATGACGTACCTCGATTCGGCCGGAAAAACCCAAGTGCTGGATTACCGCAAATTTGCCGATGGCTGTAACAACCAGAACTGAGTGCTCAGATGCATCGACAGTTACCGCCCGCGCATATCAATGGCTCACAGGTCGCGCACCATGAGCCATTGTTCGTTGTCCCAGGCGCGAAAGCGCTCCAGTACTGTCCAGCCGCGTTTGGCGTAGTAGTCCTGCTTGTTCTGTGTGTGCAGATAGAAACGTGCGAAACCGCGCTGTTTCGCCGCCTGGCTGATGCCATCGATCAACCGCTCTGCCAGCCCCTGGCCACGAGCTTGCAGGCTGACAAACACGCACGCCAGCCACGGGCCGAGATCCGGGCGCAGGGCCAGATCCGCCCGGGCCAGCGCCGCACCGCCGAGCAGACGCTCGCCGTCCAGCGCAATCAGGCATGACCAGTCGCCATTGTTCTGGCCGGCAGCGAACTCGCGTTGCCAATCGGTCAAGGGTTGCTCGGCATATTCGTAGGCGAACTGGCGGTGAATCCACGCGGCGTAAGTGTCGCTGTGCTGCGGGTGATCGACGAGCCATTCAAGACGCAGGGACATGATGGAATCCATTCACGGAAGACGGGAAGGCATAAAAGCCGATTGCCCCACGCAATGGCAATCTCGGAGTGTCTCGAGGCCTTTACAAAAAACCGCCACTCATCGGCCCGGCCGTTGTTTTGCCGGCTCTTCGGACGATTGGCAGGGACGCCATCGACCCTCGGCGCGATAGTGGATGAGCAGGGCCACTGTCGGCCCTGTCACTGATAAAAAGAACGCGAGGTTGCCATGCCGAAATTCGTGATTGAACGCGAGATTCCAGGGGCCGGAAAGCTGTCGCCGCAAGAACTCCAAGCCGTGTCGCAAACCTCCTGCCAGGTGTTGCGTGAACTCGGGCCACAGGTGCAGTGGCTGCAGAGTTACGTCACCGCCGACAAAATCTATTGCGTCTACATCGCCCCTGACGAAGAGCAGGTGCGCGAGCACGCCAGGCTGGGTGGATTCCCGGCCAACAGCGTGGCGCGGGTGATGACGGTCATCGACCCGACCACGGCCGAATGAAGTCCTTCTACCTGCTGCGGAGCACGATTGATGAGTACTCCCATTGATCTGACGGGTCTGAAAGAGCGCCAGAAAGTCGCCTGGGCCAGCGGTGATTACGCGGTGATCGGTACCACCTTGCAGATCGTCGGCGAAAACCTCGCCGAGGCCTGCGACCTGCACTGCGATGAGGAGGTGCTGGATGTCGCGGCCGGTAACGGTAATGCGACTCTGGCGGCGGCGCGACGTGGTTGTCAGGTGACCTCGACCGACTATGTCGCGGCGCTGCTGGAGCGGGGACAGGATCGGGCACGGGCCGAGCATCTGGATGTGATTTTTCAGGTCGCCGATGCCGAAGCGTTGCCGTTCGCCGACGAGAGTTACGACGCGGTGCTGTCGACCTTTGGCGTGATGTTTGCCCCGGATCAGGCGACTGCCGCAGCGGAACTGGCGCGGGTCTGCCGAAGGGGCGGGCGCATCGGTCTGGCGAACTGGACGCCGGAAGGTTTCGTCGGCCAGATGTTCAAGGTGCTTGGTCGCCACGTGCCACCCCCCGCCGTGGCCCAGCCGCCGTCGAACTGGGGCACTGAAGTGTGGTTGCACAGCCACTTCAATGAGCGCGAATTTCTGCTGCAGGTCACCCGCCGCACCTTCAATTTCCGCTATCGCTCGGCGGCGCATTTCATCGACATTTTCCGTCACTGGTACGGGCCGGTGCACAAGGCCTTTGCGGCGTTGCCGCCGGAAAGCGGGCAGGCGCTGGAGAGTGATCTGGCGGATCTGCTGAACCGCTCGAACCGGGTGGGAGAGAAGTCGCTGGTGGTGCCGAGCGAGTATCTGGAGGTGGTCATTACCAAACGCTGAATGGCGGAACAATGCCAATCCCTGTGGGAGCTGGCTTGCCAGCGATGGCGGCCGTCCTGTCAAAACGATGTCGACTGACAGTACGAAATCGCTGGCAAGCCAGCTCCCACAGGTATTCGTATTTGGCAGGCCTGGCGCTATTTCAGGTGCGGCCGATCAAACCACTCCAGCGCCGTACGCCAGATGCAGATCCCCAGAAAGTACGCCGACGCCAGCAACCACAAACCCATCACCAGCGGATTGATCACCGGGTGATTAAGCACCAGCGACAGGCTGCACAGCAGCCAGATGGCCGTCACCGCGATGTTGATCGGCATGAACCGGCGTACCCGGAACGGGTGCAGGAACTTCATGCGGGTCACGGTCAGCAGCGCCAGACCGATGATGGTCAGAAAGGTGATCCACGGCCCTGGATCGATGATGTACAGGCACAGGGCAACCACGTTCCACGCGGCGGGGAAACCGACGAAATAGTTGTCCTTGCTCTTCATGTTGACGTTGCAGAAACAGAACAGCGACGACACCAGAATCAGCGATACGCTCAGCAGCAGGGTGTAGTCGGGCAGGGGAATGTAGCGATAGATGAACAGGGCCGGAATGAACACGTAGGTCAGGTAGTCGATAACCAGATCGAGGATCGAGCCGTCGAAGCTCGGCAGCACCGACTGCACATTGACCTTGCGCGCCAATGCCCCGTCGAGACCGTCGACGATCAATGCCACGCCCAGCCACATCAGGCAATGGGTCGGTTGGTTCTCCAGCAGGGCGAGGGTCGCCAGAAAGGCTGTGACCACGCCGGTCGCGGTAAAACCATGGGCGCCCCATGCTTTGAGCCTGGCGATGTGTACGGTCGATATCACAGGGGCGTTCTCCAGAAAAATGAAGCATGCCGGGTATCACCCTTGGGCAAAGGGCGCCGGCAAACCGGGTCGGGGTTGCAGCTATCGACCGGTTTGGCCGGGTTAAGGTTCACCACCTTTGAATCTTAGCTGTCCGCACAAAAAATACCTCGGCGAAATCTGCAGGTGGCAGCCGGCGTCAGCCAAACGGTGCTGGCGCGCCGGCGTCGGCGGTCTATCGTTGCCTGACGCATTTATTGCCAATGTCTGAGGACGAGATCATGAACACCAGCGATTTGCTCGAACAACTGCTGCGGGGCCAGGCCTCGGCAGGACAAGGTGCTGGTTCGGCCGGCGCTGGGCTGGGTGGATTGGGCGGTTTGCTTGGCGGTCTGTTGGGTGGCGGTGCAGGCCCCGGCGGCAGTGCGGTGCAGTCCGGAGGGCTGGGCGGTTTGCTCGGTGGCCTGCTCGGCGGCGGTAGCGGTGGTGGCTTGGGCGGCGCGCTGGGTGGGGCACTCGGTGGCGGCGGAACACAAAGTCGTTCCGGCGGCACCAATTATGCGGCGCTGGCCTCATTGGGAATGATGGCGTTCCAGGCATATCAGGCCTGGCAGCGCAGTCAGGCGTCGGCGGCGCCACAACAGATCCCGCAAACGGCCAATCTGCTGGCCGGGCCCGAGGTCGAGGAACACAGTCATGCTGTGCTGCGGGCGCTGATCGCGGCGGCCAAGGCTGATGGTGAGATCGATGACCGGGAACGGCAGATGATCAATGGTGAAATCAGCAAACACACCGACGATCCGCAATTACAGCAGTGGTTTGACACTGAAGTTGCGAAACCGCTGGACGCCAACGAAGTCGCCACGGCTGCAAACGGCGACCAGGCTGTGGCCGCCGAAATGTACCTGGTCAGCGTGATCCTGGTGGACGATCAGCAAGACGCCGAACGCAACTACCTAGATGAACTGGCTGCCGCGCTGCAGATCGACCCGCAATTGCAGGTGCACCTGGAGGCTCAGGCCAAAGGTCAGGCCTGAAGCACCGTCAAAAATCGCGGTCTCGGGCAGCCCTTGCCGGGACCGCGATGCTCCGTCCGTCAGGGCAATTTTCATGTCGATTGAATTTTTCTCCGTAGCGGTTGCTCTGCTGATGTAGAGGCGTGAAACAACGCCCTGACCGGCCAACCGAACGAGAACACTGACATGACTGCCCTGACCCCTCTGCAGGCGCCGAGCGCGCAGCAACAGCCCATCACTGCCGACGGTGACCTGCGGCGTATTTATGAGGCACTGCTGCTTGAGGATGCGCCTGAAACCCTCGCGCAGGACTTTCTCGCCGAGCAGTTGCAGCGCGCCGCGCTGTTGCCCGAGGAACTTCCGCAGGATCCGTCGGCGTGGCAAGGCTGGGTCGCCGAGCACTGCACAGAAGTTGCCCGGCAGTACGCCGATTACCTGCAACAGCGCCAGGCCGGCGGACCGCGCCAGTTCTTCCGCAACAAGGCTCACGCGTTGTACTTTCTGCAGGCCGTGGCGCCGACCAAACTGGTGGATGGCGCGTGGCTGTACGGTTTGTTGGCGCAGTGGCGCGACCCGCGTTTCGACGGATTGCTGTGTACCTATCTGGAAGAGTTGGGCGACGGCAATCCAGCGCAAAACCACGTGGTGATCTACCGCAAACTGCTCGCTGAGCATGGTTTGCAGGACGCCAGCGCCATCGCCGATGAACGCTACCTGCAAGGTGCCCTGCAACTGGCACTCGGCGCCTGTGGCGAAAGCTTGCTGCCGGAGGTGATCGGCTACAACCTCGGCTACGAACAACTGCCGCTGCACTTGCTGATTAGCGCATATGAACTCAGCGAGTTGGGCATTGATCCTTACTACTTCACCCTGCATGTGACCATCGACAACGCCAGCACCGGGCATGCGCAAAAGGCCGTGCAGTCGGTACTTGACTTGCTGCCGCTGGAAGCCGATCGCGGCGAATTTCTGCGCCGGGTATCGCTGGGCTATCGACTCAATGACCTGGGGCAGGGCAGTCGCGCGATCATCGAAGGTTTTGACCTGGAGCAGGAAGTGCTGGCGATGCTAGAGCGCAAACGCCCGTTCGGTCAGCACATGCATTCCGACTACTGCCGTTTCGAAGGCAAAACCGTCAATCAATGGCTGGCCACGCCCGAGCAACTGCCCGGATTTCTTCAGGCGATGCAGGACAAGGGCTGGATCAAACGCAATGAAGATCCGCAAGCCAGCCGTTTCTGGCAGTTGATCGATGGCGACGGTGCGGCGATGTTCGGCGTGTTCAGTCCGTATGAAAAGCAACTTCTGCACGACTGGATTGCCGGCGACTGGACCCCATCCGACCAACGCAAAGCGCCACGACGCAGCCGTCAGGTGGCAACCCCGGACGCCGCCGTGCCCGAACACGATCCCGACGTACAACGCCTGACTTCTGCGCTGCAAGGTCAGGACGGACACGCACAAATGGCCACGCTGATCCCATGGTTGTCACCGGCCCGCCATGCCCACCCGGCGGGGCTGCTGGCGACACGTCGCTTCATCGAACTCAAATCTAGTCTGCGCTAAGGAAATCCCCATGAATCAGGAAGAACAACTGTCCGCCAACGACCTGACGCTGCTGCAACTCGGCCGGCGCTTGCAGGCCGACGGCTACCGTTTCGTCACGCCGACGCCCTTGACTCATCAGCGGGTCAATCAGCGCGACGAAGGGCAGATCGCCGATACCCTGCGCGACGTCTTCGGCTGGTCGCGGCCGTTCGAACCGGGGCTGTTGTCCGCTGACGAACAGCGGCAATTGCAGGAGGCACAAGTGATTGACGTCTACGACGGCCGCTTGAAAAGCCGGGTGCGCTGGTCGAGTTTGGATGATTTGTTGTTCGTGCATTCCGGCTTTCCCACCGATGCCGCCGATTCGGTGTTTTTCGGCCCGGACACCTACCGTTTTGCGCAGCTGATTCACGCGCATCTGCAACAGAGCTTTGCGCCGATTCAGCGTGCGGTGGACATTGGCTGCGGCGCCGGCGTCGGCGCCATCCTGATTGCCCGCGCACGGCGTGAAGCGCAGGTGCTGGCGGTGGACATCAACCCCGCAGCGCTGCGCTTGACCGCGATCAACGCGGCATTGGCCGAAGTCGCGAATGTCGAGGTGCAGGCCAGTGATGTGCTGCAGGGCACCGAAGGCAATTTCGACCTGATTGTCGCCAACCCGCCGTACATGGCCGATCCGGCCGGGCGTGCTTATCGGCATGGCGGTGGCTCGCTCGGCGCCGGCCTGTCGCTACGCATCGTCGAGCAGGCGCTCAATCGGCTGGCCCCCGGTGGCTCCTTGTTGCTGTACACCGGCGTGGCGATGGTCGATGGCCGCGATCCGTTTTTCGACACTGTGGTGCCGCGCCTGGATTCGACGCGATTCGGCTGGACCTATCGCGAACTGGATCCTGACGTGTTCGGTGAAGAGTTGTTGAACCCCGGTTACCAGCGCGTGGACCGGATCGCCGTGGTCGCGCTGACCGTGACCCGCATTGGCTGATACAAGGCAGGTGCGCCATGACTAGGAACCTTGACGACTACAATCGCATGCGCGACTTTTCCGCGACCTCGGAGCCCGCTGCCGTCAAGCGTCGTGGCCGCAGCAAGGCCACTGAGCATGCGCTGCAGTTCTGCATCCAGAAGCACGACGCTTCGCACCTGCATTATGACTTTCGCCTCGAACTCGATGGCGCGCTGAAGAGCTGGGCGGTGCCCAAGGGGCCGTCACTCGATCCCAAGGTCAAGCGTCTGGCGGTACACGTCGAAGACCATCCGCTGGATTACGCGACGTTCGAGGGCAGCATTCCCGAAGGGCATTACGGCGCCGGAGATGTAATTGTCTGGGATCGCGGTGTATGGATTCCGCAGGAGGATCCGGCCAAGGCCTATGCCAAGGGTAAACTCAAGTTCGAGCTGCAAGGCGAAAAGCTCTCCGGGATCTGGAACCTGGTGCGCACGCACATGCCGGGCAAGAAGGAAAACTGGTTTCTGATCAAACATCAGGACAGTGCGGCGCGCCCGCAGGACGATTACGATGTGCTCAGCGCCGAGCCGGACAGCGTGCTCAGCGAACGCACCCTGATCAGCAAACCCAAGCTCGCCGCCGAACAAGTCAAACCCGTGAAAAAGACCCCGGCGAAACCGCGCAAAGCGGCATCCGGGACACTCACTGGTGCGCGCAAGGCCAAACTGCCGGCGCAACTCAAGCCGGAATTGGCGACCCTGGTCGACAGCGCACCCGAAGGGCAGTGGAGCTACGAGATCAAGTTCGACGGCTACCGGATCCTGGCGCGCATCGATCACGACCAGGTGCAACTCTTCACCCGCAACGGTCACGACTGGACGCACAAACTGCCGCAACAGGCGCAAGCCCTCGCTGAGCTGGGGCTGGAATCGGCATGGCTGGACGGCGAAGTGGTGGTCACCAACGAGCAGGGTGTGCCGGACTTTCAGGCGCTGCAAAACGCCTTCGAAGCCGGGCGCAGCGGCAGCATCATGTACTACCTGTTCGACATGCCCTACCTCAACGGCGTTGACCTGCGCGAAGTGCCGGTCGAGGAGCGCCGCGCGGCGTTGTCCACGGTACTCGGCGGGTATGAGCAGCCGTTGCTGCGCTTCTCCGAGGTCTTCGATGAAACGGCAGACGCACTTCTCAACAGCGCCTGTCAGATGCAGATGGAGGGGCTGATCGGCAAACGCCTCGGCTCGCCTTACGTTTCGCGGCGCAGCAGTGACTGGATCAAGCTCAAGTGCAAGCATCGGCAGGAATTCGTGGTCGTCGGCTATACCGATCCGAAAGGTGCGCGCAGTGCCTTCGGCGCGTTATTGCTGGGCCTGCATGATCGCGACAGCGGCGAGTTGCGCTACGCCGGCAAGGTCGGCACTGGGTTCAACGAGACCACACTGAAAAGCATCCTGGCCCAGCTCAAGCCGTTGCAGGTCAAGAAGGCTGCGGTGGTTAATCCGCCGAGCGGCTTCGAGGCCAAAGGCGTGCACTGGCTCAAACCGAATCTGTTGGCAGAAGTGGCGTTCGCCGAAATGACCAAGGATGGCTCGGTACGCCACGCCGTGTTCCATGGTCTGCGCAATGACAAACCGGCCAAGTCGATTACCGAGGAGCGCGCGAAACCCGTGAAGACTTCAGCGAAACCCACCCCGTCGAAAAAAGCTGCCTCGTCGAAGAAAGCTGCAGAATCAAAGAAAGCTACGGAGCCGAAGAAAGCCGAAGCGGCGCCGTCCCAGCTGGGCCTCGCCAGCGGCAAAGTGCGCATCACCCACCCCGACCGGGTGATCGATGCGGTCAGCGGCACCACCAAGATGCAATTGGCCGAGTATTACGCCAGCGTCGCCGAGTGGATTCTGCCGCAGCTCAAGGATCGCCCGGTTGCGCTGGTGCGGGCGCCGGACGGCATTGCCGGCGAACTGTTCTTTCAGAAAAACGCCGAGCGCCTGGCGATCCCCGGCATTACCACCCTGGACAAGGACGTCACCGGGCAACCGGTGATGCTGATCAACAACGCCGAAGCCTTGATCGGCGCAGTGCAGATGAGCACGGTCGAGTTGCACACTTGGAACGCCACCACCGTCGATCTGGAAAAGCCTGACCGGTTTGTTCTCGACCTCGATCCAGACCCTGCGCTGCCGTGGAAAAGCATGGTCGAAGCCACGGCGCTCACCCTGACCGTACTGGATGAACTGGGGCTCAAGGTGTTTCTCAAGACCAGCGGCGGCAAGGGCATTCACCTGGTGGTGCCTTTGACCCGCAAGCATGGCTGGGACGAGGTCAAGGATTTCAGCCATGCGATCGTCAGTCACATGGCGAATTTGTTGCCGGAACGCTTTTCCGCAGTGTCCGGGCCGAAAAATCGTGTCGGGCGGATCTTCATCGACTACCTGCGCAACGGTCTGGGCGCCACCACCATTTGTGCCTACGCCGCGCGAACCCGCGAGGGACTGCCGGTGTCGGTACCGCTGTTTCGCGAAGAAGTGGGGGAGATCAAGGGTGGCTATCAGTGGAACATCAGCAATGTCCATGAGCGTCTGAACGAAGTCGGCGATGAGCCGTGGGCCGACCTGAAGAAAACCCGCCAGAGCATCACTGCCGAGATGCGCAAACGGGTTGGCATGAAAAAATGATCAGGTGTCGCGCAGCAAGTCGTGAGCGTTGAGCAGTTCGAAGGCGATTTCGGGGTGGTTGTTCAAGCCCCGACGAATCGCCGCCGGAATTGACTTGCGGGTCTTGCGGCACAGTCCCGGCAGCGCCTCGATCTGAATCTCGATGCCGAGCATGCTGCGCACTTCATGAAAGCCCGGGGAGATTTCCACCCGCAGGCCCAACTGTTCGTGCATGCGCTGTTGCAGATGCCGCAAGTCCGCAAGGTCTTTAAGTTGTTCCAGCCGGGCGAGGAGGATTTTTTCCTGCTCGCGGGTCAGGCGCAGAATGCGCAGATCCGTGCCCGGCGCTTCCAGCAACGCGTCGCGCCCGCAATCGCAGGCGCCGGGCGGGCAGGGTGAGCGCAAAGGCGCAGGAGGCGCAAGAGTCGTCATGGCCTCCATCATAGAGGCCGTCAGACGGTTTTGCCTATGCGCCCTCAGCTGCCGTCCATCGGCCGCTGCGTCCCTGGCAACTACTGATTCAGGCCTTCGTAATGCACCAGAATCGCGTTGGCGAGGTCTTCATCGCTGGCATTGAGGCCGGGGTTGTCGTGCCGCACCTGTTGCAGTACCGACTCAAGATAAACCCCACGGATGGCCCCGCCGCTGGCGACGAACGCTGACAGGTCGTCGCG
The DNA here is from genome assembly GCF_000514195.1 of Pseudomonas sp. URIL14HWK12:I6. Classification (NCBI taxonomy): domain Bacteria; kingdom Pseudomonadati; phylum Pseudomonadota; class Gammaproteobacteria; order Pseudomonadales; family Pseudomonadaceae; genus Pseudomonas; species Pseudomonas sp. URIL14HWK12:I6. The sequence continues at coordinate 315,400 of NZ_AZVL01000004.1, forward strand.
CGCCGGGATCACCATTTTGTGATCCTTGAAGGTCGAGTAGAGGGACGCGGAAACGCCCGCCGAGGTGGCGACATCGCCGGCGTCGACACGGGCCAGAGCCGAGCCGACAGGGAGGCAGAGCAGGAGAGAAGAAATGAGCACTAACTTGCGCATGACGATGTTCCTCCACAAGCGCGAAGCAAAAAGGAAGGACTACATAATCTCAGAGGTGCGACCTTTGCCGGAGTTCCATTCGAACGTGTGGATACTTGCTGAAACGCTCTGAAGCGGCACATCTGCACAAATAAGCTTAACTGAAATCCTGAAAGGCGCATTCCGGCGCGCCTCAGGGGAGGAACCCACCGTGTCGATCAAATTGCGTTTGCTGCTGCTGATTGCCACCAGTCTGTTGACGGCGCTGATCGTGAGTCTGGTCAGCTATGTGGGGAATACGCGCATGTCCGCAGCGGTGAACGACAACGCGGTGAGCATGACCGCGCTGCGCAATCACATGGAAGCCGACATGATGCACGACGCGCTGCGGGCCGACGTGTATTCGGCGATGCTTGTGGGCCTGGGCAAAAGTACCGGCACGGCCGCAGAGGTGCGGGACTCGATCAACGAGCACGCCACGCATTTTCGCGAAGTGCTGGATGAAAACCTCAAATTGCCGGTCAACCCGACGATCAAGTCTGCGCTGGAACACGTCAAGCCCAGCCTGGATACCTACATCGCGGCGGCCGAACGCATCGTCAGCCTGGCACTGGACAATCCGGACAGCGCGCAACGGGAACTGGGCACGTTCAATGCGGCCTTCAGTCAGCTCGAAGAGCAGATGGCGGCTCTCAGCGAACTGATCGAAAGCAACACCCGTGACACCAGCCAGGCCACCGAAAGCGCCATTCGCAACGCCAACATCGCCCTCGGCGCAGTATTGCTGGCCAGCCTGCTGCTGTTATTGGCGCAAGGGCGCTGGGTGACCCGCAGCATCATGGGCCCGCTGAAATCCGCTAACCAGATCGCGCAAAGCATTGCCCACGGCAACCTCAGCGAACCGATCAGCGAGCCGACCGGCAAGGACGAGGCCAGTACGCTGATCCGCAGCCTGGCGACCATGCAGCGCGACCTGCGCAACATGATCGACGTCGTTCGGCGCAACGCCCATGGCGTCAGCGGCATGAGCGAGCAGTTGAGCCACGGCTGCCATCAGGTCGCTGACAGCAGTCAACAGCAAAGCGCCGCGGCCGGCACCATGGCCGCCGCCGCGAGCCAGATGACCGCCAGCATCGAGGAAATCACTCGTCATGCCGAACGCGCGCTGGGCATGGCCAATCAGGCCGAGTCGCTGGCCAAGAGCGGCGGGCAAGTGATCCATCAGGTGGTCAGCGACATGGACGACATCGCTCGCTCGGCGCAACAGTCGGCGCAGGTGATCCGTACGCTGGATCAGGAATCCGAAGGCATCTTCAACATCATTCAGGTGATCAAGAGCATCGCCGACCAGACCAACCTGCTGGCACTCAACGCCGCCATCGAGGCAGCGCGGGCCGGCGAGCAGGGCAGGGGCTTTGCCGTGGTTGCCGACGAAGTGCGCAGCCTGGCGGCACGCACCAGTGCCTCAACCCAGGAAATCGCTGCGATGGTCGCACGCATCCAGCACAGCACCCGCGAGGCGGTCAGCAGCATGGAGGCCGGCGTGGCCCAGGTCGACAAGGGCATGGCGGTCACGGCTGAAGTCGAACGGGCGATTCGCGAAATCCTCGACGCCACCCTCAGCACCACGCAACTGGTCAATGACATCACCCGCACCATCGGCGAGCAAAGTCATGCCAGCAACGAAATCGCCCATCAGGTGGAAATGATCGCCGGGATGTCCGAGGGCAACAGTAAAGTGATCGGGCAGACGGCCAATACCACCGATGAACTGTCGAGTCTGGCGGGGGCGTTGGCGTTGTCGGTGGATCGGTTTCGGTTGTAACGCCGCCATCGCGAGCAGCCCATTCCTTGTAGGAGCGAGCCTGCTCGCGATGGGGCCAGCCCAGCCACCACAGGTTTCGGGATCATGTTCAGCCCATACCGGCCGATAACGCCCACAGCGGAAAAAGACTCTCAAGTCGGGAACAGACGCGCGGGTTTGCCCTGACGTGATATTCTTCGCGCCAACTTGGTTTGACCTTATTCGGTTTGCCTGCCTTTGGGGCGGGCTGACGGAATCCCTGTCGCTCAAGTAGCTGAAGCCAATAATGATAAGAAGTCAGTTCAGAAGGGACATTAACTGAGGTCGATGCGGTACGTCGGCCTTGTGTGCCCACCCGTCAAAATTGAAGTGTGCCGGAATCTGCGACGCGAGCCTGAGCGTCATCAAAGCGGATCGCATACAGATAACAGCGGCGGGCGGAAGGCGTTTTATCATAGGTGCAACGGATGTTTAAGAAAGTGAACACAGCCTTGCTCGGGCTGGCTTTGGCGATGGGGATGTCGTCCGCCAATGCTGCAGAAGCAAAGAAAGTCGACGTTCTGCTGATCGGCGGCGGCATCATGAGCACCACCCTGGGTGTGTGGATCAATGAGCTGGAGCCAAGCTGGTCGATGGAAATGGTCGAGCGCCTCGATGGCGTCGCCCTGGAAAGCTCCAATGGCTGGAACAACGCCGGTACCGGTCACTCCGCCCTGGCTGAGCTGAACTACACCCCGGAAGACGACAAAGGCAACGTGACGATCCCGAAAGCGGTCGAGATCAACGAAGCGTTCCAGGTGTCCCGTCAGTTTTGGGCCTGGCAGGTTCAGCAAGGCGTTCTGAAGAACCCTCGCTCGTTCATCAACACCACGCCGCACATGAGCTTCGTGTGGGGCGATGACAACATCAAGTTCCTGAAAAAGCGCTACGAAGCCCTGCAAGCGAGCCCGCTGTTCGCCGGCATGCAGTACTCCGAAGACCCGGCTGTGATCAAGAAGTGGGTCCCGCTGATGATGGAAGGGCGTGACCCGAACCAGAAAATCGCGGCCACCTGGAGCCCGCTGGGTACCGACATGAACTTCGGCGAAATCACCCGCCAGTTCGCCGGTTACCTGCAGACCAAGCCTAACTTCGACCTGAAGCTGTCGAGTGAAGTCGAAGACATCACCAAGAACGCCGACGGCACCTGGCGCGTCAGCTACAAAAACCTGAAAGACGGCACCAAGACCGAAACCGACGCCAAGTTCGTGTTCATCGGCGCTGGTGGCGGCGCTCTGCACCTGCTGCAGAAGTCGGGCATTCCTGAAGCCAAGGAATACGCTGGCTTCCCGGTCGGCGGCTCGTTCCTGGTGACCGATAACCCGGCCATCGCCGAGCAGCACCTGGCCAAGGCCTACGGTAAAGCTTCGGTTGGCGCACCGCCGATGTCGGTTCCGCACCTGGACACCCGTGTTCTGGACGGCAAGCGCGTCATCCTGTTTGGCCCATTCGCGACCTTCAGCACCAAGTTCCTCAAAGAAGGCTCGTACCTGGACCTGCTGACCAGCACCACCACCCACAACATCTGGCCAATGACCAAGGTCGGCATCAAGGAATACCCGCTGGTCGAGTACCTGGCCGGTCAACTGATGCTGTCGGATGAAGACCGTCTGAACGCGCTGAAGGAATACTTCCCGAACGCCAAGGCCGAAGACTGGCGCCTGTGGCAAGCCGGCCAGCGCGTGCAAATCATCAAGCGTGATGAAGCCGCTGGCGGCGTGCTGAAACTGGGCACCGAAATCGTTGCTGCACAAGACGGCTCCATCGCCGGCCTGCTGGGCGCATCGCCAGGCGCGTCGACCGCTGCACCGATCATGCTGAGCGTGCTGCAGAAAGTCTTCAAAGACAAAGTCGCCACCCCTGAGTGGCAGGCCAAGCTGCACCAGATCGTTCCAAGCTACGGCACTCAGCTGAACAGCGATCCGGCCAAAGTGGCACAAGAGTGGGCGTACACCGCCAAGATCCTCGAACTGCCAACTCCACCGGTGATCGGTCAGGCTGCTGCCCCGGCTGCACCTGCAGCTGAAAAAGCTGAAGCACCGAAGGAAAATGCTGCACGTGACATGGCGCTGTAACTAGACGCCTGATGCACAAAAGCCCACTGAACCGGGAACGGTCAGTGGGCTTTTTCATGCCCCCAGCTCCTACACAGGTTTCGCTTTCGCCAGGTAGGCGCCCAACCGCCGTCCCATTTCCTCGCCGAGAGCCTGCAAACCGCTCAACGGCCGCACCATCACCTCAAACTCGACAATTTTCCCGCTCTCATCAAAGCGAATCATGTCGATCCCCTTCAACTCCTTGGTCCCGACCTTGGCGCTGAACTCCAAAACCACATTCAAGCCATCGGCAGTCACCAGTTCGCGGTGATATTTGAAATCTTCAAACACGTCGAACACGGTGTTGAGGATCATCGTCACCACTGGCGCGCCGGGGTAGGGCGAGTGGGCCATGGGCGAGCGGAACACGGCATTGGCATCGAGCAGTTCGGGCAAGGCCTTGAGATTGCCGGTGCGGATCATCTCGTGCCAGTGCTTTAGGGATTCGGCGGCGTTGGGGTGCAGGTTCAGTTCGGACATTGACCACTCCTGGAATTGTTGTTGTTCTTCGCGCGACGGCAATCACTCTAGTTCAAAGCGGTGGATCTCGAACCGTTGTGTGCCGATCTGAATACCAGATCATGTCCGGAGCGGATCAGATGGGCATCTGATCCGTATTTTTCTGTTGGATCTGCCTCTGTAACCGGCTCAGTCAGGCGCTCAGAATAGCCCGGCAATTCGGTCACCCGCGGCAGCCCTTCATCCCGAAGCGCCCGGTGCACCGCAAGCTCAACATTAAGGAGAGCAGCATGAACAAGATGGCGATTTTCCTCGGTGGGTTTCTGACGTTGACCATTCTGATCGGAATGCTTGCGACGATTTCTCCGGTCTGAACCCCGGTCGTTTTACACCAGACTCCAGCGCCCTTTTTGTCGAAGGGCGCAACTGTTTCTACTGCGCTGTAACTTCTCGCATCACACCGAACTGGACTGAACCGGGAGGCGGCGCAAGCGATTGAGGTGTCTGTACCGGCCTCTTCGCGAGCAAGCCCGCTCCCACATGGATTTGTGAACAACACAGATCCATGTGGGAGCGGGCTTGCTCGCGAAGAGGCCAGTAGCGTCACTGAAAAGCTCTCAAGCGAATCAAGGCGCACCAAACACCATCGTCCAGTAAACCCCCTCATCACTGCGCGCCTCACTGGCGAATCCGGCACCGACCTGGGTGAACATCGGGTTCATCAGGTTGGCGCAATGGCCGGGGCTGGCCAGCCATCCGGCCATCGCCTTGCCCGGTGAACTCTGGCCGGCGGCGATATTCTCGCCGATCTGCCGACCTCGATAACCCGCCGCCCGCGCGCGATCTGCCGGCAGGTCGCCGTCCGGGTCGCGATGGGCGAAGTAGTTGCCGTAGGCCATGGCTTTGCTGTGGCCTTGTGCGGCGGCGCCCAGCGCGGCGTTCCAGCTCAGGGGGCGGGCGGCGGCAAAGCGTTGGCGCCCGCACATCCGTGGTCGTGCCCGGGCGGCGTTGACCTGCGCGAGCAAGGCCTTGCCGACGCTGCGGTTGTCGCCGACGCGACTGTCGAGCACCGGTTGCGCCAGCACCACTTGCCATTCACCACGGGAGCGGCTGACGCCGATGTCGGCATACTGAGCGTCGAGCAGTGCGCTGCAGTGGCTGTCTTGCAGCTGTTCGAAGGCTTCCTCGGCATCCCCGGCCCCAATGATGCGGATACTGCGTACCGCCACCGCCGAATACCCCGAAGACTTCAATCTCTCGCGCAAGCCACCGCCGTAGCCATAGCCGATCGGCAGCGCCAGATTCGATTTCAGCGACAGTGGCGCCAGGCGCTGGGCTGGGCGGCGGTCGCAGCGTTGCGGATGGGCGCGATAGTCGTTGATCGCGGCCACGAGTTGCCGCTCGTCGCTGGCGTGGGAGGTCTCGGTGAACAGTGGGGCAAGGATCAGCAGGCACAGCGAAACGAAGCGTGATGAGCGAACGACATGGCGCATGGGACGGCAGACTCAGGGAAAAGGACAGTGCTGAAGTGGGCAGCCGCGGAATACGGCGCCACTAGGACTGGGCTTTTTGCACTTGGTTCATGCTGGCCATCTGGCTTTTTTGGTGGGTGATGAAGGGGAGGGCGATCCTTGGATTTTGTGTTGTTCGCACTGGCGCCTTCGCGAGCAAGCCCGCTCCCACAGGGGATTGCATTATCAAGGTGGGAGCGAGCCTGCTCGCGAAGGGGCCAGTTCAGCCAACGCAATAATCGGCTATCAGCGATCAAGCACTTCCTGCATCCACTGCAGGTATTGCGCCTGCTCGGAAATCGAGTTGTGCCCCGAATCCGGCACCACCCGCAGCGTCGCCACGCCTTTGGGGAAGTGCGCCAGCAACCGCTGCGTACTGTCCCGTGGAATCACTTCGTCATCGCTGGCCGCCAACAGCAACGTCGGCACGCGAATGTGCGCGGCATAGCGGCCCGACTCGAAGCGATCCTTGAGCAACCATTTGACCGGAAACCACGGGTATTGGCGGACGGCAATTTCTTCGAGGCTGTTGTACGGCGTCACCAGAATCAATCTGGTCGCCGGACGCTGACTCGCCAGCCGCACCGCCACCCCCGATCCCAGGCTGCGGCCGATCACGGCAATCTGCGGATGGCTGGCGTACACCTGATCAAACAGCGCCAGCGCATCTTCGGCAATCGCTTCTTCCGAAGGTGAGCCGCCGCTGCCACCGAAGCCCCGGTAGTTCAGCAAAAACACCGCGTAGTCGGGAAAAGCCTCGCTGAACGACGGCAGATTGCGCGACACATCTTCGGCATTGCCGCCAAAGTAGATCAGCGCTTTTGGCCCGGCATGCGCGCGCGTGGTCACCCACACATCGGCCTCCGGCATCGCCAGTTTCAGCCGCGAATCTTCCGTAGTCACGGCGTTGTCAGGCTGGGGGAAATAGATCAGCGAGCGCTGAAAAATGAACAGCGCCCCGCACAGCAACAGGTAGAGGGCGATGAGCAAGGCGACGAGTGACATCAGTTTTCTGGACATTCGACTAACTTTAACGGGGCGCGGGTGTTCGCAGTCGCAGTGTAGTCCAGCGAATCGGGCCGGCAGCCGTCGCACATAACGTGCAACAGATTCACGCAGCAGGGGAACCCGCATGAGCCACACTGAGGGTTGTTCCCGGCGCCGCTTGCTCACGCTGGCTGCCGGGGTTTCGGCGGTCCTGACCTTTGACCGGGCGTTGGCCACTGCCATCACGCCGACTGCCACTTCGCCGAGCCAGGCAGGAGACCAGACCATGCAGACCCGCGCCATCCCTTCCAGCTCCGAGCTGTTGCCCATAGTGGGCGTGGGCACTTATCGCGGCTTTGACGTTGCCCCCGGCGATCCGGCTTATAAGCTATTGCCAGCAGTGCTCGACGAGCTGTTCAAAAAGGGTGGCACGTTGATCGACAGCTCGCCGATGTATGGCCGCGCCGAGCAAACTACTGGCGAGCTGCTATCGATTCACGAACCGCGTTCACCCGCGTTTCTGGCGACAAAGGTCTGGACCCGAGGGCGCAAGGAAGGTATCGCGCAGATGGAGGAATCTTTCCGTCTGCTGCGCGCCGAACGCATCGACCTGATGCAGATCCACAATCTGCTGGACTGGCAGAGCCATCTGCCAATCCTGCGCGAATGGAAAGAACAGGGGCGCATTCGCTACATCGGCATCACCCATTACACGCCGTCGGCCTACGATGAAGTCGAAGCAGTGCTCAAGGCCGAACAACTGGATTTTTTGCAAATCAACTACGCCCTCGATGACCGTGGCGTGGAGAAACGCATTCTGCCGCTGTGCCGTGAACGCGGGGTGGCGGTGATCTGCAATCGGCCTTTTGGCGGCGGCGGGTTGCTCGCCCGTCTCAAGGTCAAGCCGTTGCCGGCCTGGGTCTCGGACGTGCAGGTAAACAGCTGGCCGCAACTGGCGTTGAAGTTCCTGCTGTCGCACCCGGCGGTGACTTGCGTGATTCCCGGCACCGGCAATCCGCGCTACATGGCCGACAACGCTGGCGCCGGATTCGGGCCGATGCTCACCGATGCGCAGCGGCATCAGTTGATTGCGCTGCTGGGGTAGGCGGTCAACCGCGATACCGCAACGCCTCCACCAACAGCGCAAACGCCGGCGCAGCCTGCCGTCGGCTCGGGTAGTACAGGTGGTAACCGGCAAACGTCGGGCACCAGTCTGCCAGCACTTGCACCAGACGCCCGTCGGCCAGATACGGCGCGACGATGTTTTCCGGAATGTAGCTGAGGCCGAAACCGTCGACTGCGGCGTCGAGTAGCGGGTAGACGCCATTCAGCGTGACTTGCCCGGACACTCGTACCTTGAGGCTTTCGTCACCCTTCTCGAATTCCCAGGTGTACAGCCCGCCGTTGGTGGGCAGGCGCAGGTTGTTGCAGGCGTGGTCAGTCAAGTCTCTTGGCGTTTGCGGGTGTGTACGGTTGGCGAAATAGGCCGGCGAGCCGACCACCGCCATGCGCATGTCGGGGCCGATGCGGGTGGCGATCATGCCTTGGGCCACGTCTTCGCCCAGCCGAATGCCGGCGTCGAAGCCTTGTCCGGCGATGTCGACGAAACCGTAATCGCAGATCACCTCGACGGCGATGTCCGGGTATTGGGGCAGGAATTCCTTGAGCACCGGTCGCAACAGCCAGTTCAGCGAATGGTCGGTGGCACTGATGCGGATCCGGCCGGCCGGGGTTTCGCGCAGGTTGCTCAGGGCCGCCAGTTCCTGTTCGATCTCTTCGAAACGCGGGCCGATGGTCTGCAGTAAATGTTCGCCAGCCTCGGTGGGTGAGACGCTGCGCGTGGTGCGGGTCAGCAGGCGCAGGCCCAGGCGCGCTTCAAGGGCGCGGATGGTATGGCTGAGCGCCGATTGCGAGACGCCGAGTTTGGCTGCGGCTTTTGTGAAGCTGCGCTCGCGGGCCACGGCAAGGAAGGCGAGCAGGTCACTGGCGTTTTCTCGAAGCATTGATGAGTGTCCTGCATAAGTTTTTTCGAATTCTAGTCGATTATCTGAACAGTCCGGCTCGGTAAAGTGCGGCTATTGATCACCGGAGACCATCGCCATGAACCCGATTGCCGCTTCTGCACTGACCCTGTCCTTACTGGCGGGTGAGGCCCAGGCCAACGAATCCCCGCGCGTCACTGTCACTCCCAACGGCTCGCAACCCTCGGCCAAAGGCCCGACAGACTGGTTCACCGGCACTGTGCGTGTTGACGCGCCGTTCAAGGGCAGCGATGCCGCGCGTGTCAGCGGCGCCACGGTGACCTTCGAACCCGGCGCACGCACGGCGTGGCATACCCATCCGTTGGGTCAGACGCTGATCGTCACCGCCGGTTCAGGTTTTGTGCAGGAGTGGGGTCAGCCAGTTCGGCAGATCCGCCCCGGCGATACGGTGTGGATCGCGCCGCAGGTGAAGCACTGGCATGGCGCCGCGCCGACCACGGCGATGACGCACATTGCGATTGCCGAAGTGCTGGACGGTGAAGTGGTGGAGTGGATGGAGCAGGTGAGTGCGGCACAATACCCAAGATCGGAATAACTTCCGCATCCTCGACCCCTAGCACCCCATGCTAGTGCGCTACCGAAGCCCTCACCCCATATCGCTTGGGGAGAGGGCTTGAATGTGCAGATGACTAGATCATCTCCGGCAACGAATCGAGGATCTTGTCCAGCGTAATCGGATACTCACGCACCCGCGCCCCGGTGGCGTTGTAGATCGCATTCGCTACCGCCGCGCTCACGCCGCAAATCCCTAGTTCCCCCACACCCTTGGCTTTCATCGGCGATGAAATCGGATCGGTCTCATCGAGGAAAATCACCTCCTGATGCGGGATGTCGGCATGCACCGGCACCTCGTATCCGGCAAGATCGTGATTGACGAAAAAGCCCAGCCGCTTGTCCACCGCCAGCTCTTCCATCAACGCCGCTCCGACGCCCATGGTCATCGCGCCGATCACCTGGCTGCGCGCGGCTTTCGGGTTGAGAATCCGTCCCGCCGCGCACACCGCGAGCATGCGCCGCACGCGGACTTCGCCGGTCGCTGCATCCACCGCAACCTCCACGAAATGCGCGCCGAAAGTCGATTGCTGATACTGCTTGGCGAGGTCGGCGAACTCGATGCTGTCCTCGGCCTCGACCACGCCATCTTTTGCCGCATCACGCAGCGGCAGGGTCTTGCCCCCGGCGCGCACCTGACCGTCAGCAAACTCGACGTCACTACCGCTCATGCCCAGCTTCGTCGCCACCGCTTCGCGCAGTTTCATGCACGCGGCATACACCCCGGCAGTCGAGCAGTTGCCGCCGAACTGGCCACCGGAGCCGGACGACACCGGGAAGGTCGAATCCCCCAGATGCACGCTGACGTCCGCCAGGTCCACGCCCATCATCTCGGCCGCGGTCTGCGCAATGATCGTGTAGCTGCCGGTGCCGATATCGGTCATGTCGGTTTCCACCGTGACCTTGCCGTCGCGCTCCAGCCGCACCCGGGCGCCGGACTTCAGCAGCAGGTTGTTGCGAAACGCGGCGGCGACGCCCATGCCGATCAGCCAGCGCCCTTCGCGACGGCTGCCGGGTGTGGCGTTGCGCTGGTTCCAGCCGAATTTCTCGGCACCGGTCTGCAAGCATTCGATCAGGCGTCGCTGGGAAAACGGACGCTCGGTTTTCACCGGGTCGACCTGGGTGTCATTGAGGATGCGGAACTGCACCGGGTCGAGCTTGAGCTGCTCGGCCATTTCGTCCATGGCGATCTCCAGCGCCATCAGCCCCGGCGCTTCACCCGGCGCGCGCATGGAGTTGCCTTCGGGCAGGTCCAGCGGCGCCCGGCGCATGGTCACCCGGCGATTTTCTCCGGCATAGAGCAACTGGCTCGGCTGCGCGGCGACTTCGACCTTGCCGTCCTTGAGGTTGCCCGACCAGCCTTCGTGGGCGATGGCACTGAGCTTGCCGTCCGCCGTGGCGCCCATCCGAATGCGCTGGATCGTGGCCGGGCGATGGGTGGTGTTGTTGGCCATTTGCGGGCGGGCGAGGGCGACTTTCACCGGGCGGTTGGCCAAGCGCGCACCGAGGGCGGCGAGGATCGCGTCGGCGCGAATGAACAGTTTGCCGCCGAAGCCGCCGCCAATGTACGGCGAGATCAGGCGCACGTTTTCCTTGGGCAGGCCAAGGGTCGTGGCGACGTCGCCGACGCTCCAGGCGATCATCTGGTTGGAGGTCCACAACGTCAGATGATCACCTTTCCACGCGGCCAGGGTCGCGTGCGGCTCCATCATCGCGTGGGACTGGTCCGGGGTGGTGTAGGTCTGGTCGAACTGCACCGGCGCGGCGGCAAAGGCCTTGTCAAAATCGCCGTGGGTGACGTCGGGCAACTCATCGTCTTCGACGCCTTGGTCAAGCACGTTGGCCAGTTCGAACTCGCCTTTGGCCGCGACGTAATCGACCTTGACCAATTGCGCAGCAGCGCGAGCCTGTTCGAAGGTCTCGGCGACCACCAGCGCTACGGCCTGGTGATAGTGCTGCACCTCGGGCCCGGCGAGCAGCGGCGCCGAGTTGTATTGGCCTTTGCCAAGCTTGCCGGCATTGGCGGCGGTGACGATGGCCAGCACGCCGGGCGCCGCTTGTGCAGCGTCGAGATCGATGTGGCTGATGCGGCCCTTGGCGATGGCCGAGCCGACCATGAAACCGTAAGCCTGATTCGCCACGGCCTCGTGCTGCTCGTAGGCATATGGCGCCTGTCCGCTGGTTTTCAGCGGGCCTTCAATGCGGTCGGTGGGTTTGCCGACGACCTTGAGCTGGTCGATCGGATTGGTGGTGGCGGGCGTGTCGAACTTCATGCTTCATCCCTCGCTTGCGCCAACACCGAGCCGAGCGTGCGCTCGACCAGCGTCAGTTTGAATTGGTTGTCGTGAGTTGGCGTGGCACCGTCGAGCAGGCGCTCGCTGACGGCTTTTGCGCCTTTGGGCAGCAACGCGTCGGCGTCTTCGACCCGCCACGGTTTCGGCGCAATACCGCCGACTGCCACGCGGCCACTGCCGTCCTTTTGCAGGATCAGACCGACCGATACCAGCGCGAAAGCGTACGACGAACGATCGCGCACCTTGTGATAAATGTGCGTGCCGCCGACCGGCGCCGGCAGGGTCACTGCGGTAATGAACTCGCCTGCTGTGAGGCTGGTTTCGATGTTCGGCGTATTGCCTGGCAGTTGATGGAAATCGGCGATGGCGATGCTGCGTGTGCTGCCGTCCGGCTTCACCGTTTCAACCTGCGCGTCGAGGGCGCGCATGGCGATTGCCATGTCACTCGGGTGGGTGGCGATGCAGGCGTCACTGACACCTATCAGCCCCAATTGCCGGCTGACCCCGGCAATCGCCGCGCAGCCGCTACCGGGCTGGCGTTTGTTGCAGGCCTGATTGACGTCATAGAAGTACGGGCAGCGGGTGCGTTGCAGCAGGTTGCCGGCGGTGCTCGCCATGTTGCGTAACTGGCCGGAAGCCCCGGCGAGCAGGGCGCGGGAAAGCAGTCCGTAGTCTTTGCGCACGCGGCTGTCAGCGGCCAGGTCGGTGTTGCGCACCAGCGCGCCGATGCGCAATCCGCCTTCAGGCGTGGCTTCGATCTGATCGAGGCCCAAGTGGTTGACGTCGATCAGATGCAGCGGGGTTTCGATGTCGAGTTTCATCAAGTCCAGCAGGTTGGTGCCGCCGGCGATGAACTTCGCGCCTTCGACCTGCGCCGCCAGCGTTGCGGCTGCGGCGGGGGAATCGGCGCGGCTGTAATTGAACGCTCTCATGCTGGCACCTGCGCGACTTCAGTGATGGCTTCGATGATGTTCGAGTAGGCGCCGCAGCGGCAGATGTTGCCGCTCATGCGTTCCTGGAATTCGCTGGCGATCAGTTGCGGGGCTTCGGTCAGGCTCGGGCTGACGTGGCTGGGAATGCCCTCGCGGATTTCCTTGAGCACCGCCACCGCCGAACAGATCTGCCCCGGCGTGCAATAGCCGCACTGGTAGCCGTCATGCTTGATGAACGCGGCCTGCATCGGGTGCAGGTTGTCGGGCATGCCCAGGCCTTCGATGGTGGTGATCTCGCTGCCTTCATGCATCACCGCAAGCGTCAGGCAGGAGTTGATCCGGCGGCCGTTGGCGATGACGGTGCAGGCGCCGCACTGGCCGTGGTCGCAGCCTTTTTTGCTGCCGGTCAGGTGCAGGTGCTCGCGCAGGGCGTCGAGCAGGGTGGTGCGGTTGTCCACCTCAAGGGCTTGGGGTTTACCGTTGACGTTGATCGTCAGTTTGGCCATGGCGGGTTGCTCCAGACTGGCCGCGTAGGCCTTGAGGCTAATGAAGGGGGGCATTGCAAACGCGGTGGCGGTCACCGCGCCGAGGATCAGGAATCTTCGTCGGGAAATCGTCATGCTTCGATTCCTCTCTGGCTTAATCAGGACGGCAGGGATTGAAGGGCCCAAACGGGCGCGCCGGCATGTTTACCGGTCTCGTTCTTGGAATGACCTGCGCGGAGGGGAAAAGGTTTTTGCGGATTTGCGCTATAGAGTTATGCGCATGGCTCATCAATTGGCTGGGCAATGCTTAACCTTGTGGGAGCTGGCTTGCCAGCGATTAGGTCGTGTCAGTCAGCCTTTCGCTTATATGACACACCGCCATCGCGGGCAAGCCCGCTCCCACAGGGTTTGTGATCAATTCCCGCCAACCACCATGTGCGTAAACGGCGCCACATACGCCTGCAATGTCACCAGCCCGCCCACCAGGATGGCCAGCACGATCGAGTGGAAGAACACGTAGCGCAGAATCTCGCCCTCATGCCCATACCAGCGGGTCGCGGTGGAGGCGACCACGATCGATTGCGCATCGACCATCTTGCCCATCACCCCGCCAGAACTGTTGGCCGCTGCCATCAGCACCGGGCTGATGCCCAGCTGTTCCGAGGTCACCCGTTGCAGTCCGCCGAACAGCACGTTCGAGGCCGTGTCCGAACCGGTCAACGCGACGCCGAGCCAGCCGAGCAGGGTGCCGAACATCGGGTAGAACACCCCCGTCGCGGCAAACGCCAGACCCATGGTGGCGTCCAGTCCGGAATAACGCGTGAGAAATCCTAGCGCCAGCATCGCCGCAATGGTGATCAGCGAAAAGCGCACCACCCACAACGTGCGCAGGTATTGCTTGATCAGTTGCGGGATCGAATAGCCCATCAGCAGCCCGCCGACAATCGCCGCCAGCAGGATGCCGCTGCCGGTGGCAGTGAACCAGGTGAACTTGTAGATCGCCTCTTCGGCTTTCGGCGCCGGCACCACCGGCGGGACTTTCTGCACTTGCAGGTGCAGGGTGGTAAAGGTCAGCGCCGGGGAGAAAATCGGGTTGGCCTCATTCAGCGGTTTGCCTTGCGCATCGAGTTTGACCGAATGGGTTACCGGGTCCAGCGCCGGGCGCACGTCGAAGATGTTCTTGAAGCCCTGGGTGCCCCAGGCGAACACGAATACGGTGAGGATGATCCACGGCATCCACGCACGCATCACCGCCGGGCGCGCCTGATCGCTGAAGGCGCCGCTGGCGGTGACTTTTTCTTCCTCGACCCGGGAGTTGTCGACCCGCCCGGACAGGGCGGCCGAGGTGTACACCGTCGCCGGTTTCCAGACCCGCAGAAACAGGGTCAGGCAGGCCATGGAAATCAGCGCGGCGATCACGTCCACCAGCATCGGCCCATGGTAGTTCGACACGAGGAATTGCGGCACGGCGAAGCTGACCCCGGCCACCAGAATCGCCGGCCAGATCTCCAGCATCTTGCGCCACCCGGCAAACGCCCAGATCAGCCAGAACGGCACCAGCACCGAGAAAAACGGCAGCTGTCGACCGACCATCATCGACAGCTCCATCTCGTCCAGCCCGGTGACCTTGGCCAGGGTGATGATCGGCGTGCCGAGGGCGCCGAACGCCACCGGGGCGGTGTTGGCAATCAACGCCAGCCCCGAGGCGGCCAACGGCGAAAAACCGAGGCCGATCAGAATCGCCCCGGTCACCGCCACCGGCGTACCGAACCCGGCCGCGCCTTCGAAAAACGCGCCGAAGCAGAACGCGATCAGCAGCAACTGCAAACGCCGGTCATCGGTGATTCGCGCCAGGGAATCCTGCAGCACTTTGAATGAGCCGTTTTCGGTGGTCAGGCGATGCAGAAAGATGATGTTGAGCACGATCCAGCCGATCGGCAGCAAGCCATTCGCCGCACCGAACAACGCCGCTGAACCGGCCATGCTCGCCGGCATGCCGAAGGCGAAGATCGAGATGAGCAGGGCCGAAGCCAACGCTAACAGTGCGGCCAGATGCGCCTTGACGTGAAAGAACGCCAGCGCCGCGAGCATCACCACCACCGGCACCGCGGCCATCAGCGTGGAGATCAGCGGATTGCCGAACGGGTCGTAGATTTGCTGCCAGACCATGGTCCACCTCTGCTTGTTGTTATCGAGGCGCAGATCCATTGCGTGGGAGTCGCTAAGCAGCAGTATAGGTGGCATTTCGCCGCTGCCCGGATGCTGGCGGCGGGCCGATCAACGGTCGTGGTCGGGCAGTGAATCAAAGTCCTTTTGTCCGGTCGTATCAGCGGCTGCGCGCACTGCGTCCTGAAGGCGCGGGCAGTGACAGCCGTTCCGTGGTCAAGACCTTGGTGTTAGGGAAGTTTGAATGAAGCGTGCAACAACCTTGCTGTTGACGATATCCGCTGCTGTTTTGCTGGCCGGCTGTGTGGCGGACTTTGATGATGATCATAGCCACGGACGACATCACGACCGTGATCACGGTCGCTACTACGACCATGACCGGCGTTGGGATGACCGCGACGATGGTCGTCGCGACGGGCGTCGTTACTATCGTGATCGCGACGATGACTGAGTAGAAATCAAAAGGGCGTTCCCGCAACGGGAACGCCCTCGGCGATTAAAAATGAGCGCTCGCCCGGACGCTGGAATGCGCAGGCACGGAGGCCTCGAGATCCAGCAAATGGGTGGCGAGTATGTCGCTCAGAAAGCGGAACTGATCGTTGATGCCGACCACTTCATTGCTGAAGTGATTGCTTGCGGCGGGCATCAGCACATCGTCGAAATCTTCGTTGAACAGCAGCGCCTGGGACTTGCGCGAGACGACTTGCTGGTCGTAGTAGTTGCTGCCGAACACCGGGAAGCTCACGGAGAGGGTGATGGTGCGAATCATGATGGGTACTCCTCGTTGCGTCTCGGATGGGTGAATCGTGCCTTCGCCGGGCGGCGGGCGGAAGGCAATCGTGGCGATGGTGAATATCGACGGCGTTGATGGTTGATGTTCTCCCCAGTAGGAGTGGGCTTGCTCCCACCTTGAAATGCGTTCCCCTGTGGGAGCGAGCCTGCTCGCGATGGGGCCAGCTTGGCCACAACCGACAAATGGCCCAATACCCGCACCTATACTCAAATCTGTTTTCCTCAATTCAAGGACTCCACCACCGTGAACCTGCGTGCGCTGAGCCTCGCCGCACTGTGTCTGCTGGCTGGCTGTGCCTCCTCGGCGCGGGCCCCGGTGGCGCCGCGAGCGGTGGTGGTATCGCCGGCGATCTGGCAGCAGATCGATCGCGACATCGTCAGCGCCTCGCAGCAATCCACCGAGCAAGTCAAAGTATTTGCCCGTGGCTCGATGGAACATTGGCGCACTCGCGTCTATCAGCAAACTGAAGAAAATTTCATTCCGTGGTTCAGCAGCTACTGGACCCAGGAATGGCTGTCGATGAAAGTCAGTTGGTACACCATCAGTGCCGGCGGCGAGCAGGATGCGTCGGCCAAGCGCCTGGCGAGCTATCTGCTTGAGCAATATCAGGAAAGAGTGCTGGCACCGGTGGCGGTGGAGATCGATCCGGATGCGATCCTCGGTCAGGCAACGGCGTTCTATGCACAACTGATGGCCCAGCAGATGCCGCTCATCGCCCAGCGTTACGGTGTGCCGGTGGCCCAGCTCAACGGGCGTCTGCAGAAGGTCCCGGCGATTGCCCTCGGCCCGCCGCCGGCGCGGGATGCGTCGCTGTATCAAATAATCAGCACCGAGCCGCTGAACACCTTGCCGGCGTATGCCGCGCTGATCGACAAGATCCACACCGAAGGCGGCAGCAAGGGCATCGCTTCGACCGACGCCGGCATGGCCCCCGTGGCCAAACGCGCCAGCCAGCGGATGGAGGCGGAAATGGCTCCACGCGGTGCCGCCAGCGCCGTGGCGGCTGCGGCGGGCAAGTTGGTCGGCGGGGTGATCTCGATCGGCGTGGCGGGCATCCGCGCGATCATCCAGGCCAACGACCGGCCCGACAGCGAAGCGCTGATTCGCAGCAGCCTGGGCAGCACGTTCGACAAGGCCTGGGCGAAACTGCTGCAGAACCCGACCACCGGGGTCATGGCCGGAACCCTGCATATCGCCGGGCAGGTCGAGGGCAGCCTTGGCGGGGGCGAACAACCGTCGGTCGGGCAGGGCGTGAATCGTGTCGAATGGCAGCCGCCGCAATCGACTACCCGGCAGATCGAACCCAACGTGCAAGGAGAGTGATCATGGCTTACATCGATATTTTTGTAGCACCCGTGCCGAATGCCAATCGCGAACAGTACAAAAAACACTGTGAGATCGCCGCGAAACTGTTCAAGGAATACGGAGCGAAGGAGGTGGTTCAGTGCTGGGGCGATGACGTGCCGGAAGGCAAAGTCACGTCATTCCCGATGGCGGTAAAACTCAAGGACGGCGAGACGGTGTCGTCCGGCTGGCTGATCTGGCCCGACAAAGCCACCCGCGATGCCGGCATGGCGAAAATGATGGAAGACCCGCGCATGCAACCGGACGTCAACCCAATGGGGTTTGATGGGCAGCGGATGATCTTTGGGGGCTTCAAGAACATTCTTGAAGCCTGAAACTCACCAGATTCCGTGTAGGAGTGAGCCTGCTCGCGATGACGGTGTGTCAGTCAGCGGGTTTGCAAAATGTGCCGGCCTCTTCGCGGGCAAGCCACGCTCCCACAGGGATTTGCGGATGGCGACGATCATGGGCACGCCACAAATCCAGTGTGGGAGCGAGCCTGCTCGCGAAAGCGGCGTGTCAGGCAATGTGAGGCTGAATGCGGACGCTTTCGCGAGCAGGCTCGCTCCCACATGGGAGGGTGATCACTCTGGAGAGGGGGTGATCCGGCAGCTTTTGCGGTGGCGGATTTCTTCTTCCGTGGGCCGTTCGCGGACGAATTCGAAACGCGGTTCACCTTCGCTGTAATGCACCAGCCAGCCCCATTCCAGCTCGCTTTCATCCTGCCCTGGGCTGGGTGGCCGGGCCCACCACGGTTCTTTGCTGAGGATCTCGCGCATGGCGACCTCCGGTTCGATGGCAATCCTTGAACTATAGCCGGGCGTCGCCAGTCGTCAGAGAAGCCTGTGTAGAATCGGCTGATCGACGAGCGAAGGAGTTGGCCCATGATCGATGATGCGCGCAGGGATGAACCGTTCAAGCGACTGTTTTTTGCCCTCGACTGCCCACCGGCGCAGCGTAAGGCCATCGCTCAGTGGCGCGGCGAGTTGGGGTTGCGCACTGGCAAAGCGGTGCCGGCGGATAACTTTCACCTGACGTTGCTGTTCCTTGGTGCCGTGCCGCTGGCGCAAATCCATGAGGTCTGCGAGGCCGCCGGCAAGGTGCGCACGCCGGGTGAGCCGTTGCGGATTGCGCTGGATCGGCTGCAGGTCTGGCATCGGGCCGGGATTCTGTCTTTGGCGCCGGAGCAGGCACCGCCGGGGTTGTTGCGTCTGGTGTATGCGTTGGAGCAGGCGATGCTGCCGTTCGGCTTCGAAGAATCACCGCGCGAGTTTCGCCCGCACCTGACCCTGGCTCGGGACTATCGAACAGAGGCGCCGGAGGCCACTACGCCGCCGGAGTTTTTCCTGCGCGCCGAGCGCTTTGCCTTGTTCGAATCGCACAAGGGTCGCTACCGGATTCTTCAGGATTGGCCACTGAATTGAGCGCAGAAAAAAAGGCGCCCGAGGGCGCCTGAAATTCACCTGAGCCGAGGGAGCCAGGTGAGGCCGTTCATTGCAGGGTGCAGCGGTGGTAAGGCGCTGCGTGAACGGGAAATCGAAAGTCAGACACAGACCCTGTGGGAGCGAGCCTGCTCGCGAAGGCGTCGGCACATTCAGCATTTTGGTTAACTGAACCACCGCTTTCGCGAGCAGGCTCGCTCCCACATTTTTTGATTTGCAGTGAATTATTTACCGAGCTTCACCCGGGTCCAGCCGCGGGTCATGATCCGCTGGGTGGCAATCGGTTGATCCGGCACCGCATACAACGTCGCCATTACCGCCTGCGACGGATACGAACCCGGATCGTTGCGGATCGCTTCGTCCACCAGTGGCGTCGCCGCCGAGTTGGCGTTGCTGTAGCCGTTGCTGTTGGTGATCTCGGCGATGATGTCCGGGCGCATCAGGAAGTTCATGAACAAGTAGGCGTTCTCGACGTTCGCCGCATCGCGCGGGATGGCGACCATGTCGTAGAAGCTGCCGGCACCTTCCTTCGGAATGCTGTAGTCGATCTGCACTTTGTTGCCGGCTTCCACCGCGCGGGCCTTGGCCTGCAGCACGTCACCGGAGTAACCGACCGCCACGCAGATATTGCCGTTGGCCAGGTCGGAGATGTACTTCGAGGAATGGAAGTACGCCACGTACGGGCGGATCTTCATGAACAGCGCTTCGGCTTCGAGGATGTGCGCCTTGTCCTTGTCGTTCACCGGGTAGCCCAGGTAGTGCAGGGCGGCCGGGATCATTTCGGTCGGCGAATCGAGGAAGCTGATGCCGCAGGCTTTCAGCTTTTCAGCGTTTTCCGGCTTGAACAGCAAGTCCCAAGAGTTGGTCGGGGCCTTGGCGCCGAGCACTTCCTTGACCTTGTCCGGGTTGTAGCCGATGCCGATCGAGCCCCACATGTACGGGAACGCGTGAGCGTTGTCCGGATCACTGGCGGAGGCGTTTTTCAGCAGCACCGGATTGAGATTCTTCCAGTTC
This sequence comes from Pseudomonas sp. URIL14HWK12:I6, assembly GCF_000514195.1. NCBI lineage: Bacteria > Pseudomonadati > Pseudomonadota > Gammaproteobacteria > Pseudomonadales > Pseudomonadaceae > Pseudomonas > Pseudomonas sp. URIL14HWK12:I6. The sequence goes on from NZ_AZVL01000004.1 coordinate 335,492, forward strand.
GACAGCTTGGATTTGTCGAGCGGCTGATAGACCCCGGCCTTGATCTGCTTGGCCAGGAAACTGTTGGACGGCACGACGATGTCGTAACCGGATTTGCCCGCCAGCAAACGCGCCTCGAGGGTCTCGTTGCTGTCGAACACGTCGTAGGTCACCTGGATGCCGGTCTCGTCTTCGAACTTCTTGACGGTGTCCGGCGCGATGTAATCGGACCAGTTGTAAACACGCAGCACCTTGTCGTTGGCCTGGACGCCCGTGGCGATTGCGCCCATTAAGGACAGTGTCAGCAGAGTCCTGCCAAACATTTTCATCGGTGAAACTCCATTTTTTTTATTCAAAAACACAAACCGGGTGTACGTAAAACCTGTGGCGAGGGAGCTTGCTGTGGTGAGGGGATTTATCCCCGATGGGTCGCGAAGCGGCCCCAAGCCAGGCACTTGCGGTGTAACAGGGACACCGCATGCAATGGTTTGGCGACTGCTTCGCAGCCGATCGGGGATGAATCCCCTCACCACAGTGTTCATCGGTGTTGCTTAGGCGGTGGCTGCGCGCTGAGGCTGCCACGCCTCATTCGCCGTCTGATCCATCGCTTCCTGAATCGCCTTCTTGCGGCTGGCTTCTGCCTTGCGACCGAAGTACCAGACCAGGAAGGTCACCAGCGACACCGCCAGCAGAATCAGGCTGGCCACGGCGTTGATCTCAGGCTTCACGCCCAGACGTACTGCCGAGAACACTTCCATCGGCAGCGTGGTCGAACCCGGGCCGGAGACGAAGCTCGCCAGCACCAGGTCGTCCAGCGACAGGGCGAACGACATCATGCCGCCCGTTGCCAGCGACGGCGCGATCATCGGAATGGTGATCAGGAAAAACACCTTGAACGGCTTGGCCCCCAGATCCATCGCGGCTTCTTCGATCGACAGATCCAGCTCCCGCAGGCGGGCGGAGACTACCACCGCCACATAGGCGGCACAAAACGTGGTGTGGGCGATCCAGATCGTGACGATGCCACGCTCCTGCGGCCAGCCGATCAACTGCGCCATCGCCACGAACAGCAGCAACAGCGACAGACCGGTGATCACCTCAGGCATCACCAGTGGCGCCGTCACCAGACCGCCAAACAGCGTGCGACCCTTGAAGCGCGTCACTCGCGTCAGCACGAAGGCGGCGAGGGTGCCCAACGCCACTGCGGCAATCGCGGTGTAGCAGGCGATTTCCAGCGAGCGCACCACCGAGCCCATCAGTTGCGTGTTGTCGAGCAGGCCGACGTACCACTTCACCGACCAGCCGCCCCACACCGTCACCAGTTTTGAGGCGTTGAACGAGTAGATCACCAGAATCAGCATCGGCAGATAGATGAACATCAAGCCGAAGATCAACATGAACTTGGAAAAACCGAAGCGTTTCATCCCCGTGCCTCCATCTCTTTGGCCTGGCTGCGGTTGAACAGCAGAATCGGCACAATCAGGATCAACAGCATCACCACCGCCAGCGCAGACGCCACCGGCCAGTCGCGGTTATTGAAGAACTCTTGCCACAGCACGCGACCGATCATCAGCGTCTCCGGGCCACCCAACAGTTCCGGAATCACGAACTCGCCGACCACTGGAATGAACACCAGCATGCAGCCGGCAATGATGCCGTTCTTGGCCAGCGGCACGGTGATTTTCCAGAAGTTGTTGAAGTTGCTCGAACCCAGATCTGACGCGGCTTCCAACAGGCTGCCATCGTGTTTCACCAGGTTGGCGTACAGCGGCAGCACCATGAATGGCAGGTACGCATACACCACGCCGATATACACCGCGGTGTTGGTGTTGAGGATCTCGATCGGGTGATCGGTGAGCCCGGTCCACATCAGAAACGCGTTGAGCAGACCGTTGTTGCTGAGGATGCCCATCCACGCGTAAACACGGATCAGGATCGCGGTCCAGGTCGGCATCATGATCAACAGCAGCAGGACGTTTTGCGCTTCCTTGCTCGCTTTGGTGATCGCATAGGCCATCGGGAAACCGATCACCAGGCACATCAGCGTGCTCAGCGCCGCGACCTTCAGCGAACCGAGGTAGGCCGACAGGTACAGCTCGTCTTCGCCGAGCATGGTGTAGTTGCCGATGTTGAGCATCAGCTGGAATTTCTGTTCGGCGTAGGTGTAGATCTCCGAGTACGGCGGGATCGACAGCGCGGCCTCCGAGAAGCTGATCTTCATCACCAGGAAGAACGGCAGCATGAAGAACAGGAACAGCCAGATGAACGGGATGCCGATGACGAATTTTCGCCCGCTGGGCACCAGGCGCAGGAATTGCTGATTGAAGGTTCTCATGAGCGCAGTACCACGCCGCTGTCGTCTTCCCACCAGACGTAGACCTTGTCGTCCCAGGTCGGCCGCGCGCCACGGCGTTCGGCGTTGGCCATGAACGACTGGACGATTTTGCCGCCCGGCAGCTCGACGTAAAACACCGAGTGGCCGCCGAGGTAGGCGATGTCATGCACCTTGCCTTCGGACCAGTTGTAGCGGACTTCGGGTTTGATGGTGCTGACGAGCATTTTTTCCGGGCGGATCGCGTAGGTGATCGACTTGTCCTGCACCGACGTGCTGACGCCGTGGCCGACGTAGATCTTCTGCTGCAGGTCCGGGCTGTGGATGATCGCGTGACCTTCAAGGTCTTCCACCACGGTGCCGTCGAAGGCATTCACGTTGCCGATGAACTCGCAGACCATGCGGCTGACCGGGGCTTCGTAAATGTCCACCGGGCTGCCGATCTGGGCGATCCAGCCCAGGTGCATGATCGCGATGCGCTCGGCCATGGTCATGGCTTCTTCCTGGTCGTGGGTCACCATCACGCAGGTCACGCCGACGCGCTCGATGATCTCCACCAGTTCCAGTTGCATCTGCGAGCGCAGCTTTTTATCCAGCGCGCCCATCGGCTCGTCGAGCAGCAACAGCTTTGGACGCTTGGCCAAAGAGCGGGCGAGGGCGACGCGCTGGCGCTGACCGCCGGACAACTGATGAGGTTTGCGTTTGGCATATTGGGTCATGTGCACCAAGCGCAGCATCTCTTCGACACGGGCATCGATTTCGCTGGCCGGCAAACGGTCCTGCTTGAGGCCGAAGGCGATGTTCTGCGCCACAGTCATGTGCGGGAACAGCGCGTAGGACTGGAACATCATGTTGATCGGCCGCTCGTAGGGCGGCATGTCGGTGATGTCCACGCCGTCGAGCAGAATCCGCCCTTCAGTCGGCCGCTCGAAACCGGCGAGCATGCGCAGCAGGGTCGATTTGCCCGAGCCGGAGCCACCGAGCAGGGCAAAGATTTCGCCCTGGTGGATCTCCAGGGACACATCGTCCACTGCCGTGGTTTCGTCGAACTTCTTGGTGACACGATCGACTTTCACCAGAACCTTTTTCGGTTGCTGGTGGCCTTCAAGTGCCTTCCGGTAAGTGCTGGAGGCGTTTGCCATGTGAAACTCCCAACAGGTTTCGTTCGCTCGGCCAACGTGGCCGGGCTTAAGTGGATTGCAAGCCTGTACGGATGTCAGTCAGCCAGGACGCAGAACCTGTGGGAGCGAGCCTGCTCGCGAATACGGAGTGTCAGTCGACATCATTGTTTGCTGATACACCGCTTTCGCGAGCAGGCTCGCTCCCACAGGGGAAATGCGTTTACCTGACTGGCATTACCCGTACCGATCCGGCTTGGTCGGCGCCGCCGTCCTGGCTGCCTGGGTCGTACTTGTTGTTATTACGGTTTGTTGTTTTCACGGATGACGGATGCGCACACGCGCAACCGCCGACCCCGTGGGGGCAGTAAACAGTTTTGAAATCCTGGGTTGAGTCAGCGCTGGTTGCGTCGCGCTGCCCGTTGCCGGCAGGCCTCGCCGAATGCCTGGAAAATCTTCAGGTAGTTCGGGTTGTCCAGCACCTGCCATTCCGGGTGCCATTGCACGCCGAGGGCGAAGGTCGGGCTGTGCTCGACCGAGATCGCCTCGATCAGGCCATCCGGCGCCACCGCTTCGGCACGCAGGCCGGGCGCGAGGCGGTCGATGCCCTGACTGTGAATCGAGTTGACCTGGAACTCGCCCGGCAACGCCAGCGCTTCGAACACACCGCCCGCCAACACGCTCACGGCATGCGCCGGTGCGTATTGCACGGCCACGTCCGGGCTGTCGGCTTCACGGTGATCGAGCATGCCCGGCAGCTCGTGCACCTTTTGGTGCAGGCTGCCACCGAAGGCCACGTTCATTTCCTGGAAGCCACGGCAAATGCCGAGCACCGGAACGCCCGCCGCAATAGCTGCACGCAATAAAGGAAGGGTAGTGGCGTCCCGCGCCGGATCGTGATCCGTACCGGGTTCGCTGGCCGGGCCTTGATAGTGGAAGGGCTCCACGTTCGAGGGTGAGCCGGTCAGCAACAGACCGTCGAGTTGACCGAGCAGGTCTTCGATTTCAGTCAGTTTGCCAAGGGAAGGAATGACCACTGGAAGACCCTGAGCGCCAACGCTGACAGCACGTACGTACTTGTCGCCGCTGATGTGATAGGGGTGCAGGCCAATCTGTTTGACGCACGCAGTAACGCCGATCAATGGCTTGAATGCCATTTTTATTCACCTCGAAGTTTGACACTTGAACGAGCTTTTCCGGAGCTTAGCCTCGTTGATTTTAATTAACAACTGCCATGTAAAAAATTCTAAACGCCGTTCATCCAATCTTCATGATTCCAGGCCTTACGGCGCCTGCATTGGCACGTGAGTGTTAAAAAAAGCCCGAAAAATAAACGCTGAGCGGCCAGGTGTTCGCTATTGACTTCACTTTGCCTTTCGGATTGACTGGCTCGGCGAAACAGCGGTGAACATAATAATTAACAGCTAAATAGGTGCATCATGTCGGTCCCTCTGCGTGCCGTTCAACTCAACGAAGCAAACGCATTCCTTAAGAAACATCCTGAGGTTTTGTACGTCGACCTTCTGATTGCAGACATGAACGGTGTGGTGCGCGGCAAGCGCATCGAGCGCACCAGTCTTCACAAGGTTTACGAGAAAGGCATCAACCTGCCGGCCTCGCTCTTCGCCCTCGACATCAATGGCTCCACGGTGGAAAGCACCGGCCTGGGTCTGGACATCGGCGACGCCGACCGCATCTGCTACCCGATCCCGGGGACCCTGAGCATCGAGCCGTGGCAGAAGCGCCCAACCGCACAGTTGCTGATGACCATGCATGAGATCGAGGGCGAGCCGTTCTTCGCCGATCCGCGTGAAGTGCTGGCCAACGTGGTGCGCAAGTTCGATGAACTGGGCCTGACCATCTGCGCCGCGTTCGAACTGGAGTTCTACCTGATCGACCAGGACAACGTGAACGGCCGTCCGCAGTCGCCACGTTCGCCGGTCTCCGGCAAGCGCCCGGTGTCGACTCAGGTGTATCTGATCGACGATCTCGACGAATACGTCGACTGCCTCCAGGACATTTTGGAAGGCGCGAAAGAGCAGGGCATTCCGGCTGATGCGATCGTCAAGGAAAGCGCCCCGGCGCAATTCGAAGTCAACCTGCATCACGTCTCCGACCCGATCAAGGCCTGCGACTACGCGGTGCTGCTCAAGCGTCTGGTGAAGAACATCGCCTATGACCACGAGATGGACACCACCTTCATGGCCAAGCCGTATCCGGGCCAGGCGGGCAACGGTCTGCACGTTCACATTTCGATCCTGGACAAAGAAGGCAACAACATCTTCGCCAGCGAGGATCCCGAGCAGAACGCCGCGCTGCGACACGCGATCGGCGGTGTGCTGGAGACCCTGCCTGCGCAAATGGCGTTCCTGTGCCCGAACGTCAATTCTTACCGCCGCTTCGGCGCGCAGTTCTACGTGCCGAATTCGCCGAGCTGGGGCATCGACAACCGCACCGTTGCGGTACGTGTACCGACCGGTTCGGCTGACGCCGTGCGCATCGAACATCGCGTGGCTGGCGCCGACGCCAACCCGTACTTGCTGATGGCTTCGGTACTGGCCGGTATTCACCACGGCCTGACCAACCAGATCGAACCGGGCGCGCCGGTTGAAGGCAACAGCTACGAGCAGAACGAACAGAGCCTGCCGAACAATCTGCGCGACGCATTGCGTGAGCTGGACGACAGCGAAGTCATGGCCAAATACATCGACCCGATGTACATCGACGTGTTCGTCGCGTGCAAGGAAAGCGAGCTGGCCGAGTTCGAGAACTCGATTTCCGACCTTGAGTACAACTGGTATCTGCATACGGTGTGATTTGCAGACCAACACCGACCCAATGTGGGAGCGGGCTTGCTCGCGAAAGCGGAGTATCTCGCAATGAAGACGTTGGATGTAACGACGCCTTCGCGAGCAAGCCCGCTCCCACAGGGGATTCGGTTACCCAATTCGATTGACGGGTGTTTGCCCGTCATCCACCCCCTTGTCGAGCCACAACAATGACAACCACACGCAACGACTGGGAACAACGCTTCCAGTCCCTGACCATCGAATCCCGCGCGTTCATCAACGGTGAATATCGCCCGGCGATCAGCGGCGCCACCTTCGAATGCCTGAGCCCCGTCGACGGCCGTTTTCTCGCCTCCGTGGCCAGCACCGATGAAGCCGACGCCAACCTCGCCGTCGAAGTCGCGCGCCAATCGTTCAACTCCGGTGTGTGGGCGCACAAGGCCCCGGCCGAGCGCAAACGCATCCTGATCCGCTTCGCCGATCTGATCCTGCAACACCAGGAAGAACTGGCGCTGCTGGAAACCCTCGACATGGGCAAACCGATCAGCGACTCGATGAGCATCGACATTCCGGCGACCGCCAACGCGATCCGCTGGAGCGCCGAAGCGATCGACAAGATCTACGATGAAGTTGCCGCCACCCCGCACGATCAACTTGGCCTGGCGACCCGCGAGCCATCCGGCGTAGTCGCCGCGATCGTGCCGTGGAACTTCCCGCTGATCATGGCCAGCTGGAAATTCGCCCCGGCCCTGGCCGCGGGCAACTCGTTCATTCTCAAGCCTTCGGAAAAGTCGCCACTGACCGCGATCCGCATCGCCCAGCTCGCGCTGGACGCGGGCATTCCGAAAGGCGTGTTCAACGTCCTGCCGGGCTTCGGCCACACCGTCGGCAAGGCGCTGGCGCTGCACATGGACGTCGACGTGCTGGCCTTCACCGGCTCCACGGCGATTGCCAAGCAACTGATGATTTATGCCGGGCAAAGCAACATGAAACGCGTCTGGCTCGAAGCCGGGGGCAAGAGCCCGAACGTGGTGTTTGCCGACGCTCCGGACTTGCGCGCGGCCGCCCAGGCTGCGGCCGGCGCCATTGCCTTCAACCAGGGCGAAGTGTGCACCGCCGGTTCGCGTTTGCTGGTCGAGCGTTCGATTCGCGAGCAATTCATCCCGCTGTTGGTGGAAGCGCTGCAAGCGTGGAAACCGGGGCACGCGCTTGACCCGGCGACCACCGTCGGTGCGGTGGTCGATCAGCGTCAACTGGACAACGTACTGCGCTACATCAGCATCGGCCGTGAGCAGGGCGCCGAGCTGATTGCCGGCGGCCAGCGCACCCTCGAAGAAACCGGTGGCCTCTATGTGCAACCGGCGATCTTCGACGGCGTGACCAATGCGATGACCATCGCCCGCGAAGAAATCTTCGGCCCGGTGCTGTCGCTGATCACCTTCGACACCGTTGAAGAAGCGCTGCAGATCGCCAACGACAGCATCTTCGGCCTCGCCGCCGGCGTCTGGACCAGTAACCTGAGCAAGGCGCATACCTTCGCCCGTGGCCTGCGGGCCGGCAGCGTCTGGGTCAACCAGTACGACGGCGGCGACATGACCGCGCCGTTCGGTGGTTTCAAACAGTCGGGCAACGGTCGCGACAAATCGCTGCACGCGTTCGACAAGTACACCGAGCTGAAAGCGACCTGGATCAAGCTCTGATTTTCTACAGCGGCGGTCGCTCCTGATGAGCGACCCTCGGAGAACAATAAAATGAAGCAACAACACGTCAACAGCTACTACGCCGCAACCCGCAACGAAGTCATCGACTTCCCGACCCTTGAAGAGTCGGTCGAGTGCGACGTCTGCATCATCGGCGCCGGCTACACCGGCCTGTCCTCGGCGCTGTTTCTGAGCGAGGCCGGTTATAAAGTCACGGTGCTGGAAGCGGCGAAAGTCGGCTACGGCGCCAGCGGTCGCAACGGCGGGCAACTGGTCAACTCCTACAGCCGCGACGTCGATGTGATCGAAGAACGCTACGGCGACAAGACCGCGGAAATCCTCGGCAGCATGATCTTCGAAGGCGCCGACATCATCCGTTCGCGCATCAAGGAATACGACATCAAATGCGACTACCGCCCGGGCGGCATCTTCGCAGCGATGAACAAGAAACAACTCAACGGTCTGGCTGAGCAGAAGCGCAGTTGGGAACGTTACGGCAACAAGAACCTGAAGATGCTCGACGCTGCCGACATCCGTCGCGAAATCGGCTCCGACGCCTACGTTGGCGGCCTGCTGGACCTGCAGGGCGGCCACGTGCATCCGCTGAACCTCGCTCTCGGTGAAGCCGCGGCCATCGTGCGTCTGGGCGGCAAGATCTACGAGCAGTCGGCAGCCGTGGAGATCAAGTACGGCGAGCCGAACGTCGTGCGCACCGCCAAAGGCCAGGTGCGCGCCAAGTACCTGCTGATCGCCGGCAACGCCTATCTGCCGCAAGGTCTGGACAACCGCGTGACCGCGAAAAGCATGCCGTGCGGCTCGCAGATTGTCGTCACCGAACCTCTGACCGAGAAGCAGGCGCGCAGCCTGATTACCAACAACTATTGCGTCGAAGACTGCAACTACCTGCTGGATTACTACCGCCTGACGGCCGATAACCGTCTGCTGTACGGCGGCGGTGTGGTCTACGGCGCGCGGGAACCGGACGACATCGAACAACTGATCCGGCCGAAGATCCTCAAGACCTTCCCGCAGCTCAAGGACGTGAAAATCGACTACCGCTGGACCGGCAACTTCCTGCTGACCATGTCACGCATGCCGCAATTCGGTCGCATCGAGAAAAACGCCTACTACATGCAAGGCTACAGCGGCCACGGCGTCACTTGCTCGCATCTGGCCGGCAAACTGATCTCGGAAATGATCCGCGGCGACGCCGAACGCTTCGACGCCTTCGCCTCGCTGCCGCACATGCCAATGATCGGCGGCCGCACCTTCTCCGCCCCATTGACCGCCCTCGGCGCCGTCTACTACTCGCTGCGCGACCGTTTCGGCATCTAGGTTACCTCCCCGGCGGCGGTCCCCAGGACCCCGCCGGTTTTTTACCTGAAACACCAAGGTGACCACTGTAGGAGTGAGCCTGCTCGCGATGGCGCCAGTACAGGCACCATCACTCCCACAGAAACACTGCAAACCCTGTGGGAGTCTGGCTTGCCAGCGATGACTCCCTGACAACCGCCACAAAGCCAACTGACACAAAAGTGATCCAACTGTGGGAGCGAGCCTGCTCGCGAAGAGGCCATATCAACCAACATCGTTGTCGACTGACACACCGCTTTCGCGAGCAGGCTCGCTCCCACAGTGACTGTATTAACAAGGCAAGAGGGACTTTTGCCCCACCGTCCATCGAACCTGCTGAGCAACACCGGCAAACGTGATTTAATAGCCGCCTTTCACGGTTCCGGGACACGGGAGCAACGTGATCCGCGCCTTGCGCGGCACCCGCCACCCACCCCCATTACCCTTAAGTACTACTCACATAAGGCTGTCATGGATACGGGTTCTCGACTCAAACTAGTACGCGAAAGCTACAAACTCTCCCAGCGCGAGCTGGCCCGGCGTAGCGGCGTGACCAATGCCACCATCTCCCTGATCGAACAGAATCGCGTCAGTCCTTCCGTCAGCTCGCTGAAAAAGCTGCTCGAAGGCATCCCGATGTCCCTGGCCGACTTCTTCACTTTCGACCAGCCCCCGCGCGAACACCAATACGTCTTCCGCGCCAACGAACAACCCGACCTCGGCCGCCACGGCCTGCGCCTGCTGCTGATCGGCGCCTCGGTGCCGAGCCGTCAGATGCGCTTGCTTCGTGAGCAGTACGCTCCGGGCGCGAGCTCCGGGGAAGAGCCGATCGTGCATGCGGAAGGTGAGGAGTGTGGGTTAGTGACCCGTGGCACGGTGGAGTTGACCGTGGACGGGCAGGTGAGCGTGTTGAATGCGGGGGATGGGTATTACTTTCCGACGACGCTGCCGCATAAGTTCCGGAATATCGGGGCGGATGAGGCTGAGATTATTAGTGCGAATACGCCGGCGAATTTTTGATTTGTTTTACTTTGAAAATTAATTCAATCCGTTGTGCTTGAGCACGTTTGCTGAAAGTGCACCACTGAACTCCAGAGAGCCAGCGGTGCATTTGGAGGCGTATATAGTGATTTTTTGTATGAGCCAATAGCCTCGAAAGCATTTTTTTTCTCGTCCAAACTCTAGCGAAGTCTTAATACGATCTGGTAGGCCCTGATCCTAGGCTGTCTTTCGCTGACGTTATTGTCGGGGCTGCCGAGGGAGCAGGTGAAATTCTGTATTTTTCGCGACTGTTATCAAATTCTTGCTCAGTCATGAACTTTCGGCTTTTTTCATCGTAATACCAACCCTCTTTTATTTCCTCCGTGCATGAAACGCTCTCACCTTTGAAATACATAGCCTCAGCCCCTTTCATGAGTCCAATTTTTATTATGCGATGGGCAGAAAACTCGTCGGACTTATTGTAGTAGGCATATAACGCACTCATGGATAATCTCCTGAACGATAAATATTGATCTTGCCGAAAACATAGGTTATCGCAGTAGCCGTTTTTTCTAACCTGTCATTACTGACAGGTTTTTAAATGAAAAACTAATAATCCGCCTTTTAATCAGTTATAACGCTTCACGTTTACTGACTCGACGGTACCGCTAGCAAAACGGACCATCCGGTTTTGGGGCCGCTTCGCAGGCCCTGCGGGAGCAAGCTCCCTCGCCACATGAAGCGTTTTCCTACGAAGTTTTCAGATATCGAAACTGCGCGAAATGACTGGGCGACAACCATTCGTCCGACACACCGCACCTTCGCCACACACCTTCTTCCAATGCTGTAACTCACCCGGCAGAGGAAGAGCCACTATGTTGAACCATAAAATCGCGGTGTTAACCCTCGCGGCGTTGCTGTCCGGCGGCTCGCTGTATGCGATCGCGGCCGGCGATACGCCCACCCCAACGGCAAACGACGGCAACAGCCAGACTCGCGACCCGGCGTCCCCTGCCACCCATGCCGATCCGGATGCCAATTCGCTGCCTGAAGGTGGGGATGGTGGCAAGACCGACAATGGGCCGGTGCCTTCTGCCTCCAAGCCCAGCTCCGCGGGTCAATCGTCCGATAGCAGCAGTGGGGGTAACGGCGGTGGTTAACGGATATTGCGCATTAAAAAGCCCGGTCTTTTGAGCCGGGCTTTTCTTTGCCTGTCGCAAACACAGATATCAAACGCTTACTTCGCCTTCCAATGCCCACCACCATTCTCACAATCAATTCGCGCCTGGGCCAAATGATCCACGTCATAGTAATACGTGGTCACTTGGGCGTTGTCGGGGATATTCAGCGCCTTGGCATTTTTGTCTTTGCTGGTGGAGTGAGGGTTGGCCAGGGATTCCTGGGTGATCGTGGCGATACATGTGGCCTGATAGTGGTCGGCACAGTTCTCGACCTTGGTTTTCTTACTGTTGAGCATGTCTTTGCTTTCATTGCTGCACGACCAGTCGATGGAACTGACGGGCATGCCTTCGTATTCGTAGCAGCTGTGGGTTTCCACCGCTGGCACCGAAGCGCTGGAGGATTGGGTCTGAACGTCGCAGCCTTCGGCCATGACGCAGGTGGGGATGACGGCGAAGGTGGCGATCAGAAGCAGGAGGCGAACGTTCATCGGGGTTTCCTCTTCAGGGGCGCCGGGTCTGATCGAAGCTTTTGGCGCTTTATAGTTTCGAGAAGGCGTGGAGGAGGGAGGTTCCATCGGGTTTTTGATTTGCTCCCGCGGCATACACTGCGAAACAATCGGAAACATTCAGCGCCCAAGGATTGGAACATTGCCCATGATCGAAATCGGCAGCCGCAATAACGCGCTCCCCTCGCAACACCCCTTTCACGACATCTATCTGTTTCACATTGACCCTGCAAAGCCAGACTCGCCTTTCTGTTTCGAGCAGTCGATGTCTGGCGGGCACATGGAACACGGCGGTGCGCGGTGGTTGGCGCTGGATGAGCTGGACGCTTGGCCGGGCGAGTGGCGTGAACACCTGAGGAAGGCTGACTGCGCGTGGGTTGCCGAGTTGATCGATGCCCATCCAAAAGCCGATCAGTCCACCGTGGTCTCGCTGATTCTTCAACGTCATTCCGGGCCAGCGAAGCCAACCGGACGGCTTGAAGCGATCCGCAACTGGCTCAAACGCAACATCCACGTTGGCGGCCGCTATGGCGTTTAAACCACGGAGACTTCCATGACCCAGACTCTCGAACGCGCTATCTCCATCGCCGCCACCGCCCATGCCGGGCAGGTCGACAAGGGCGGTGCGCCGTACATTCTGCATCCGCTGAAAGTCATGTTGCGCATGACCACGCTGGAAGAACGCATCGTCGCCGTGCTGCACGATGTGGTCGAGGATTGCGGCATCAGCCTCGATGATTTGCGTAAGGAAGGTTTCAGCGAAGAAATTCTGAGCGCTATTGAATCCGTGACCAAAGTGCCGGGCGAGTCCTACGAGGATTTCGTCGACCGCGCGGCGCAGAACCCGATCGGTCGGGTGGTCAAGCTGGCGGATCTGGAAGAGAACAGCGACCTGTCGCGGATTGCCTCGCCAAGTTGGGAAGATCTGGAACGGGTCGAGAAGTATCGGCGGGCGATCGGGCGGTTGCGCACGTAAAAACGAACACCCCCTGTAGGAGCCTTCGGCAGCTCCTACATGGGATTGATGTCGGGTCAGTTGAATAGCCAGGAAGGCGAAGAATATGAAATCGATTCTGTGTTTGTTGATCGCTGCCGCTGTCGGCGCTGCGTTGCAGGTCAGCGGTGTTCCTCATGGCCTGTTGCTGGGGGCGATTCTTGTCACCGCATTGGTCGCCACCAAGTTCGGGTTTGCCCCCGCAACCCCTTATGGTCTGGGCTACATCCAGGTCACGCTGGGCATCGCCACCGGGCTGATGTTCGAAGCGTGGGACAGTGCGACGGCTTCGGCGATGTTGCCAAGCCTCGGCGTCCTGCTTCTATGCCTGACTGTACAGATCGCCCTCGCCGGATGGTGGCTGACTCGCGGCGCGGGATGGAATCGCACCGATGCGCTACTCGCGGTGTACCCCGGCGCACTGGCGGCAGTGTTCGATTTGCTGGAGTCGGAAAAGGCCTCGAGCAAGGTCATCATCGTGCACCTGATGCGCTTGTTGCTGATCACGGTGCTGGTGAGCTTTTTGATTCCCGGGCAAGCCTCGTTGACAGTGGTTGAAAGCGCTCCGTTGAGCACGGGTATGGCGTTGACCGTATTCGTTCTGATTGGCCTGAGCGTGGTGCTCGGGCGCTTGCTGCTGGTGATCGGCGTGCCTGCGCCGTTCATGTTGACGGCAATTCTGCTCACTGCGGTGTTTGTGAAATCAGGATGGCTGCACGGCTTCCACATGCCGGACTGGAGCCTGAATCTGGCGGCGCTGATTCTCGGCGTGCGGATCGGCTCGCGCTTTCAGGGACTCGGCCTTGCGGAGCTGGGGCTGCACGGGCGGACGGCGTTGGTGTCGGTGGGGCTGATGATCGTGGTGGCGGCGGCATTTGCCGAAGTGGCGGCGCAGTGGCTGGGCAGTGATCCGCTGTCGCTGTGGCTGGCGTACATGCCGGGGGCGATCGAGACGATTGCGATTGTCGCGTTTGCCGGCGGGCTGAATGTGGTGTTTATCCTGACTCACCACTTGGCGCGGATGGTGCTGCTGCACTTTGCGCCGGCGTTGTTGGTGCAGGTGCGGCGGGCGCGGGAGGAAGTCTGAAGCACATCCCCCTGTGGCGAGGGAGCTTGCTCCCGCTGGGCTGCGCAGCGGCCCCAAACCCCGATGCCGCGGTGTTTCAGGTGTACCAAAATCGCAGGTTTTGCGACGACTGCGTCGCCGAGCGGGAGCAAGCTCCCTCGCCACAAAGGTTCAGTGATCTTTACAAAGTGTGGGCGGCGAAGCCTTCCTCACCCGGAGCAATATCATCCTTGAGCGTCAACGCCGGGATCTCGTAATCCCCGGCATTCTGCTGCCGATACGCTATCGGCCGCGTGCTCCACAATTCATCCAGACGCGTGCCCAGTGCCTCGCAGGTCTCGGCAAACCGCGCTTGATCCATGCGACTGGCGCGGTACACCAGGAAGGGCGGCACCACGTCGAAACCGGGGTAGAACAGCACGCCGTGCTGAATCGGAAACAGCAAATCATCAATCGGCCCGTTGATCCCGCGCGGGCTATAGTGCGAATCCCGGCCCCCGGTGGTGACCAGCAGCATCGCGCGTTTGCCTTTCATCTTGCCTTCGCCGTAACGCTCACCCCAGCGGGCATCGGAATGCTCGCCGACACCGTAGGCAAACCCGTAAGCGTACACGCGCTCGACCCAGCCTTTGAGGATCGCCGGCATGGTGAACCACCACAGCGGGAATTGCAGGATCAGCGCGTCGGCCCACAACAGTTTTTCCTGCTCGCGGGCGATGTCGGACGACTGCCGGCCCTGTTGGTAAGCCAGTTTCGAATCGATCGAGGCGTGGAATGGCCGGCTTTCATCGCGACCGGGCGCGTCATCGGCGTCGATCGTGGTCTTCCAGTTCATCGCATACAGGTCGGAGACCTGCACGGTGTGGCCGGCGGCTTGCAGACGCTGGACGGTGAAGTCCCTGAGCGAGCCGTTGAGCGAAGTAGGTTCGGGGTGGGCGTAGACCAGTAGCACATTCATGTGGCAACTCCTTGGTTGAATGCAGGCAGGATCAATCCTTGATCGGTATATTGGAAATGAATGTCTGATATGTCAGGTATAGCCATGAATAATTTACGACGTCTGGATATCAACTTGCTGTTGACCCTAGACGTGTTGTTGGCAGAACACAACGTAACCCGCGCCGCAGAGCGCTTGAGCCTGTCGCAGCCGTCGGTGAGCGTGCACCTGGCCAAGCTGCGCGAGATCTTCGGCGACCCGCTGTTGCTGCCCGGGCCACGGGGCATGCGCCCGACGGCGCGGGCCGATGAACTGCGCGAGCCGTTGCGCGAGGCACTGGAAGCACTGGAACGCGCGGTGGCGCCGGCCAGCGCGTTCGATCCGGCGCAGGCCCGCCACATCTGGAAAGTTGCGGCGACCGATTACGGCGAATCGACGGTGGTGCTGCCAGCGCTCAGCGGTTTGCGCACTCAGGCGCCGGGCACGCGGTTGGCAGTGCTCGATCTGATGCCGGCGCAGTTGGCCAGGCAAGCGGAGCAGGGCGTGTTTGATCTGGCGCTGCACATCACCGAAGAGGCGCCGCTGGATCTGCATCAACGGGTGCTGTTCACCGAGCATTACGTGTTGGCCGGGCGTATCGGTCATCCGGGGTTGAAGCGTAAGCCGACTCGCGAACAGTTCTGTGCACTGGAACACGTGATGGTGTCCCGCGAGGGCGGGGGCTTTTTCGGGGTGACCGACAAAGCGCTGGCCGAGGTCGGCCTGGCGCGCAAAGTGGTGCTGTCGGTGCCGCATTTTCTGATGGTGATGTCGGTGCTGGCGAGTACCGATCTGGTGGCGATGCTGCCGTCACGCTTGGTTCGCGACAACCCGGCGTTGCAGGTGGTCGATGCGCCGTTGCCGGTGCCGGGCTACGAAATGGCGATGTTCTGGGGCGAGCGCGCGCATCGCGATCCGGCGCACAAATGGTTGCGTGAGCATCTGGCGGCGTCGGTGTGACGGATCAGGCGTGGCCCAAGGCAATCGCAAAAGACACCACGATCATGCACGCAAACGCAAAATTGAGATTCATCAGCTGTTCATCCTGAGCCTTTTTAAAGTGAGGCCATTCTGAACAGGCTGAATGCAAAGAAAAAATTCGGCATGTTGATTCCAATGATCGAAACAATTGATAGCCGCCGGTTTGTGTTTGCCCGAGGCTTTCGCTAGTCTCGGCAAACCTGCAACTACAAGCACAAACAGGCAAAACCATGCACGATCATTCGGTCACCGAACTGCCATCCCTGCGCCGGCAGAAAATCCTCCTGATCCTCGAACGCGACGGCAAGGTCATGGCCTCCGAGTTGAGCCAGCACTTCGCTGTGTCCGAAGACACTATCCGCCGCGACCTCGCCGAACTGGACAACGCCGGGCTGGTGCAGCGCGTGCATGGCGGGGCGCTGCCAAGGCCCAAGGACAGCGGCAAGGATTACTTCACCCGGCTGGAAGAGACCGATGAGGTAAAAGTGCGGCTGGCGCAGTTGGCGGCGCAAAAGGTCGAGGACGGGCAGATTGTGCTGTTCGATTCCGGTTCGACCGCGTTGCAGGTGGCGCGCTCGTTGCGCGCGGATATCCAGATCACTGCGGTGACCGCCGCGCCGATGACAGCGATTGCCTTGTCCGAATACAAGGGCGTGAAGGTTATTCTGGCCGGTGGGCAACTGAACCCGCGCACGATGTCGGCCAGCGGGCACGAGGCGGTGCGCATGCTGGCCGGGATCAAGGCGGATCTGGCGTTTACCGGCGTCTGTGCGATTCACCCGGAAGTGGGCGTCACCTCGCTGCACTTCGATGAAGTACCGGTGAAACAGGCGCTGCTCGACAGCGCGACGCGGGTGATTGCGGTGACCACCGCGGACAAGCTGGGGGCGGTGGAGCCGTTTGTGGTGGCCGCGTGTACGCGCCTGCATACGCTGATTACCGAGCGGCATGTGGCGTCGGGGAGTGTTGAGGATTATCGGCGATTAGGGATTGTGGTGGAGCAGTTGCCGGACTGAGATTTGTAGTGAGGCTGCTGGCCTCTTCGCGAGCAAGCCCGCTCCCACATTTGGAATGCATTTCAATGTGGGAGCAGTTGCCGGACTGAGATTTGTAGTGAGGCTGCTGGCCTCTTCGCGAGCAAGCCCGCTCCCACATTTGGAATGCATTTCAATGTGGGAGCAGTTGCCTGATTGAGATTTGTAGCGAGGCGGCTAGCCTCTTCGCGAGCAGGCTCGCTCTCACATTTGGAATGCAATCAACCTGTGGGAGCGGGCTTGCTCGCGAAGGGGCCAGCGCTATCAACGCAACTTTTCAAGCATCTGGTAATACCACATCCCCGCCGCCAGCAAAGGATTGCCCAGCCAATCCCCCATCGGCACGCGAATGTGCTGACACTGCGCAAAGGTGTCGAACTGTTCCATCTGCCCGGTGATCGCGCGGCTCATGATTTCGCCCATGATGTGCGTCGTCGCGATGCCGTGTCCCGAGTAACCCTGGCAATACCAGACGTTGTCCGAGAGCTTGCCCAGTTGCGGGATGCGGTTGATCACGATGCCCATCGCGCAGCTCCACTGGTAGTCGATCTGCACCCCTTTGAGCGCCGGGAAGGTCTGCTCGATGCACGGACGCAGTTCGGCAGCGATGTCCCGTGAATCCTTGCCGCTGTAGTTGGCGCCGCCGCCGAACAGCAGGCGCCCGTCGGCCGTGAGGCGGTAGTAGTCGAGGACGAAACGGCAGTCGTACACCGCGAGGTCTTCGGGGTTGATCTGCCGCGCCAGATCACCCAGCGGCGCGGTGGTGACGATGCCACCCATGGACGGGAAAATCTTGCCCTTGAGCTGACCCGGTTCGAGCTTGTGATAAACGTCGCCGGCGAGCATCACCTGATTGGCGTCGATCTGGCCATGGGCGGTGCGCACCCCTGGGGTTTTGCCGTGAATGATTTCCAGCACCTCACTGTTCTCGAAGATCAAGGCACCTAGACTTTCCGCCGCCCGCGCTTCGCCGATGCACAGGTTGAGCGGGTGCAGGTGCATATTGCGGGTGTTCTTGATTGCGCCGTGGTAGAGGTCGCTTTGCAGCAGGTCGCGCACCTGGCTGCGGTCGAGCAGACTGACTTCATCGCCCAGGCCGCGACGCACGGCTTCCTCGTAATCGTTGCGCAAACCGTCCATGTGGCTCGGCTTATAGGCGGCGTGCAGATGGCCGTGTTTGAGGTCGCACTGGATGCCGTACTTCTCGACCCGCTGCTGGATAATTTCATGCCCGCGCCAGCGCAGGTGCCAGATGAAATCGTCGACTTCATCACCGAGTTTCGGGCGCATCTGTTTGCGCATCGCACCGTCGCCAGAGAGGCTGCCGGTGACTTGTCCGCCATTGCGTCCCGTGGCGCCCCAGCCGATCTTGTGGCTTTCGACGATGGCGACTTTCAGGCCTTTTTCGGCGAGTTCGACGGCGGTGGCGACGCCAGTGAAACCGCCGCCGATGATCACCACATCGACCTGATGCCGGCCCTGCAGGGTCGGGTAGTCGGTGTCCTGGTTGAGGGTGGCGGTGTAGTAGGAATTGCAGCGTTGGGTCATGTCTGTGTCCACACAAATTCTTCGGTTGTACGCGGTCCCCTGTAGGAGTGAGCCTGCTCGCGATGAGGCCATGTCAGACACATTATTGCTGAATGACACACCGCTATCGCGAGCAGGCTCACTCCTACAGGGGTTAGTGGTGAGGCTTCAGGCTTCGGTCAGATACCAGCGCCAATCCTGTTCACCCACCTCGGCCATGAACTGCCGATACTCGGCACGCTTCACCGCCAGGTACACCCCGAGAAATTCCTGGCCCAGGGCATCCCGTGCCCACGCAGAATTCTCCAGCGCCTGCAGCGAAGTCAGCCAGTCGGTCGGCAGCAGTTCCTTGGCTTGCGCGTAGCCGTTGCCCTCGACCGGCGCACCCGGATCAAGACTTTCGCGAATCCCGCGATGGATCCCGGCGAGGATCGCTGCCGCCGCCAGATACGGGTTGGCGTCGGCGCCGCAGATGCGGTGTTCGATGTGCCGGGTGTTGGCCGGGCCGCCCGGTACGCGCAGGCTGACGGTGCGGTTGTCGACGCCCCAGGTCGGCGCCAAAGGCGCATAGCTGTTGGCCTGGAAGCGGCGGTAGGAGTTGGCGTTGGGGCAGAACAGCAGCAACGTATCGAGCAGCGAGGCGAGCATGCCGCCAATCGCGGTGCGCAGCAGCGGGGTACCGGCCGGGTCTTCGGAAGCAAACAGATTGCGCCCTTCGGCATCGGCGAGGCTGACGTGCATGTGCATGCCGGTACCGGCCAGATCATCGAACGGCTTGGCCATGAACGTCGCCTGCATGCTGTGCTTGTGCGCCACCGCTTTGACCAGACGTTTGTAGCGCACCGCCTGATCCATCGCGAGCAACGCGTCGCCGTGTTCGAGGGTGATTTCCACCTGGCCCGGGGCGTATTCCGAGATCGCCGTGCGCGCCGGAATGCCGTGCAGTTTGCAGGCGCCGTAGAGGTCGGCGAGGAACGGTTCGATCTGCTCCAGTTCACGCAAACCGTAGACCTGGGTGTGTCGCGGTCGGCCACCGTCGGCGTCCAGCGCCGGTTGCGGACGGCCGTTGTGATCGCGTTTGGCGTCGAGCAAATAGAACTCCAGCTCGCAGGCCATCACCGGGTGATAACCCTCGGCCTTGAGGCCGTCGATCACTTTGATCAGTAGATGACGCGGGTCGGCGATGCTCGCCGGCATTCCCTCGCTCGGGTGCATGCTGACTTGCACCGCCGCAGTTGGAATCTGCCGCCACGGCAGGCGCACCAGACTGCCTTCGAGCGGGTAGGCGCGGCAGTCGATGTCGCCGACGTCCCACACCAGACCCGAGTTTTCCACGTCCTCGCCCTGCACGGTCAGGCCAAGGATGGTGCTGGGCAGCGGGCGACCGCTTTGGTAGACCGCCAGCAGTTCTTCGCGGTGCAACAGCTTGCCGCGCGGCACGCCGTTGGCGTCGAGGATGAACAGCTCGATCATGTCGATATCGGGGTTCTGTTCAAGGAACAGGCGTGCGTCTTCGATGGCTGCGAATTTCATGGTCAATCACTCACGATGGCGCCGCACAGGCGCGCAGATTCGGGCCGGACACGACGCGGTAAATAGGCGTGGTGTCCTGGCAGGGATATCAAAAAGAAAAAAGTATTTCGCTAATGTCCGGCAGTCGGAAGTGACACTGAACCTGTGGTGAGGGGATTTATCCCCGACGGCGCGCGTAGCGGGCCAAAAAGATAGGGACTGCTGCGCAGTCCATCGGGGATGAATCCCCTCACCACAATGGATCTTTTCTGACTGATAGAAATCAGCAGGCGATATCCGGCGGGCGTGCGGAGTGACGCAGCTTGGAACGGCGCAGGGCCATGGGGAGATTGACGATACGATTCATACGCAGCCCCCGTGGGAGAGGGCGCGCGAGCGAGAGACGTTCAACGTTTCTGGTTGTTGTGGTGACGTACTCATAACGCGTGTTTCCGTTGGCGGAAAACGTCGGTGGCGGGGCAGGCCCGCCGACCGGTGTGCCCGGATAGTAAGGGGCAATCCGCGGGCGTGTAAACCGCTGATTGCGCCCCTGCATCTTTGGCCGCCGCTCAGCGAAGCAGGTGCAAGCCCAGCCCGGCAAGGGCGCAAACGATCAACACTTCGATCACCCCGCGTTTGAAAATGAACAGCGCCAACGCGGCCAGCAGCGCCAGCCCGATCGAAAACAGATCCGCGTGCCCGGCAAATCCGTTGGGCCAGAACACGTGATAAGCGAAGAAACACGCCAGGTTGAGAATCACCCCGACCACTGCCGCAGTGATCGCGGTCAGCGGTGCAGTGAACTTCAATTCGTTGTGCGTTGATTCCACCAGCGGCCCGCCGGCGAGGATGAACAGGAACGAGGGCAGGAAGGTGAACCAGGTCACCAGCGTCGCCGCCAGTGCGCCAGCGGCGAATGCATGTTCCGCACCGAACGTCGGTTGCACATAACCGCCGATGAAACCGACAAACGCCACCACCATGATCAACGGCCCGGGCGTGGTTTCGCCGAGGGCGAGGCCGTCGATCATCTGCGTCGGCGTCAGCCAGCCGTAGTGCCCGACCGCGCCCTGATAGACGTAGGGCAACACCGCGTAAGCGCCACCAAACGTCAGCAACGCGGCTTTGGTGAAGAACCAGCCCATTTGCGTGAACGTACCGTCCCAGCCGAACAGCGCGGTCAGCAGCGCCATCGGCAAACACCACAGCGCTGCGCCAACCAGCAGCAGACGCCACAGTTTCGGCAGGCTGAATCGCGCATGCTCAGGTGTCGGCGTGTCGTCATCGATCAGCGCCGGGCCGAAGGATTTGGCACTGCCGCGCTGCCCGCCATTGTTGAAGCGCTGCGGCGCCAGGCGTCCGCCAAAATAGCCGAGCAACGCTGCACCGAGGACGATCAGCGGGAACGGCATATTCAAGGCAAAAATCGCCACGAATGACGCCCCGGCGATCGCCCACAACCAACTGTTTTTCAGCGCCCGCGAACCGATACGGTGCGCGGCGTGCAAGACGATCGCGGTCACCGCCGGTTTGATTCCATAGAAAATTCCGGCCACCACCGGTACATCGCCGAACGCGATGTACAGCCACGACAGCGCAATCAGGATGAACAGCGACGGCAGCACGAACAGCGCCCCGGCGATCACCCCGCCCCAGGTGCGATGCAACAGCCAGCCAATGTAGGTTGCCAGTTGCTGGGCCTCGGGGCCGGGCAGCAACATGCAGTAGTTGAGTGCATGCAGAAAGCGCTGCTCGGAGATCCAGCGCCGGCGCTCGACCAGTTCCTGATGCATGATCGCGATCTGCCCGGCGGGGCCACCGAAACCGATGCAGCCGAGCTTGAGCCAGAAGCGCCAGGCCTGGCGCAGGGTGACGGGAGCGGGTTTGGGCAGGTCTTCAGATGAGGGGTTCAAACGCGGCTCCTGCGGTAGATGCTGTCGGAGCCGCTATCTAATCAGGCTTTTATGAAAAAGTGCTATCGGTAAGCTGAACCTGTGGCGAGGGAGCTTGCTCCCGCCGGGCTGCGAAGCAGTCCCGCTTTTTTGAGGCCGCTTAGCGCCCCAGCGGGACGGTGCGATGATTCGCCAGGCTCCCTCGCAGGATCAGGCATGCGCCAGACTCCAGCGCAGCGCCGCATTCTGGTCACTCTCCCGCGCCTCGACCCAATGCGAACCCTGCGCCGTGTTCTCGCGCTTCCAGAACGGCGCGTGGGTCTTGAGCACATCCATGATGAACGCGCAGGCTTCGAACGCCATGTGCCGGTGCTTGCTGCTGACACCGACGAACACGATCGGCTCGCTGACCGCCAGCGCGCCGACCCGATGCACAATCTCCACACCCAGCAGCGGCCAGCGCTCGCGTGCCTCGTCGGCGATCCGTTCGAGGGCTTTTTCGGTCATGCCCGGATAGTGCTCGAGGAACAGCTCGTTCACGCTCTGGCCAATGTTCAGATCGCGCACATAGCCGATGAAATTCACCACCGCGCCGACCCGTGGATTGCGCGCATGCAAGTCGGCGGTCAACTGGCCGACATCGAAACTTTTGTACTGGACTCGAACCGTCATGCTCAGCCCCCGGTGACCGGTGGGAAAAACGCGATCTCGTCGAAGTCTTCAATGGCCGCGCTCGGTTGGCACAGCTCCTGATTCAACGCACACATCAGGTTGCCGGCGCCAAGCACTTCGCGCCATTCCTCACCACGGGCCATGAGCATCTGCCGCACGTCCTCGATGCAGTTCAGGTCGTCGCTCAGGGGGATTTTTTCACCGCCCAGATTGAGGCGGTCACGGTAGCTGGCGAAGTAGTTGATCAGGATCATTGCGCGTCCTCCCATTGAAAGTGTCCGGAGCGGCCGCCCTGTTTGCTCAGCAGGCGGATGTCGCCGATGACCATGGCCCGGTCCACGGCTTTGCACATGTCGTAAATGGTCAGCGCCGCGACGCTGGCGGCGGTCAGGGCTTCAAGTTCGACGCCGGTCTGGCCGGTGAGGCGGCAGGTGCTGGTGATCTGCACGCGGTCCGGTTCGCAGGCCTTGAGTTCAACGTGAATCGAGCTGAGCAGCAGCGCATGGCACAGCGGGATCAGTTCGTGGGTGCGTTTGGCCGCCTGGATTCCGGCGATGCGCGCCACGGCGAAAACGTCGCCCTTGGGGTGACCGTTGGCCTGGATCATCTGCAGCGTTTCCGGGCGCATCTGCACCCAGGCCTGCGCCGTGGCTTCGCGGCGAGTCGCGGCTTTGTCGCTGACGTCGACCATGTTGGCGCGGCCCTGATCGTCAAGGTGGGTGAGGGTGTTGCTCATGGCAAAAGCTCCTGGATCGGGCTGTAGATTCGGGGGGCGTTGCGGTGCGGTACGTGGATCAGATTGAGCCGATGCTTGAGCGCCCAACGCACGGTCAACGCGGTGGGGGCGGACAGGCTGACAAGGGTGCCAAGTCGGGCGCGCACGGCTTTGTGGATCAGCTCCAGGCTGCAACGGCTGGTGACCACCACGAAGCCCTGGCGCGCATCGACGTCAGCGATTTGCATCGCGCCGATCAGCTTGTCGAGGGCGTTGTGCCGGCCAATGTCTTCGCGGCACAACAGCGCCTCACCGCTGGCATCGAAGTACAGCGCCGCGTGCAGGGCGCCGCTGCTGCGGGCCAGTTGCTGAGCCTGTTCGATGCGTTGGCGGATACCGTCAAAATGCGCGGCCGGCGGCAGCGCGCAGGGTTGCAGAATCTGCAGTTGCGGCAACGCCTGCTCCAGCGCCTCGACGCCACAGATGCCGCAGCCGCTGGTGCCGGCCATCTGCCGACGATGATCTTTCAGCGCCCAGAACGCCCGGCTGGATATCTGCACCTCGGCCTGACAGGCCTGATCGAAATGGCTCAGGCGGATGTCGTAGATCTCGTCGACGCTGTCGATGATCGCGTTGCTCAGGCTGAAGCCCCGGATGAAATCTTCAAGGTTGCCGGGCGAGACCATCATCACCGCCTGGCTCAGGCCATTGAAGGTGATCGCCAGGGCGATCTCCGCGGCCAGGGCGACGTGCGAGAGCGGGGCGTGCGGCAGGTATTCGCGAAACGCCACCTGTGACGGTTGCGGGGCGGGGGCGTTGGGTTCGGTGTTGGATTCGGTGTTGGATTCGGTGTTGGATTCGACGTGGCAGAGCATCTTGAAAAGTCCCGAAGCGCTGAAGTGAGTTCAGGCTACGGGGGTGGTGAAAGTGCGTCCAATCGCTTGTTCTGATCTGGTGATTGGGTGGGTCGATCACCGCTGTTATATCCAAAATGTGTATTCGCTGGGCGGTCCTCTTCGCGAGCAAGCCCGCTCCCACAATTGAAATGCATTCAACCTGTGGGAGCGGGCTTGCTCGCGAAGACGGTCTGACAGCCAGCATCAATGTCTGGAGAGATCACTCAAGCAACCGGCAACTCAACCCCGAACAACTTGCGCGCCTCGGCAAAACACTTCTCGGCTATCGCCGAACGCGGCTCGGTCTTGCGCATTACCAGCCCCAGTGGCGCCAGCACGCTGGCATCCGGCAGTTGCATGAACGACAGGTGTTCGATCGGCTCTTCCAGCCCGCTGTCCAGTGGCATGATCGAGCAGCAGAAACCCTGGTGAATCGCCTGCAGCAACTGGTAGGTCGAATCACTTTCCATGATCGGCTGCGGATTGAGCCCGCGACTGCGGAAGCTCAGGTCGATGGATTTGCGGTAATGCATGCCGGTGGTGATCATCCCCAGCGGCAGTTCGGCGGCGTCTTCCCAGCTCATTTCCGAGCCTTCGAAATGGTAGTGACGGTTGTCGTAAAGCAGACCGACGCGGGTTTCGCCGATCTCGAAAAAATCGAAATAGTTCGGGTTGACGTGGTCGAGGTAGCACACGCCCAGATCCAATTGGTTGTTGCCCAGGCCGGCGATGATCTCGTCGGAACTCCCCGACGACAGGCTGAATTTCAGCTCCGGATAGGTCCCGGACAAACTCTGAATGTAATTGACCGGGTTGAAATTGCTCAGCGGCACCAGACCCAGGCGCAAGCTACCGACCAGTTGCCCGCGGCAGGCCGCCGCTTCGGCGAAAAGACCGTCATGCGCGGCCAGCAGTGTGCGCGCCCAGGCCAGCACCCGTTCGCCGGCCTGGGTGAAACCCTCGAAGCGCTGACCGCGATTGACCAGCACCAGATCCAGCTCATCTTCCAGATTGCGCAGACGCATCGACAGGGTCGGCTGGGTGATGTGGCAGCGGGCGGCGGCCTGGCCGAAGTGTCGCGTTTCGTCCAGTGCGATCAGGAACTTGAGTTGTTTGATGTCCACGAAGGCACCTGCTCGTTGAGAAATTGAATGGAGTATTGACGCAGATGCGCGCAGCGCACGAAAAACGCGAGGTGTGACGATCTCACCTGCCTGTATCTGCGTCCAATCGGAAGAATTGAAAAGCCTATCGATCAGCTCTATCGCCCATGGTTTCAAAGGCGTTGGCCGAGGTCAACGGCGCCGATAGAGCAGCTCGATAATGTGGTTGGCCAGAGTGATTAGACAGTACTCATAAGTGGCACTTAGGCTGCTTGGCAATCTGATTGACTACTGCCGGAGATTCCCATGAGTGCGAAAGCGGATGCCCTGTTTGTCCCACTGAACATAGCCGTACTGACCGTCAGCGATACTCGCGATTATGCGAGCGACACGTCCGGCCAATTGCTGGTCAGCCGCTTGCTGGAGGCCGGTCATACCTTGAGCGAACGCAACCTGCTCAAGGATGACCTGTACAAGATCCGCGCCCAGGTCGCGCACTGGATTGCCGACGACAGCATTCAGGTGGTGCTGATCACTGGCGGCACTGGTTTCACCGGGCGCGACAGCACGCCGGAAGCGGTGGCCTGTCTGCTCGACAAGCAGATCGACGGGTTTGGCGAGTTGTTCCGCGCCATTTCGATTCTCGACATCGGCACCTCGACCGTGCAAAGCCGAGCGCTGGCCGGGCTGTCCAACGGCACGCTGGTGTGCTGCCTGCCGGGTTCGACCGGTGCCTGTCGCACAGCGTGGGAAGGTATCCTCGCCGAGCAACTGGATAACCGCCACCGCCCGTGCAACTTTGTGCCGCACCTCAAATCAGTCGCTGCCTGCGGGCCGCGCGGATGAGTAAGGCAGGGTTGATGCCGGTCGAGGACGCCCTCGACCAATTGCTCGGCATGGCCAATGAGCAACGTCTGGCCGATAGCGAAATTCTGCCGCTCGACGAGGCACGTGGGCGGGTGCTGGCCAGTGATCTGGTCGCCTCGCTCGACTTGCCGCCGTGGCCGAATAGCGCCATGGACGGTTATGCCTTGAACCTGGCCGATCTGCATCGTCAGCCGCTGAAGGTGTCGCAGAAGGTCTACGCCGGTCTGGCACCCGACGCGCTATTGCCCGGCACCTGCGCGCGGATCTTTACCGGCGCACCGTTGCCACCAGGCGCTACCTGCGTCGAGATGCAGGAGAACGTCGAAGTACTCGAGGACGGCCGCGTACGCTTTTTGCAGCCGCTGAAAGCGGGGCAGAACATTCGCGCGCAGGGTCAGGAAAACCGCGTCGGCGACATCCTGCTGCGTGCCGGCAAACGCCTCGGGCCGTTCGAACTGGCGGTCGCCGCCGGGCAAGGGCTGGCACAGGTGCACGTGGTGCGGCGCCCGCGCGTGGCGCTGCTGTCCACCGGTGACGAACTGGTCGAGCCGGGCCTGCCGCTGCGTCCCGGCAGCATCTACAACAGCAATCGTGTGCTGCTCGGCCACTGGCTGAAGGAACTGGGCTGCGAGGTGATCGACGCCGGGATCCTCCCGGATCGCCCGGCGCAGACGCGGCTCAAACTTGAGCAACTGCAAGTGGCGGCTGACCTGATCCTGACCACCGGCGGGGTGTCTGCCGGCGATGCCGATTGCCTTGGGCAGGTGCTGCGCGAGGACGGCAAACCGCTGCTGTGGAAGTTGGCGATCAAGCCTGGAAAACCGCTGACCGTGGGCCATTTCGGCACGGTGCCGGTGATTGGCCTGCCGGGCAATCCGACCTCGGCGCTGGTAACTTTTGGCCTGCTGGCGCGACCGTACCTGCTGCGCATTCAGGGCGTGGAAGAGGTCATGCCGTTGAGCTTTACGGTGAATGCCGGGTTCGCCTGGAACAAGGCTGGCAGTCGTCGAGAGTACTTGCGGGTGCGGCTGGAGGCGGGGCGCGCGGTGTTGTATCCGAACCAGAGTTCCGGCGTTTTGCTCGGAGCGACCTGGGCCGATGGGCTGGTGGAAGTGCCGGAAAACAGTACTCACAACATCGGGGATGAGCTGCGCTTCATTCCCTTCAGTGAACTGTTCTGACCCCAACACGAATCAAAACTGTGGGAGCGAGCCTGCTCGCGAAGGCGGCGTGTCATACAACATCAATGTTGACTGACAAGCACTTTTCGCGAGCAGGCTCGCTCCCACATTTGGATGTGTGATGATCAGCCATTCTGCGGGGTGTACATGGAACCTGTAGGAGTGAGCCTGCTCGCGATGACGGCGGCACAGTCAACATCTTTACTGACTGGGCGACCGCTATCGCGAGCAGGCTCACTCCTACAGAGGGAGCGAGCTCAGCTCAGCACATAGTCCACCGGCAGCAACATCGGCGGCAGGTCGGTTTCGCCCAGTTCGCTGAGAATGTCACGCTCGATGGTGCGCACCAGCGAGTCGGTCGCCAAATCGTTTTCGTCGCGGCCGAACGGGTCTTCCAGTTCATCGGCAATCGCATCCAGACCAAAGAACGTGTAGCTGACAATCGCCGTGAACAGCGGGGTCAGCCAGCCCAGCGGTTCGGCCATGGCGAACGGCAGCAGGATGCAGAACAGGTAAATCGTGCGGTGCAGCAGCAAGGTGTAGGGGAAGGGCAGCGGGGTGTTCTTGATCCGCTCGCACACCGCTTGTGCCTGGGTCAGGCTGGTCAGGTGATTGGCCAGCAGCATGTAGCGCCACTCGCTCAGTTCGCCGCTTTGATGCAGATCCGAACATTGCTGGCCGACCTGCTGCAGAATCCGTCCACTGTAGTCCGGCACCCGCGCATCGTGTTGCGGGGTGATCCACTTGCTGCTGGCCGCCGCTTCGCTTTCCCGACGCAACCGCGCATTCAGCGCATGAGCAAACCCGCAGAGGTTGAGCAGCAACGGCTTGCGCTGCGCCGATTCGCGGATGACATGGGTTTCGCGAATCACCGAACGGATGTGCACCAGCACATCCCCCCAGGCCTTGCGCGCTTCATACCAGCGGTCGTAGCAGGCGTTGTTGCGAAAATTCATGAAGATCGACAGCGACAGCCCGAGCAGGGTGAACGGCGTGGCGTTGACCTTGGTGAAGTTGCTCGGATGGAGCATTTCAATCAGCACGATGGCAGAAGCCAGCAGGGTGACCATCAGGGTGCGCAGGGCGATACGTTTGGCGATCGAACCCTTGAGGGTGAAGAGGATGGCGAATTGGTTGACCTTGGGTCTGATGATCATGCTGGGTGATCCCGGTTACGCAGGGTGAGGGCGGCTCAGCCGCCGGTCATGTTCATGAAGCGCACGACCTGAACGTCGTCGTTCACTTCGAAATTGTGCCGATACGGCTTGAGTTTCATCGCTTCGATGATGGCCTTCTCCAGCCGCTCTGGTTGCCCCGGATGAGCGCGCAACACGGCTTTGAGATCCATCGAATGCTCGTTACCCAGACACAGTAGCAGGCGCCCCTCGACAGTCAGCCGCACCCGGTTGCAAGTACCGCAGAAATTGTGGCTGTGCGGCGAGATAAAGCCCAGACGAATGTCTGGCGCCTCGGCCAGCCGCCAGTAGCGCGACGGGCCCTGGGTCGACTCGGCGGAGTCGATCAGGGTGTAGCGCTCGGCGATTTTTTCGCGCACCTGGGCGCTGGAGAAAAACGACTCGGCGCGGCTGTGTTCGCTGATGATCCCCAGCGGCATTTCCTCGATGAAGGAGACGTCGAGCTGGCGGTCGATGGCAAAGCTCACCAGATCGTTGATCTCCTGATCGTTGCGCCCCTGCATCACCACCACGTTGAGTTTGGTTCGGATGAAACCGGCCTTGCGCGCCGCATCGATGCCGCTGATCACCTGTGCCAGATCACCGGTGCGGGTCATTTGCTTGAAACGATCCGGGTCGAGGCTGTCGAGGCTGATGTTCAGCCGCTTGACCCCGGCGTCGAACAACGGCGCGGCGAGTTTGCCCAGCTGCGAGCCATTGGTGGTCATGCACAGTTCACGCAGGCCGGGCAGGGCGGCGATCTGCTCGCACAGCTTGACCACGCCCGGACGAATCAGCGGCTCGCCGCCGGTCAGGCGAATCTTGCGCGTGCCCAGCGTCACGAAGCTCTGCGCCAGTTGATAAATCTCCTCCAGCGTCAGCACCTGCTGACGCGGCAGAAACTGCATGTCCTCGGCCATGCAATACACGCAGCGGAAGTCGCAGCGGTCGGTGACCGACATGCGCAGATAGTCGACGCGGCGGTTGTAACCATCGATCAAGACACGCTCTGACATGACAGCCTCGCAGAAGTGGGAAGTCCGCATGGACGGAACCGGTTAGCGCAGATTATGGGCAACTTCAGATCTCGTCCAATCACTGTTTATGACTGCTTGATTGAGCGCGTCGATGATCAATTATTTTCTCTGGAAAGTTACCGCTTTAGTTTCGCAACACCGCGTAAATAAAGGGTTTTTCGCCGTGATAGAGGGTTTCGATAATGTGGTCATAAATAGCGATTAGACAATGTTTTGTAACGGTTCATATCCTTGCTCCGGCAACTGAAACGACCACTTTATTGCTGTGCAAAGTCGGCCGTCGCTGTTTAACCAAGATCAGGTTCATGCCTGTGTGCATCGTCATGGAGATGTCCCATGTCACAAGTCGACCGTTACAAACCTTACAAGGGTGCCGCTGCCGGTTGGGGGGCTGTGATCAGCCTGACCAAAAGCTGGCTGGGCAGTGAAAACGCCCTGAAAAACATCCGCGCCATGCTCAAGACCAACCAGAACGGCGGCTTCGACTGCCCGGGCTGTGCGTGGGGTGAAGCGCCCGGTGCGAGCATGCTCAAGTTCTGCGAGAACGGCGCCAAAGCGGTGAACTGGGAGGCTACCGGGCGTTTGGTCGACCCGGCGTTCTTCAACAAGTACACGGTATCGAGCCTGGCCGAGCAGAGCGACTACTGGCTGGAATATCAGGGCCGGCTGACCCACCCGATGCGTTACGACGCGCGGGTCGACCGCTATGTGGAAACCACCTGGGAAGATGCGTTCGCGCTGATCGCCGAACATCTCAAGGGCCTGAAATCGCCGCACGAGGCCGAGTTCTATACCTCGGGCCGGGCCAGCAACGAAGCGGCGTTTCTCTATCAGTTGTTCGTCCGCGCCTACGGCACCAACAACTTTCCCGATTGCTCGAACATGTGCCACGAAGCCAGTGCGGTGAGCATGGGCGAGACGCTGGGCGTGGGCAAGGGCACCGTGGTCTACGAGGATCTGCATCATGCCGACGCGATTTTCGTCATCGGCCAGAACCCCGGCACCAACCACCCACGCATGCTCGAACCGCTGCGTGAAGCGGTGAAACGCGGCGCGCAGGTGGTGTGCATCAACCCGCTGAAAGAACGTGGCCTGGAACGTTTCCAGAACCCGCAGAACCCGCTCGAGATGCTCAGCAACGGTTGGGAAGCGACCAACACCGCGTACTTCCGCCCGGCGCTGGGTGGCGACATGGCGATGATTCGCGGCATGGTCAAATTCCTTCTGCAGTGGGAGCGTGAAGCCCAGGCCAGCGGTGGCGAACCGGTGTTCGACCATGCGTTTATCGCCGAGCACACCTCGGGTCTGGACAGCTACCTGGCAGAAGTCGACGCCACGACTTGGGAGCACATCCTCGAGCAGTCCGGCGTGCCGTTGCACGACATCGAACTGGCGGCGCGCATGTATGGCCGCGCCAAAAGCGTGATCATGTGCTGGGCCATGGGCCTGACCCAACATGTGCACTCGGTGCCGACCCTGCAGGAAGTCATCAATCTGCAATTGCTGCGCGGCAACGTTGGCCGTCCGGGCGCCGGTCTGTCGCCGGTGCGCGGGCACAGCAACGTGCAGGGCGACCGCACCATGGGCATCAATGAACTGGCGCCGAAGGAGCTGATGGACGCCCTGGAAAAACGCTTCAACTTCAAAGTGCCGCGCATGCACGGGCACAACACGGTGATGGCGATCGGTGCGATGGAGCGTGGCGAAGCCAAAGTGTTTATCGGTCTGGGCGGCAACTTCGCTCAAGCCACGCCGGACACCCCGCGCACTCACGAAGCGATGCGCAAACTCGACCTGACCGTGCACATTTCGACCAAGCTCAACCGCAGCCATCTGGTCACCGGACGCGACGCATTGATCCTGCCGTGCCTCGGTCGCACCGACATCGACATTCAGGCCGAAGGCCCGCAAGGCGTGACCGTGGAAGACACCTTCAGCATGGTGCATTTGTCGTTCGGTCAGTTGAAACCGAAGTCGGCGCACTTGAAGTCCGAGCCGGCGATCATTGCCGGGATTGCCGCCGCGACCTTGGGCAAGCATCCAATCGACTGGGAGTGGGCGGTGGGCGATTACGGACGCATCCGCAACCTGATCGGCGACGTGATTCCGGGCTTCGAAAACTTCAACGAAAAACTGCTGACCCCGGGTGGCTTCCACCTTGGCAACGACGCCTCGGATCGGGTCTGGAACACCGAGTCGGGCAAAGCCCAGTTCACCCCGTGCGTGCTGCCGGAACACCTGATCAGCGAAGGCGTGCGCAACCTGCCGGTCAAGCCGGATCTGATCCTGCAGACCATGCGCTCCCACGATCAGTACAACACCACGCTGTATGGCCTCGACGACCGTTATCGCGGGGTCTATGGCATGCGCGACGTGATCTTCGCCAACGAGCAGGACATCCAGCGTCTCGGTTTCGAACCGGGGCAGAAGGTCGATCTGGTGGCGCTGTGGGATGACGAGCGCGAGCGCCGGGTCAGCGGGTTCACCCTGATCGCCTACGACATTCCGCCCGGTCAGGCGGCGGCGTACTACCCGGAAACCAACCCGCTGGTGCCGCTGGAAAGCTATGGCGACCGGACCTACACGCCGACCTCGAAATTCGTCGCGATTCGCCTCGAAGCGGCCAAGGTCAGCAACCTGATCCCGTCATCGCTGGCCTGACCCGCTACTTATAAAAACCTTGGCAATTTGACTGGCTGCAGGCGTTCGCGCCTGGCGGTGGCCCGGCGACGTGCTGCCGCTTTTCAGCCTGGATGAGGACATCATCATGCTCAACATGGAGGCACTGGACCTGGCGCGAATTCAATTCGCGTTCACGGTTTCGTTCCACATTATCTTCCCGGCGATCACCATCGGCCTGGCGAGTTTCCTCGCGGTACTCGAAGGCCTGTGGCTGAAAACCCGTGACGACACCTACCGCGATCTCTACCACTTCTGGTCGAAGATCTTTGCCGTCAACTTCGGCATGGGCGTGGTCTCGGGGCTGGTCATGGCGTACCAGTTCGGCACCAACTGGAGCGGCTTTTCCGACTTCGCCGGGAGCATCACCGGGCCGTTGCTGACCTATGAGGTGCTGACGGCGTTCTTCCTTGAGGCCGGTTTCCTCGGGGTCATGCTGTTCGGCTGGAACCGCGTCGGCCGTG
The DNA here is from genome assembly GCF_000514195.1 of Pseudomonas sp. URIL14HWK12:I6. Classification (NCBI taxonomy): domain Bacteria; kingdom Pseudomonadati; phylum Pseudomonadota; class Gammaproteobacteria; order Pseudomonadales; family Pseudomonadaceae; genus Pseudomonas; species Pseudomonas sp. URIL14HWK12:I6. The sequence goes on from NZ_AZVL01000004.1 coordinate 368,202, forward strand.
GCTTGCACTTCTTTGCCACGGTGATGGTTGCCATTGGCACGCTGATTTCAACGTTCTGGATTCTCGCCTCCAACAGCTGGATGCAGACGCCGCAGGGCTTTGAAATTGTCGACGGTCGGGTGATGCCGCTGGACTGGCTGGCGATCGTGTTCAACCCGTCGTTTCCGTTCCGTCTGGCGCACATGGCGATCGCCGCGTTCGTCGCCACGGCCTTCTTCGTTGGCTCGTCGGCGGCCTGGCATTTGCTGCGCGGCAACAATACCGCGCCGGTGCGCAGGATGTTTTCCATGGCGTTGTGGATGGCGCTGATCGTGGCGCCGATTCAGGCGGTGGTCGGTGACGCCCATGGCTTGAACACCCTGGAGCATCAACCGGCAAAAATCGCCGCCATCGAGGGCCACTGGGAAAACGCCGACAACGGCCCGACACCGCTGGTGCTGTTCGGCATCCCCGACATGCAGGCGGAGAAGACCAAATACGCGCTGGAAATCCCGTACCTCGGTAGCCTGATCCTGACCCACAGCCTCGACAAGCAGATCCCGGCGCTCAAGAGCTTCCCGAAAGAAGACCGGCCGAACTCGACCATCATCTTCTGGAGTTTCCGCGTGATGGCCGGGCTGGGCATGTTGATGATCCTCGTCGGTCTGCTCGGTCTGGCGCTGCGCCGTGGCGGCAGGCTCTATCAGCATCGCGGCTTCCAGCGTCTGGTGTTGCTGATGGGGCCGAGCGGGTTGATCGCGTTGCTGGCCGGCTGGATCACTACCGAAGTCGGGCGTCAGCCGTGGGTGGTTTACGGCCTGATGCGCACCCATGACGCCGCGTCGCACCACTCGGTGGCGCAGATGAGCACCTCGCTGTTGCTGTTCGTGGTGATCTACTGCTCGGTGTTCACCGTGGGCATCGGCTACATGATGAAACTGGTGAAGAAGGGCCCGCAGCCGCATCACGAACATCCGCCGGAGGGCGATCAGTTGCAAACCCCGCGCCGGCCTATTTCGGCGGCTACCGCGCCGATGAAGGAGCACTGAGTCATGGGTATTCAAGGTATCGATCTCTCGTTGATCTGGGGTGTGATCATCGCCTTCGGGGTGATGATGTACGTGATCATGGACGGCTTCGATCTGGGCCTGGGCATCCTGTTTCCGCTGATCCCGGATGAGCAGGAGCGCGACGTGATGATGAACACAGTCGCCCCGGTGTGGGACGGCAACGAAACCTGGCTGGTGCTCGGTGGTGCGGCGTTGTATGGCGCCTTTCCACTGGCCTACGGGGTGATTCTGGAGGCGCTGTACCTGCCGCTGATCCTGATGCTCTGCGGGCTGATTTTCCGTGGCGTGGCGTTCGAGTTTCGCTTCAAGTCGTCAGCGCAAAAGCGTCACTGGTGGGACAAGGCGTTCATCGGCGGTTCGCTGCTGGCGACGTTCTCCCAGGGTGTGGCGATCGGCGCCTACGTGTCGGGTATTCCCGTGGTGAATCGGCAGTTTGCCGGTGGCGGCCTGGACTGGCTGGCGCCGTTTCCGCTGGTGTGCGGCGTCGGTCTGGTGGTGGCTTATGCGCTGCTGGGCAGCACCTGGTTGCTGGTCAAGACCGAAGGCATGCTCGAGTCGCGGATGCGTCTGTTCACCCGGCCGCTGGCGTGGTTGCTGACGGCTATGGTGGTGGTGATTGGCACGTGGACACTGAAGTTGCACCCGGAATTGGGCACTCGCTGGTCGACCAGCGGGCACTTGATGGTGTTCGCCGGGTTGGTGATGCTGGCACTGCTGGCGTTGTTCGGGCTGCTGCGCACCTTGCGTCAGCGTCACACCCACTGGCCGTTCGTGTTCACTCTGGTGTTGATGCTGCTCGGTTACATCGGCCTGGCGTTGAGCATCTGGCCAAACATCATCCCGCCATCGGTGAGCCTGTGGGCGGCGGCGTCTCCGCCTTCGAGCCAGTTGTTCGCCTTGATCGGCGCACTGTTCATCCTGCCGGTGATCCTGATGTACACCTTCTGGAGCTACTACGTATTCCGCGGCAAAGTGAGGATTGGCGATGGCTACCATTGATTCGCGTGAGGTCAAAACCAGCCGCTGGTACAAGCGCCTGGGCTGGTTGTTGCTGATCTGGTTCGGCAGTGTCGTGTCACTCGCCGTGGTGGCGAGTGTGCTGAAACTGGCGATGTATGCAGCGGGGATGAGGACCCACTGACAATAAAAAAACCGGAGCCATGACTCCGGTTTTTTTTGTGCCTGCAATTCTGAACATCGCAGATGTCCCCGGTGGGAGCGGGCTTGCTCGCGAAGGCGTCCGCTCAGTGGACATCGATGCTGAATGTGCCGGCCCCTTCGTGAGCAAGCCCACACCCACCCTAGATTGCGGCCAGCCCCCAATCCTTCATCCACCACCAATCCCACCCTGGATTTCGGCTAGCCGCAAATTCTTCATCCAGCAGCAATCCCCTGTGGGAGCGGGCTTGCTCGCGAAGGCGTCAGGTCAGCCGACATTGATGCTGAGTGTGCCGGCCTCTTCGTGAGCAAGCCCACTCCCACCCTGGATTGCGGCCAGCCCCGAATTCTTCATCCACCACCAATCCCACCTTGGATTTCGGCCAGCCGCAAATTCTTCATCCAGCAGCAATCCCCTGTGGGAGCGGGCTTGCTCGCGAAAGCGTCAGGTCAGCTGACACTGATGCTGAATGTGCTGGCCTCTTCGTGAGCAAGCCCACTCCCACCCTTTTTCTGGTGCACAGACACATCCTGCCAACAAACATGTTCGGCGCACTGTGATGGCTGATCTAGCCTTTTTTTGAATTCAACCATGAACAAGGCAAAGGAATGCCCAAGCGTTACTCATCACATCGCCTGCGAACCGGCCGTCATTGCGAAGAAAATCAGATCTACCTACTAACCGCCAATACTTTGGGGCGTGAGCCGGTGTTCACGGATTACAGGCTCGGCCGGTTGGTTGTGCATCAGTTCAGGCAGGCGCAGGAAGAGGGATTTGCCGACACATTGGCATGGGTGGTTATGCCCGATCATTTTCATTGGCTGATCCAATTGCAAAAAGGAACACTTGGCCAATTGATGTGCCAGGTCAAATCCCTGAGTACTCGTTCAGTCAACACAGCGAGCGGTAGATCCGGAGGCCTTTGGCAGCAAGGTTTTCATGATCATGCATTACGTCGAGAGGAGGATCTGGTGAAACTGGCCCGCTATGTAGTGGCTAATCCACTGCGGGCCGGACTGGTAAAAAAACTCGGTGACTATCCGTTATGGGATGCGATCTGGGTTTGAACTCAGGATGTGCATTCACCGCCTTGCATCAGAATAAACGCGATCCCTGTGGGAGCGGGCTTGCTCGCGAAAGCGTCAGGTCAGTCGCCACCGATGCTGAATGTGCCGGCCCCTTCGTGAGTAAGCCCACTCCCACCCTTGATCGCGGCCAGCCCCGAAATCTTCATTCAGCGACAATCCCCTGTGGGAGCGGGCTTGCTCGCGAAGGCGTCCGCTCAGTCGATACCGATGCTGAATGTGCCGGCCCCTTCGTGAGTAAGCCCACTCCCACCCTTGATCGCGGCCAGCCCCGAAATCTTCATTCAGCGACAATCCCCTGTGGGAGCGGGCTTGCTCGCGAAGGCGTCCGCTCAGTCGATACCGATGCTGAATGTGCCGGCCCCTTCGTGAGCAAGCCCACTCCCACCCTTGATCGCGGCCAGCCGCAAATCCTTCATTCACCGACGATCCCCAGTGGGAGCGGGCTTGCTCGCGAAGGCGTCCGCTCAGTCGACACCGATGTTGAATGTGCCGGCCCCTTCGTGAGCAAGCCCACTCCCACCCTTGATCGCGGCCAGCCCCGAATCCTTCATCCACCACCAATCCCCACATCGGATCTTCGGTGTTTTCTGAAGAGGAGTTACTGCGCCCCAAACATCGCCGTCCAGTAGATCCCGGCGCTGCTCTTTGGATCGGTCGCGTAGGCGGCGCCGAGTTCTTTGTATTGCGGGTTCATCAGGTTGGCGCAGTGGCCGGGGCTGGCGAGCCAGCCGTCGACGACCTTGCGCACGGTGTCTTGCCCGGCGGCGATGTTTTCGCCGACCAGTTGACCGCTGTAGCCGGCCAGTTCGGCGCGGTCTCCGGGTGTGCGGCCGTCGCGGTCCTTGTGGTCGAAGTAGTTGTTGTTGGCCATGTCGCGGCTGTGATCCTGGGAAATCGTGCCCAGGCTCGCGTTCCAGGCCAGTGGCCCGGCCGCGGCAAAGGCCTGGCCGCCGCATTGGCGCGGCTGGGCGCGGGCGGCGTTGAGTTGTTCGAGCAACTTCTGGCCTTCGCTCTGCGCATCACCGAGTTTCGCCGAGAGCAACGGTCGCGCCAGCACAATGCGCCAGTCACGATCAGCACGGCTGACACCGACATCGACGAACTGCGGATCCAGCACCACCTGACAGAAGCTCTCCTGAATCGCCTTCATCGCCGACGCCGCATCCCGTGGGCCGTTGAGGGTGATCGCCTGCACGTTGACCATCGGGTAGCTGGCGCTGGCCATGGCCTGTTGCAGATCGACCGCACCGGCGGCCGGCAGTCTCAGCCGTGGATCGGCCGACAGCGGTGGCAGTTCACTGGACGCCTGGCTGCCGCAACGCTGCGGTTGGCTGCGGTAGGCATTGATCGACTCGATCAGTTGCGACTCGTCGGCAGCCATGGCCGAGGCGGCCACGGCCAGGCCCACGGACAGCGCGGCAAAACGCAAGACGGATGGCATGAAGCGCATGGAAATCTCCCTTGAGCTGAGTGCGCTCATGATGCGCGAAAGGCCCCCGGTCAGTGCAATGTCTTTTTCTTCATCGAGCGGTTTTTTCTGCGGAACGTTACGTCGGTATTTGCCGTCTACACTCTCCGAAGGCCCCGGGAACCGGGCGTCTCCCCCACGAAACACCTTGCCCGGAACGGGCGTTGCCGGAAGAACTGACATGGGATTGAAATGGTTGGCTGGCTGTTTCGCATTAACCCTTATGGCCGGCGTTGTGAACGCCACCGATCAGACCCCGATCAAGGCCAAGGCCGAAGAGAAAGCCCAGGTGCTGGAAGAAAAGGCCGCCGACAAAGTCAGCGCGGCGCCAGCACCCAAATCCGAAGCGATCACCCCCACTGAAGTGCAGGCGGTTGACCCCGCCGGCACCGCGCCGCTGGACGATCCGATCACCTGCCTGGCGCGCAGTATCTACTGGGAAGCCAAGGGCCGCGACACGCTGGAAATGGAGGCGGTGGCCAACGTGGTGATGAACCGCCTCGGCCATGACGGCTTCCCCGACACCGTGTGTGCAGTCGTCAAGCAAGGTTCGGAAACCAAGAGCTGCCAGTTCTCCTGGTGGTGCGATGGCAAGGCCGATCAGGTCAAGGAAGACGCCGAATACACCCTGGCCAAGGACATCGCCGGTAAGGCGCTCAACCGCCAGTTGCCGGATCGCACCCATGGCGCACTGTACTTCCATGATCGCCAGGTGCATCCGAGCTGGGCCAAGGAGTACAAAAAGACCGCCGCGGTCGGCAAATTCCTGTTCTACAAACCGTCTGGGGGCGATGCGCGTTAAACGCAGACTTCTCGTACACAATTGCGCAACCAGCGGTGCGCCGGGTCGGCGTCCATGCGCGGGTGCCAGAGCATCGACACGCTGATCGGCGGCATCCTGAAGGGCAGGGCGAAGCTGTGCAGGCCCATGCGCAGCTTGCTGGTGTGACGCTCCGGAACCGTGGCGATCAGGTCCGATTCGCGGACCAGCGTCAGCGCCGCCGAAAAGCCGCCGAATGACGTGACGATATCCCGCGTCAGACCTGCGGCGAGCAACGCTTCGTCGACCGGGCCGCTGCTGCGCCCGCGCCGTGAGATCAGAATGTGCTGGCCGCCGGCAAAGCGTTTGCTGCTGATCTTGCCCGAGCTCAACGGATGGCCCTCACGAACCACACCGATCCAGTGATCCTCAAACAGAATGCGGCTGTGCAGCGTCGGGTCGGTGCTGTCGTCGACCACGCCGGTCTCCAGATCGACCCGGCCTTCGCGCAGCGGCGTGCTGTCCTTGTCGGCTTTCTGCACAAAGCGCAGGCGCACGCCGGGTGCTTCTTCAGCGATGCGCGCGAGCAGCGCGGCGGCGAAGGTTTCGACAAAACCGTCGGTGTTGCGCAGGGTGAAGGTGCGCTGCAATTGGCCGGGATCGAGCACTTCGGCGGGACGCAACACCGCCTCGGCTTCCTGCACCAGAGCGCTGACCCGCTCACGCAATTCCAGCGCACGCGGGGTCGGCACCAGACCTCGGCCGGCGCGCACCAGCAACGGATCGCCAGTGGTTTCGCGCAGCCGGGCCAGGGCGCGGCTCATCGCTGACGGGCTCAGCCGCAGAATGTGCGCGGCGCGGGCGACGCTGCCTTCGCGCAACAACACGTCGAGGGTGATCAACAGGTTCAGATCCGGTGTGCTCATGACATGGCGTTCCGTGCAGGTATCAAGTGCAAAGCATGCGTCTTGCGCCTTGCCTTGTCGAGACGCAGGCTATGCCGTCTGACCTTTGCACCAGGAGCGCCCGATGCCCGGATCCCCCTTGCCCCCTCAAGCCCGCTGGGCGCTGACCAGTCTGGCGCTGTCGATGTTGATGCCGTCGCTGGACACCAGCATCGCCAATGCCGGATTACCGACCTTGGCTGCAGCGTTCGAGGCGACGTTTCAACAGGTGCAGTGGATCGTGCTGGCCTACCTGCTGGCGGTCACCACGTTGATTGTCAGTGTCGGGCGTCTGGGCGATGTGTTCGGGCGGCGACGCCTGCTGCTGATCGGCATCGGCATTTTTACCAGTGCTTCGCTGTGCTGTGCGCTGGCGCCGGGGCTGGGCTGGTTGATCGGCGCGCGGGCCGTGCAGGGCCTTGGCGCGGCGATCATGTTCGCCTTGACGGTGGCGCTGGTGGCGGATGCGGTGCCCAAGGCGCGAGCGGGCAGCGCGATGGGTTTGCTGGCAACCATGTCGGCCACCGGCACCAGCCTCGGGCCATCGCTGGGTGGTCTGCTGATCGCGCATGTCGGCTGGCCGTCGATCTTTGTCCTCAACGTGCCATTGGGCCTGCTCAATGCGTGGCTGGTTTATCGTTATCTACCGGCCGATCGCCCGGCCAAATCGGCAGTCGCGTTTGATTACCTCGGCACCGTGGTGCTGGTATTGACGCTGGCCGCCTACGCGCTGGCGATGACGCTCGATGGCTACACGCTGATGTTGCTGCTGGTCAGCCTGTGCGGGGCAGGGGTGTTTGTTGCGGTCGAGATGAACGCCAGGGCGCCGCTGATTCGCCTGTCATTGTTTGCCGACGCACGTCTGAGCAGCAGCCTGGCGCTAACGTTGCTGGTAACGACGGTGATGATGACCACGCTGGTGGTCGGGCCGTTTTACCTGAGCCGGGGCCTGGGACTGGGCAGCACCGTGGTCGGCCTGGCATTGTCGGTCGGGCCGCTGCTGGCGGCGTGTGGCGGGGTGCCGGCGGGGCGTCTGGTGGATCGCTTCGGTGCGCGGCGGGTGGTGCCGGGGGCGTTGTTCGGGTTGGCCGGTGGTTGCAGTTTGTTGGCGTTGTTGCCGATGAGTCTCGGTCTGCCGGCGTATCTGCTGCCGATGGCGATCATTGCCAGCAATTACGCGTTGTTTCAGGCGGCCAACAATAGCGGGTTGATGGCCATGGTCAGTCAGGATCAGCGCGGCGTGGTGTCGGCCCTGCTCGGGCTGTCACGCAATCTCGGACTGATCACTGGCGCGGCGTTCATGGGTGCGGTGTTTGCCTTCGCTACGGGCGACCCGACGCAAGCCCCGGCCGAGGTCATCGGCAGTGGCTTGCACAGCACGTTCGGGGTTGCGGCGGCGCTGATGGTCGTGGCCCTGATCGTCAGCTGGCGTGGGTACTCAAGATGCTCGCCACTTGCTGCGGCTGGCAGTTGAGGTACGGCGAGGACTTCAGCCAGCGCTGGTCTGGGTACCAGGAGAACATGAACTGGCCGTCCTTGAGTTTATCGATCACCTGCTTCGCCACTTGCGGGCGCACCGCCGGGCAACCCTGGCTGCGACCGATACGGCCCTGACGCTTGCTCCACAACGGATTCACGTAGTCGGCGGCGTGGATCACGATGGCCCGGTCGCGGGCCAGGTCATTGAAGCCCGGTTCCAGACCGTCCATGCGCAGCGAATAACCGTGGGTCCCCTCGTAACTTTCCTGGGTGCGGAACAGACCGAGGCTGGACTGGTAACTGCCTTCGCGGTTGGAGAACTGGGTAGCGAAATTTTCCCCGGAATTTGAACCGTGGGCGACCAGATCGCGCAGCACCAGTTTCTTTCTGTTCAGATCGAAGATCCACAGCCGGCGGGCGGTGGAGGGCTGCGAATAGTCGATGATCGCCAGGTGGCGTGAGGGTCTCGCACCATTGTTCACTGCGCATTGCATGGCGCTCAAGGCACCTTTCAGCGCTTGGGGATTGAGTTCCGGCGCGGCGTGGGCGAGGCTGGTGAAGAGAACCGGCGATGGTTTGCCGGCGGCGAAAGCTGGGCTGCTCACGACGACGAGGGTCGCGGTGGTCAGCAGAAGTCGGCGCAAATACGTCAACATTTATAAAGTGTCCTCACTTGCTACTTATTTGGCACTTTGGCTCCTGACTCCCAGTCATACCCGACAGACCCCTGTTTCGAGCCTGACTGTTCAGCGCACCTGATGTAAGGTTGACCGTCATTCAGACGGCCACGGATTGGAGTAAAGCAGTTGTTCAAAAAGTACGCATGCTACTTGAGCATTTGTTTGCTCGCTGCGCCGTTTGTCGCTTGCGCCGATGAGCCGCTGCCACCGTTGCAGACCCTGCCGACGCCGCCGGCGGAAATGCCGCTCGAGCCGCAAAGTCCGCTGCAAGCGGTGCTGATCGGTTTACCCCAGGCGTGCCCGGCGATTGCCGCGCACCTGAGCGGCGCGGCGCTGACGCAATTGCAGGCGTTCTATCAGCAGCAGGACTGGATGCCGGTGTGGGCCAGCGAGTCCGGGCGTTTGCCGGCCTTGCGCGCGCAGTTACAGCTGTTGGCCGATGATGGCCTCAATCCCAAGCGCTACCCGGTGGCGGCCAACCCGCCGCAGGACGGCGAGTTGTGCGCCGATATCGACATCAGCCGCTCTTATCTTCAAGCCCTGCAGGACCTGCATTACGGTCGTCTGCTGCAATCGCATTTCGAGCCGCTGTGGCATTCCGATGACACCCCGCGTGATCGTCAGGCGGAATTGCTGGCGATCGCCGTGCCCGGTCTGCAGGACATCAAGACCGCGTTCGATCTGGCGCGTCCGCGTCTGGCGCAATACCAGAGCCTGCGCCACCTCTACGCCAGCCAGCGGCTGCAGGCCTTGCCGCACTGGCAGTCGGTGGGCAACGGCCCGTTGCTGCGCCCGGCGATGGAAGACAAACGCGTGCCGGAACTGGCCCAACGCCTGTTCAACGAAGGCTATCTGACTCACGCCATCGGTACGCCCGGCAATGCCTATGAGGGCGTGCTGGTGGAAGCGGTGAAGAGCTTTCAGGCCAACCATTCGTTGCAGGCCGACGGGGTAGTTGGGCCGGGGACGATTGCCGAGCTCAACATCAGCCCGCTGACCCGCCGCGAGCAATTGCGGGTCAACCTTGAGCGTTTCCGCTGGCTGGCGCAGGACATGGAACCCGACGGTTTGTTGGTCAACGTCGCCGCCGCCGAGCTGACCCTGTACCAGGCCGGCGTGCCGGTCTGGCAGACCCGTACTCAGGTCGGTCGCGCCGAACGCCAGACCCCGCTGCTGAAATCCCGGGTTACGCGTCTGACCCTGAACCCGACCTGGACCGTGCCGCCGACCATCTGGAAAGAAGACAAGCTGCCGGCGATCCGCAAGGACCAGACCTTCCTCAGCCGGCAGAATCTGCAGGTGCTCGACGCCCATGGTCAGCCGTTGGCCGCAGCGGATATCGACTGGGACAACCCCGGCAACATCATGCTGCGCCAGGAGGCCGGGCCGCGTAATCCGCTGGGGCAACTGGTGATCCGCTTCCCCAACCCCTTCGCGGTGTACCTGCACGATACGCCGAGCAAGGCCCTGTTCGACAAAGGCCCGCGCGCCTTCAGCTCCGGCTGTGTGCGGGTCGAGCACCCGATGCAACTGCGCGACCTGTTGCTGACCCCGGCGGAACGCACCCGCACCGACACCTTGCTCGCTACCGGCAGCACCCACGAATTCCGTCTGTCGGCACCGGTGCCGATCCTCATGACCTACTGGACGGCGCAGGTCGGCAAGGATGGGCAGGTGCGTTATGCGCCGGATATCTACAGCCGCGACAGCGCACTGCTCGCCGGTCTCGACGGCGCACACTGAGTTCCGGATTTACAGCAGCCCCCCCTGTGGGAGCGGGCTTGCTCGCGAAAGCGTCAGTTCAGCCGCCATTAATGCTGACTGTACCGGCCCCTTCGTGAGCAAGCCCACTCCCACACTTGATCGTGGCCAGCCCTGAATCCTTCATCCACCACAGCCCCTGTGGGAGCGGGCTTGCTCGCGAAAGCGTCAGGTCAGCCAACATCAATGCTGACTGTGCCGACCCCTTCGTGAGCAAGCCCACTCCCACCCTTGATCGTGGCCAGCCCTGAATCCTTCATCCACTACAGTTCTCTGTGTAGCCAGTGTGATTCGTGGCAGTTGCGCGGCGTCTAGCCCCAGTGTCCCCGCAATCCCATGGGGCGAGACTTCGGAACCCGGCATGCAAGCGCTGTTGAACGAGATTCTTGACGCTGTCCGGCCCTTGATCGGGCAGGGCAAAGTGGCTGATTACATTCCCGCCCTCGGCACCGTGCCGGCCAATCAGCTGGGCATTGCGGTGTATGGCAACGACGGCGAAATGTATTGCGCCGGCGACGCCGAGACGCCGTTCTCGGTGCAGAGTATTTCCAAGGTGTTCAGCCTGGTGCAGGCGATCGAGCATTCCGGCGAGGCGATCTGGGAGCGTCTGGGGCACGAGCCGTCCGGCCAGCCGTTCAACTCGCTGGTGCAACTGGAGTTCGAACGCGGGCGCCCGCGCAATCCGTTCATCAACGCCGGGGCGCTGGTGATCTGCGACATCAACCAGTCGCGTTTCGCCGCGCCAGCCCTGTCGATGCGCGACTTCGTGCGGCGCCTGTCGGGCAATCCACAGGTGATCGTCGACGGCAAGGTCGCCGAGTCCGAATACCAGCATCGCGCCCGCAACGCGGCCATGGCGTACCTGATGCAATCCTTCGGCAACTTCCACAACGACGTCGAAGCGGTGCTGCGCAGTTACTTCAGCCACTGCGCGTTGCGCATGAACTGCATCGATCTGGCCCGCGCATTCTGCTTCCTCGCCAACGACGGTTTCTGCAAGCACAGCGGCGAACAGATCCTCACTCGGCGCCAGACTCAGCAGGTCAACTCGATCATGGCCACCAGCGGCCTGTACGACGAGGCCGGCAACTTCGCTTATCGCGTCGGCTTGCCGGGCAAGAGCGGGGTTGGCGGCGGCATTGTCGCGGTGGTGCCGGGGCAGTTCAGCGTGTGCGTGTGGTCGCCGGAACTCAATGCTGCCGGTAACTCGCTGGCGGGGATGGCGGCGCTGGAGATGCTCAGTTCGCGGATTGGCTGGTCGGTGTTCTGACCCGATCTTCCAAACACTAAAAAAACCCTGTGGGAGCGAGCCTGCTCGCGAAAGCGTCGTGCCTGTCGATGCATCTCTCGCTGACCCACCGCATTCGCGAGCAGGCTCGCTCCCACAAGGGTTTTGTGTTGCCTCGGAGAGCGCAGTTCCTATACATTTTCCGGCCGCCCCTCTTATGGTGAATCCGCTTCATGTCTCTTGCGCTCGAACGTCTAGTCGCTGGCACGCCGATCCCTTTCGCTGGTAACCGCGTGACCGTGGTCAGCCCCGAACTGGCGGCGCGGTTTCAGCCCGGTGACCACCTGCTGGTCGAGCAGGTGAGTGGCGAGCTGTTGCTGATTCCGGTGGTCGATCAACAAGCGGCTGCGGTGGCAATCGAGCGTGCTGAAGCGGCATTCACTGCATTGTCGGCAGTCTCCGACGAAGCCATCAGCCACTTCTTCGATCTGTTCGCGCAACGCCTGGAAACCGCGGAGTGCTGGAACCTGATCGAAGCCGCCAACCTGGCCGACATCGAACGCGCCAAGGCCCGTGGCCGCTCGACCACCCGACTGCTCGCCGACGAACGCATGCGCCGCGACATGATCGCCGGTCTGCGCGCCTGGCGGGATGTGCCGGCCACGCGCGGCAAGGTCATCAGCTGCGTCGAACACGACGGCTGGAAGGTCGAGCAAGTGGTATCGCCGCTGGGCATCGTGGCGTTCGTGTTTGAAGGACGGCCGAACGTGTTCGCCGATGCCGCCGGCGTACTGCGCACCGGCAACACCGCGGTGCTGCGCATCGGCAGCGATGCATTGGGCACCGCGCAAGCAATCGTCACTCACGCGCTGAACCCGGCGCTGGCCGATGCCGGTCTGCCGGCGGGTGCGGTGTCGCTGGTGGAAAGCGTCAATCACGCCGCCGGTTGGGCGATGTTCGCCGACCGGCGTTTGTCGCTGGCGGTGGCCCGGGGTTCGGGGCGTGCGGTCAGCCAGTTGGGCAGCATCGCCCAGCAGGCGGGCACGGCGGTCAGCCTGCACGGCACTGGTGGCGCGTGGCTGATAGCCGATCGTCACGCCGATGCCACACGTTTTGCCGCCGTGGTGCGTAATTCGCTGGATCGCAAAGTCTGCAACACGCTGAACGTCTGCCTGATTCAACGTGATCGCGCCATCGAACTGGTGCCGCTGTTTCTCGATGCGCTGAAGCAGGCCGGTACCGCACGCGGTCAGGGCTGCAAATTGCACATCGTCGCAGGCAGCGAAAGTTACCTGCCGGCCGAGTGGCACAACGCGACGGTCGAGGTCTATCGCGCCGAGGGTTATCAGACCGAAGCCCTGGCCGAAGTGCTGGCGGAATCCGAATTGGGCTGCGAGTGGGAGTGGGAAGAAACCCCGGAAGTCAGCCTGATGATCGTCGACGATCTGGATCAGGCGATCGCGCTGTTCAACCGCTACAGCCCACAGTTCACGGTGTCGCTGATCAGCGAGGATGCTGCTGCGCAAGAGCGTTTTTACAACGCGGTGAACGCGCCGTTTGTGGGTAACGGGATTACCCGTTGGGTCGATGGCCAGTACGCGCTGAACAAGCCGGAACTGGGGCTTTCGAACTGGGAGAGTGGGCGCCTGTTTGCGCGCAGTGCGATTCTTTCGGGGGATGGCGTGTTTACGGTGCGTAGCCGTATGACCCAGATCGACCTCAGCGTAAAACGCTGATCTGAACACCAAACCTGTGGCGAGGGAGCTTGCTCCCGCTGGTCTGCGCAGCAGACCCAAATAAGCGAGGGCCGCTGCGCGCCCCAGCGGGAGCAAGCTCCCTCGCCACAGAGTTGCACTGTTCTCCTTCAGGCGGCTGCGCTAGTGTTTGCCTGAACGGCGCACGTCGCCGGCTGCTCAGCCAACGGCACAAACGTGCGCCGATCCGCCGCCAGCGCATCGATCGAGCCGGTCTCGATGTCATACACCCAGCCATGCAGGTTCAGCAGGCCTTTCTCCTGGGCCAGGCGCACGCTCGGGTGGGTCTGAATGTTCGCCAGTTGCGCGATCACATTTTCCCGCACCATCGAACTCAATTTCGCCGCGTCACTGGCATGCGGCCGCGCCTCGTTCACCACTTTCGCCGACTCGGCATGTTGCAGCCAGCCGCTGACGGCGGGCAGGTGATCCATGCATTTGCATTGGGCAATCGCGGTCATCGCGCCGCAATCGGAGTGGCCGCAGATCACGATGTCCGTCACCCCAAGTACCGCCACCGCGTATTCCACCGTCGCCGAAACCCCGCCCGGATGCGGGCTGTAGGACGGCACGATATTGCCGGCGTTGCGGATCACGAACAGCTCGCCGGGTTCTTGCTGGGTCAGCAGTTCCGGCACCACACGGCTGTCGGAACAGGTGATGAACAAGGTGCCCGGGGTTTGAGTGGTCGCCAAGTGCTTGAACAGCTCGGTGCGTTGCGGAAACGCCTCGTTCTGGAACTTCAGGAAGCCTTCGATCAGGTTTTTCATGGTGTTGTCCTCTCAGTTCGAACAGCCGGTGCCGAATTCGCTGTATTGAAGAATGTGTTTTGCGCCGTGGCTGTCGAGGTAGGTCATCTCGACCGGTACAACGCCGCAGACGTCGGCGACCGGGGTGATGTTCACGATTTCAGCAATATCCAGAGTCATGCCGTATCGATAGGCAATCGCCTCTTCATCAGCCTGGGCCTGGGCGGCAAGGCCGGCGAGCAGGGTCAGGATCAACAGAATTTTGTGCATGGGGCAGCCTCCAGGCAGATGTGGTGACGACTTGGCAATTGAGGTTTGGATGGGCCCGCACACGGGGTGCGGGCCGGGGTGGATCAGAACGGGCGCAGCGGCAGGAACTTGCCGTCGAGGGTGACCACGGCGCGGGAGCCGCCTTCCGGGTCTTCGACTTTCTTGATGTCGAGTTTGAAGTTGATGGCGCTGATGATGCCGTCGCCGAACTGCTCGTGGACCAGGGCTTTGAGGGTGGTGCCGTAGATCTGGATCATCTCGTGGAAGCGGTAGATGGTCGGGTCGGTCGGCACACCGCTGAGGCTGCCACGCAGCGGGATGATCTGCAGGGCGGCAACGGCGTCGGCGTCCAGTTCGAGTTTGTCGCCAACCACTTGCGCGGCGTTTTGTGGCAGTGGGTGCTGGCCGAGGAGGGCGGCGGTGACGTAGGCCAGGCTCAGGCCGGTGCCATCGGCAAGATCCTGCCATGACAAATTCTTGCGGGCCTTGATGTCGAGAATGCGCGTGGTCAGGGTCAGGCTGGCATCGTTATAGGCGTGGGACTGTTGCATGGTGTCACTCCTTTCAAGGTTGGCTTGCTGTCTGGGAGCCATCTTCTGCCGATTGATCCATAGCGTCCAAGACCGATATACAATGCTTCGCATAAGTCCTGCCTATAGATGGTGATCCCATGCTGCTGCGACATTTGCGATATCTGCTGGCCGTTGCCGATCACGGCGGCTTCACCCGGGCGGCGGAGGCGTTGCATGTGTCGCAGCCGACCTTGTCGCAACAGATCCGCCAACTGGAGGAAAGCCTCGGGGTGAATCTGTTCGACCGCACCTCGCGCACCGTTAAACCCACCGATGCCGGTGAGGCTTACATTGAGTGTGCGCGGCGCGTGCTGGTGGAGTTGGAGGCGGGCAAGCGGGCGTTGCATGACGTGAAGGATCTGTCCCGTGGCAGCTTGCGGCTGGCCATGACGCCGACGTTCATGGCCTATCTGGTCGGGCCGTTGGTGCGTGATTTCGCCGCACGCTATCCGGGTATCCATCTGCAGATTTTCGAGCTGTCGATGGATGATATCGAGGCGGGGCTAGCGGACGATTCGCTGGACATCGCGATTGCCTTTACCCCGGTGCGCCACCCGGACATCGAGTGTATTCCGGCGTTTACTGAAACCCTGGGGATCATGGTCGGGCGCGAGCATCCGCTGTACGACAGCAGCGCGGTGCTGACATCGAGTGATCTTGCGCAACTGGATTTCGCCTTGCTGGCGCCAGATTTCATCACACGGTTATCGATCGATGAGTATTTCCGTCAGCAGGGGATCACGCCACAGGTGCGGATCGAGGTGAACTCGGTGAGTACGTTGCTGGAGGTGGTGCGGCATTCGCCGATGGCGACGATGTTGCCCGAAGCGATTGCCAGCGAAGACCGGGCGTTGCGTCGCTTGAGCGTAGAGAATGAAGCACCGCAGCGTGGGGCGGCGTTGTTGCGGCGCCGCAATAATTACCACAGTGCGGCGGCGGTGGCGTTCATGAATCTGGTCCTGCACACGAAAATCTGACCAACAACACAGCCCCCCCTGTGGGAGCGGGCTTGCTCGCGAATGCGGTGTCTCAGTTGAGGTGATGGTGACTGACCCGGCCCATTCGCGAGCAAGCCCGCTCCCACAGGATTGTGTGGTGAATTGCGGATATAAAAAGGGCCTGCTTCTGTTGGAAGCAGGCCCCTTTTATTTATTGAAGTTGTAAATCAGTAGAACCGGTCAATCACCCGAACTTCATTCTTGTTCTGCATCGAATCCCACGCCTGTTTCAGCGTCTGCAGCACATTACTGATGAAGTCCTTGTCGGCCGCAGCTTTCTTGCCGACATAACCGTGGCCGCGGCGGTACATCTTCAGGCGGGCCAGCAGGTTCTGGTTGCTGCGGTCGAATTCTTCCTCACCAGCATGGGGCGACAGGCAGTCGATATGCACCTGACCCGACTTGCTGATCCAGAGAATGTGGCTGTCGTGGCTGTCTTTTTGCGCAGCGAACATACGAGCCAGTTCTTCGATAGTAGGTTGATTGTTCAGATTCATGATGTTTGCCCCTTGACCAGTCTGGTGATCTTTCAAAGTTGATTCGCTAATACAGGTAGCCCATCGGTTAGTTGATCCCTGGCACCGAAACCAGGACGTCAGCCGTCGCCCGTGTGAAGTACGGGGTCATGCGTCTGTTGCATGTAGTCGTGTTGAATAACTGCTACGCAATAGCGTCACAACGAGGAGAAGCAGCGAAAACCGGGAGGCTCCTTGACGACGTTTTCAGGGTCGACCACAAGCGTCTTGAGAATTTTCGCCAGCGCTTCTCGTCCTTGTACTGGACGTTCAGGCCAGGTCAGCTTCTTCAATCTGCCTTGTGGGCAGCGTGTATCCGGAAAAAACAACTCGGCGGTCAGACGAGTTTGCTCAAGCGTGTTACCGATGTTCCCGATCGGGGAACGTCTTCATCATGCAAAAGCAAAACGGTGCCGTCAACGGTTTTGTAGTGATTATTTTTGTTCACTACATATTGTCGGACAAAGCTGTTTTGGAATGAGAAAAGATCCGTTCAGGCAGCGGATGCTGGGGCGCGCAGGACGTAGAAGGTGCAGGGGTAACCGTCCACGGCACGCTGTTGGCGGGTGAATGCGCCGCCAGTCAATTCGGGGATCAACCTGGCCCAGAAGCGCTGCGCAGGCAGGTTGGCGTCGATGTGGAAAATCTGCCATTGACCGGGCAGACGGCTCAAGAGGGCAGAGACGACAAACTGCGCGACGCCTTGGCCACGAAAGCGTCGGGTGAGGAAAAAGTAGCCGATGTTGTGTTCGGCGCCGTCGATGTGGGTGTCGTCATCCACGGTCACGAAGCCGGCCAGTTCACCGTCGACGCGGATCAGGAACGGTTGGGTGGCTGGATTGCGCCAGTAATCGTCTTTCTGCTGAATGCTGAAGAAGCCATGTTCGCCGAGTTTCAGTGGTAGCCATTGGCTGAAGTCGTACATGTAGAACTGCATGAGGTTTTCGATGGTTTGCAGTTCGTCGCGGTGGGCGGCTAGCAGTTCGATGCTGGGCATTGGGTTAACTCCCTGCGGTGATGAACCCGATAATGTGAACTCACACCTTGTGGTGAGGGGATAAATCCCCTCACCACAGAATCCCCCACCAGAGTAAAGATCATTACTTCGTTGTGCGTTTGGCTGCCCCGGCGGTTTTACTGCGCGTCGATTTGCGTTTCTTCTTCCACGGCGCCGCAGCCTTGCCGGCCGGTGGCGGGCCGCTGATGGTCAGGCTCAGTGCAGAACAGCGGCTGACCTGCTTGCTCATCCACGCCGCCTGTTTGGTGACGAACTCTTCCAGGCTCATCTCGCCGCTCTGCACCATGTCCAGCGCCTGTTCCCAGATGGCGGTGGTGCCGGGATCGGCAATCGCCCGGGGCACGGCGTCGATCAGGCTGAAGGCCGCCGGCGTCGCGGCCAGTGCCTTGCCGTTCTTCACCAGATAACCTCGATCCAGCAGACCCTGAATGATTGAGGCGCGTGTCGCTTCGGTGCCGATGCCGGTGGTGTCCTTGAGTTTCTGTTTGAGCAGCGGATCTTCCACCAGTTTGGCGACGTTCTTCATCGCCTTGATCAGGTCGCCCTCGGTGTAGGGCTTCGGCGGCTGGGTCCACAGATCCTTGAGGTTCACGCCGGCCACGGCGCAATCGATACCCTGGCTCAGCGCCGGCAGGGTTTGCGGGGCTGGCGCTTCACGGCCCTTGGCCGGGGCGAGGGCTTCGGGCAAGGCGCGCTTCCAGCCCGGTTCGATGATCTGCTTGCCGACGGCACGCAACGCTTCCCCGGCGCAATCGAAGTCGGCCTGGGTGCGATCGTATTCATGGTTGGGCAGAAATTGCGCCAGATAACGCGCACGAATCAGCGTGTAGACCGCCCGGTGTTTACCGCTCAGACGCTCGAGATTCTTGGCTGCCGCTGTGGGGATGATGCCGTGGTGGGCGCTGACCTTGGCGTCGTTCCACGCCCGCGAGCGGCGCTGCGGGTCGAGGTGACCGTTCAACACGTCAAGGCTCGGGTCGGCCTGACGCAGTGCCGCCAGTATCCCCGGCGCCTCGCTGTGCTGGCTCAGCGGCAGAAAGCCGCAATCGCTGCGCGGGTAGGTGATGACCTTGTAGGTTTCGTAAAGGGCCTGGGCGATGTCGAGAGTTTCCTGGGCGCCGAGACCGAGTTTCTTCGAGCAGACCTCCTGCAGGGTGCCCAGATCGAATGGCAGCGGTGCCACTTCACGCATGCGTTCAGTGCGCAGTTTGACCACCCGCGCACTGGCGGCGCTGTTCAGAGCGGCGGCTGCCTGCTGGGCCAGCGCCTGATTCAGACAGCGATCCTGCTCGTCGCAAACGTCCGAGGGCGCACGCCATTGTGCGGTGAACGGCGTGCCATCGTGCAGCAGTTGCACATCGATCGCCCAATACGGCACCGGCACGAAGTCGGCGATGCTGCGGTCGCGATCCACCACCAGCCGCAGTGTCGGCGTCTGCACCCGACCGACCGGTAGCACACCCTGATAGCCGGACTGCCGGCCCAATAGTGTGAACAGGCGACTCATGTTCATGCCGATCAGCCAGTCGGCCCGCGAGCGCCCCAGCGCCGAGTGATACAGGCTGAAGGTTTCCGCCCCTGGCTTCAGCGCGGCCAGAGCCTTGCGGATCGATGCTTCATCCAGCGCCGACAGCCACAAGCGGCGGATCGGCCCGCGATAGCGGCAGTGCTCGACCAGTTCCCGGGCGATCATTTCGCCCTCACGGTCGGCGTCGGTGGCGATGATCAGTTCGCTGGCCTCGCCGAGCAGGCGCTTGACCGCTTTGTACTGGCTGGCGGTGCGCGGCTTGACGGTCATTTTCCACTTGTCGGGAATGATCGGCAGATCCGCCAGCACCCAGCGCTTGTAGCGCGCGTCGTAGGCATCCGGCGGCGCGGTTTCCAGCAGATGGCCGATGCACCAGGTCACCGTGACGTCCGTTCCCAGCCAGCAGCCGTCGCCCCGACGCCTGGCGCCCAGCACGGCCGCGATGTCTTTGGCCTGGGAAGGTTTTTCACAGAGGTACAGCCGCATAACCACCGTCGTCGATCAGTTCACTGGAGGTGCACAGGATGGCCGCAGTTGGCGCTCGGGGCAACTTTTATCTGTATGGATATACAGATCAAAACATTGCCGGAGATGACCGGTATTACCGGGACGTCGCGAGCGGCTATCGAGAAATCGATTGGCAAGGCAGTTGACGCCCGTGTCAGGTTCACCGGGCTTCTTAGAAACGCGAGTGAGCGGACGATCTCGTCGTGGATTGCCGTGCTCGACGCGTATTGCCAACTCTGAAACAAGGAAGTCCCACCATGGCTCAAGCCAAAGCGAAAACCAGCAGCGCCTATGACGAAGTGAACGCCTTCAGCCACCTGTACGACCGTGGCGTCGGCCTGGTGAACGGCAAACCGTCGTTCACCGCCGATCAGGCAGCCGACGAAATCCTGCGCAAAAACCTGTCGTGGCACGACAAGAACGGCGACGGCAAAATCTCCCTGACCTACACCTTCCTCACCGAGAAACCGGCGAACTACAACCCGAACCTCGGCAACTTCAGCCAGTTCAGCGCGCAGCAGAAAGCTCAAGCCGTGCTGGCCATGCAATCCTGGGCTGACGTGGCCAAGGTCACGTTCACTGAAGGCAAGGGCGGCGACGGCCACATGACCTTCGGCAACTACGACGTCAGCACCGGCGGCGCGGCGTTCGCCTACCTGCCGAGCGGCGGCAGCTATGACGGTCAGTCGTGGTACCTGATCAACAATCAATATCAGGTCAACAAGACCCCGGACACCAACAACTACGGGCGTCAGACCCTGACCCACGAGATCGGTCACACCCTCGGCCTGTCGCACCCGGGGGCCTACAACGCCGGCAACGGCAGCCCGACCTACAACGACGCCAAGTACGCCGAAGACACCCGTGGTTACAGCCTGATGAGCTACTGGAGCGAAGCCAACACCGACCAGAACTTCAGCAAGGACGGCAGCGGCGCTTACGCCTCGGCACCGTTGCTCGACGATATCGTGGCGGTGCAGAAACTCTATGGCGCCAACTATGCAACCCGCGCCGATGACACCACCTACGGTTTCGGCTCCAACGCCGGCCGCGATTTCTACAGCGCGACATCGGTGGCGTCGAAAGTTGTGTTCTCAGTGTGGGACGGTGGCGGTAACGATACGCTGAACTTCTCCGGCTTCACCCAGAACCAGAAGATCAACCTCAATGAGGGTTCGTTCTCTGACGTTGGCGGGCTGGTCGGCAACGTATCGATTGCCTATGGCGTGACCTTAGAGAATGCGGTTGGCGGTTCGGGCAATGACCTGCTGATCGGCAACTCGGCCGTCAACCATCTGTTCGGCGGAGCCGGCAACGACATCCTTTACGGCGGTGGCGGCGCGGATGTGCTGTGGGGCGGCGAGGGCGCAGACACCTTCGTGTTCGGCGCAGCCAGCGATTCGACCGACAACCAGCCGGACTGGATCATGGATTTCAAGAGCGGCGTGGACAAGATCGACCTCTCGGGCATCGCCGCGTTTGCCACGGGGGCGGCGTCACTGAACTTTGTCAGCAGTTTCACCGGCCACGCGGGCGATGCGATCCTGACTTACTACGCGCAGAACGGTCAGACCGGGCTGCTGGTCGATCTGACCGGGCAGGGGCAGGTTGACTTTGCCGTGGGTGTGGTGGGGCAGGCGGTGGCGACTGATATCGTGGTTTGATGTGAAATGACAGGGCCAACCTGACGCTTGTGGCGAGGGAGCTTGCTCCCGCTCGGCGGCGAAGCCGTCGCAAAACCTGAAATCGCGTTATACCTGATGCAGCGCGATTTCCGGATTTGGGTCTGCTATGCAGCCCAGCGGGAGCAAGCTCCCTCGCCACTGTTCATTTGTCCCTGGAGAACCCCCATGAGCACCACCGGCCTCAATCCCGTCATCACCCTCGAAGAACTCCCCGGTTGCCTGCTGGTGAAATTCCACGGCATCCAGGTCGCGGCGTCCTCGCATGTGCTGGTGCTCCATGAGGCCAACTACCCGCCGGTGTACTACGTGCCCCGCGAAGACATCGACGAGAAATACTTCGCCCGCACCGACCACACCAGTTACTGCCCGTACAAGGGCGATGCCAATTACTTCAGCCTGCAAGTGCCGGGGCATGAGGGGGCGAATGCGGTGTGGACGTACGAGAAACCGAAAATCTCGGTGGAGCAGATCAAGAACTATGTGGCGTTTTATCCCGATCAGGTGAAGTTTGAAGTGATCAAGGCTGACGCTTAGTTCCTGGATGAAGAGATTTAATTGTGGCGAGGGGATTTATCCCCGATGGACTACGTAGTAGTCCCATTTTTCACGGGGGGCGCTACGCACCCCATCGGGGATAAATCCCCTCGCCACAGGTTTTTTTCACCAAAGGATCATGTGTGCAGGTTCAGATTCAGTTCTTGTCCAGATCGATATTCTTGGTCTCACGCAAACAGATCATCCCCACCACCAGGCTGACCCCGGTAATCAGCACCGGGTACCACAGCCCATAGAAAATATCCCCGGTGTACACCACCAGCGCGAATGACACCGTTGGCAGGAATCCACCAAACCAGCCATTGCCGATGTGATACGGCAGGGACATCGAGGTGTAGCGGATGCGGGTCGGGAACAGTTCGACCATCAGCGCAGCCAGCGGGCCGTAGCACATGGCCGAGATGATGATCAGCGCGACGATCAGCGCCACGATCATCGGTTTGTTGATCTGTTGCAGGTCGGCCTGTTGCGGGTAGCCGGCGAGGGTCACCGCGCCGCGCAGGGCGGATTCGTCGTAGCCGTCGATTTTCACGTCGCCGACGCTCACCTGCACGCCGCTGCCGGCCGGGGCGGCGACGCTGGAGTAGGGCAGGCCCTGCTTGACCAGGAAGGTCTTGACCTTGTCGCACGGGCTGTCGAATTTGGCCTTGCCCACCGGGTCGAACTGGAAGGTGCAGGTCGCCGGATCGGCCAGCACGGTGATCGGCGCCTGACGGCTGGCCTGATCGATAGCCGGGTTGGCATAGTGCGCCAGGGATTTGAAGATCGGGAAGTACAACGCGGTCGCCAGCAGCAGCCCGAGCATCAGCACTGGTTTGCGTCCGACCTTGTCCGACAGCCAGCCGAAAATGATGAAGAACGGCGCGCCGATCACCACGCTGATAATCAGCAGGCTGTTGGCCACCGCCGGGTCCATTTTCAGGAACTGGGTGAGGAAGAACAGCACGTAAAATTGCGCAGCGTAGAAGGTCACCGCTTGCCCGGCGTTGATGCTGAACAGCGCGATCAGCACGACCTTGAGGTTCTCCCATTTGCCGAAGGATTCGCGGATCGGCGCTTTCGAGGCTTTGCCTTCCTCTTTCATTTTCAGGTACGCCGGCGACTCGTGCAGGCTCAGGCGGATCCAGGTGGAAATGCCCAGCAGCACGATCGACAGCAGGAACGGGATGCGCCAACCCCAGACTTCAAACTGATCGCCAGTGAAGTAGCGGCAACCGAGCACCACCAGCAGCGACAGCAGCAGGCCGAGGGTTGCAGTGGATTGAATCCAACTGGTGTGGAAGCCGCGTTTGCCGATTGGCGCGTGTTCCGCCACATAGGTCGCAGCACCGCCGTATTCACCGCCCAGGGCCAGACCCTGAAGCATGCGCAGCACCACCAGAATGATCGGCGCGGCAATGCCGATGCTGGCGTAGGTCGGCAGCAGGCCGACGCAGAACGTGGCGATCCCCATCAGAATGATGGTCGCGAGGAAGGTGTATTTGCGCCCGATCATGTCCCCCAACCGACCGAACACCAGCGCCCCGAACGGCCGCACGATAAACCCGGCGGCAAAGGCCATCAGCGCGAAGATGAACGCCGTGGTGTCGTTGACCCCGGCGAAAAACTGCTTGCTGATCACCGCCGCGAGGGCGCCGTAGAGGAAGAAGTCATACCACTCGAACACCGTCCCCAGGGACGAGGCGAAGATGACTTTCTGCGTGGCATTGCTGGTGCTGGCGCCGCTCGCGGCGTCCAGCGGCTGAGCGTGTTCTGACATGTCGGTATCCCTCACAGTGATTGTTTTTGTTGTTCCACTGGTGTTGCGTGTCCGGGTGAGTCTTGAATTGACGCAGTTCTTGTAGGAGTGAGCCTGCTCGCGATGGCGGTGTATCAGCCAACGGAAATGTTGAACGTTATTCCGTCATCGCGAGCAGGCTCGCTCCTACAAGGGTGGAGTTCGGAGCGGTTGGGTTGAGGATCAACTGCGCCGCCTTCTCGGCAATCATCAGCGTAGGCGAACAGGTGTTGCCCGAGGTGATGCGCGGCATGATCGAGGCGTCGGCGATGCGCAGGCCGGGCACGCCATGCACGCGCAATTGCGCATCGACCACCGCTTCCGCGTCATTGCCCATGCGACAGGTGCCGACCGGATGGAAAATCGTCGTGCCGATGCGCGCGGCCGCTTCGTGCAATTGCTCCTCGCTTTGCAGGTTGTCGCCGGGCAAATATTCCACCGGTTTGAACGCTTGCAGGGCCGGGGCGCTGACGATGCGCCGGGTTAGGCGGATCGCGTCGGCGGCCACGCGCAGGTCTACAGGATGGCTGAGGTAGTTCGGTTGAATCAGCGGTGCTTCCTGCGGGTCTGCCGAACGGATGTCGATGCGGCCACGGCTCTGCGGACGCAGATCACACACCGACGCGGTGAACGCCGGAAAGCTGTGCAACGGCTCGCCAAAGCGCTCCAGCGACAGCGGCTGCACGTGATACTCAAGGTTGGCGGAAGTCTGCTCCGGCCCGGATCGGGCAAATGCTCCGAGCTGACTCGGCGCCATCGACAGCGGCCCGCTGCGGTCATACAGATAACGCAGGCCCATGCCCATCTTGCCCCACACGCTGCCGGCGATCTGATTCAGGGTGCGGGCGTTCTGCAGTTTGTAGATCAGGCGCAGTTGCAGGTGATCCTGCAGATTGCCGCCGACCCCCGGCAGCTCATGAATCACCCCGATGCCGAGGCGCTCGAGCAGCGGACGCGGGCCGATCCCGGAGCGTTGCAGAATGCTCGGCGAACCGACGGCGCCGGCGCACAACACAATCTCCTTGCGCGCCTTGAAGCTTTTCACCTGACCGTCGTGACGGGCGCTGACCTTCGATGCGCGACCGTTTTCCAGCAGCACCCGATCCACTTCAACCCCGGTCAGCACCGTCAGATTGACCCGCTCGCGAACAGGTTTGAGAAAAGCCTTGGCCGCGTTCCAGCGCACTCCTGATTTCTGGTTGACCTGAAAGTAGCCGCAACCCTCGTTGTCGCCCTGATTGAAGTCGTCGATGCTGGCGATGCCGCTCTGCTCGGCTGCGCTGCGAAACGCGTCGAGAATCGGCCATGACAGCCGCTGTTGCTCGACCCGCCATTCACCCTTGGCACCGTGAAATTCAGCGGCGCCGGCAAAGTGGTTTTCGCTCTGTTTGAACAGCGGCAGCACGTCGTTCCAGGCCCAGCCCGGATTGCCCTCGGCGGCCCAGCCGTCGTAGTCACCAGCCTGGCCGCGCATGTAGATCATGCCGTTGATCGAGGAGCAGCCACCGAGCACTTTGCCGCGTGGGTAGCTCAGGCTGCGACCTTGCAGGCCGGGTTGCGCTTCGGTCTTGAAGCACCAGTCTGTGCGCGGGTTGCCGATGCAGAACAGGTAACCCACGGGGATGTGAATCCACGCATAGTTGTCGCGTCCGCCGGCTTCGAGCAGCAACACCCGCTGCTGTTTGTCTGCCGACAGTCGATTGGCTAGCAGGCATCCGGCGGGGCCGGCGCCGACCACGATGTAGTCGTATTCTTCAAGGGAAGTCTGCATTCCCTGACCTCGCTTTTTGTTTTTATTGTCGGACACTCTAGTTGTTAGCTTTCGTTAAAAGAATGTTAGTTTTTGCGCAGCCGCTGTGCGTTTTCAAACAGCCCGGATTGACCATAGCTGACAAGGACACCCCATGTTCGACTGGAACGACCTGCGGTTCTTTCTTGAGTTGCAACGCAGCGGCCGCCTGCTCACCGCTGCCCGGCGCTTGAACACTACTCACGCCACCGTGGCCCGACACATCGAGGCGATCGAAAAAAGCCTCGGCACCGCGCTGTTCGTCCAGCACGCCCAAGGCTATGAAATGACCCCGGCGGGGGAGGCGCTGCTCAAGCACGCCGAAGCCATGGAAAACGTCGCACTGCTGGCCCAGGAAGAAATCACCCAGTCCACCGCACCGCTGGGCAAGATCCGTGTCGGCGTCACTGAAGGGCTGGGCATCAAGTTTCTCGCCAGCCGGATGATCGGCCTGTTCGAACGCTATCCGGGGCTGGAAGTGGAACTGGTCGCCGTGCCGCGCTTCGTCAGCATCCTCAATCGCGAGGCGGAAATCAGCATTCATCTGGAACGTCCGGCGGCCGACATGCTGGTCACGCGCAAGCTCACCGACTATCGATTGGCGCTCTATGCCAGCCAACGCTACCTCGACAACGCACCGCCGTTGCGCAGCCGCGAAGACCTCGGGCGGCATGCGTGGATCGGTTATGTCGATGATCTGCTGTTCAGTCAGGAACTGATGTTCCTCAACAGCTTCTGCCGCAGCCCGCGTGTGGTGTTCCATAGCACCAGCGTCATCGCCCAGCAGGAAGCGGCGCGCTCGGGATTGGGCATTGCGGTGTTGCCTTGCTACATGGCCGCGTCGGATCCGGATCTGGTGGCGTTGTTGCCGGATGACAGCATCGAGCGCAGTTACTGGATCAGCACCCGGCGCGAGCTGCACAAGTCGGTGCGGCTGCGGGTGGTCTGGGATTATGTCGTCGGCCTTTGCGAGGCGGAGCAAGGCCTGTTGCGCGGCTAGTCCTGCCCTGCACAAATCCCCCTGTGGGAGCCAGCCTGCTGGCGAAGGCGGTGTGTCTGTGACATAGGAATCGACTGACATTACGCGGATAGTTCTGCTTGCATAAAACCCTGTGGGAGCGGGCTTGCCCGCGATGGCGGTGAATCAGCCAATGGTGATGTTGAATGTCAATCCGTCATCGCTGGCAAGCCAGCTCCCACAGGTTCTATGCCGTTACTGGGGTTGAATAATATATGGATATCCGTATATTCGGTTTTCCATATGTTCGAGCCCGCCCCCCATGCTCACCCCCACCGAACTGTTCAAAAGCCTGGCCGATGAAACGCGTGTCCGCGCCACCTTGCTGATTGCCGAGCAGGGTGAGCTGTGTGTCTGCGAGCTGATGTGCGCCCTCGACGACAGCCAGCCGAAAATCAGCCGCCACCTCGCGCAACTGCGCAGCAATGGGTTGTTGCTCGATCGCCGTCAGGGTCAGTGGGTCTATTACCGGCTCAACCCGGATCTGCCGGATTGGGTTCACCAGATCCTCAAAGTCACCGCGACGGCCAACGCCGGCTGGCTCAAGGACAATGCCTGTCGCCTGCACAACATGGACGGCCGTCCTGCGCGAGAAACCGCGTGCTGTTGAACATCTAATATCCCCGGAGCTATCCATGCGTGTCCTGTTCATGTGCACGGCCAACAGTTGCCGCAGCATCCTTTCCGAAGCCATGTTCAATCATCTGGCGCGCGAGGGCTTCGAGGCGGTGAGCGCCGGCAGTTTCCCCAAGGGCCAGGTGTTGCCACGCAGCCTGACGACGCTGCAACAGGCCGGTATCTCCATCGACGGTTTGTACAGCAAGGGCAACGACGCTTTCGAAAGCAACCCGCCGGACATCGTCATCACTGTCTGCGACAAGGCAGCCGGCGAAACCTGCCCGGTGTACTTCGGCCCGGCGATCAAATGTCATTGGGGGCTGGAAGATCCCTCTGATGTGAGCGGTGACGAGGCCGCAGTGGATGCCGCGTTCCGTGCCACGCTGGCGATCATCGAGCGCCGCTGCGCAACCTTCCTCGGTCTTCCTTTCAAATCACTCAGCCGCGTTGAGCTTCAGCGCGAACTGGATCGCATCGGCTCCCTCTGAGCCGGAGGACATATGTCAGAGCACTTGCCCAATCTTGATCACACGCTGTTCGAAGGCCGGATCACATCACCTTCGCACGAACACAAACCACGCATCCTGCTGCTCTACGGCTCGACCCGCGAACGCTCCTTCAGCCGTCTGCTGGTGGAGGAGGCCGCACGCTTGCTGGAGCACTTCGGTGCCGAGACGCGCATCTTCAATCCGTCCGGTCTGCCGTTGCCTGATGACGCCCCGGTCGACCATCCCAAAGTCCAGGAACTGCGCGAGCTGGTGCTGTGGTCGGAAGGTCAGGTCTGGTGTTCGCCGGAACGCCACGGCGCGATGTCGGCGGTGTTCAAGGCGCAGATCGACTGGATTCCACTGGAACTCGGCGCGGTACGTCCGACCCAGGGCAAAACCCTCGCGGTGATGCAGGTCTGCGGCGGTTCGCAGTCGTTCAACGTGGTCAATCAACTGCGCGTGCTGGGGCGCTGGATGCGCATGTTCACCATCCCCAATCAGTCTTCGGTGCCCAAGGCGTTCACGGAATTCGACGAGGCGGGGCGGATGAAACCGTCAGCGTTTTATGACCGCGTGGTTGATGTGATGGAAGAGCTGGTGAAGTTCACCGTGCTGCTGCGCGAGCGCCAGGATTTTCTGGTGGATCGCTATTCCGAGCGCAAGGAAAGTGCCGAGCAACTTATGGCGCGGGTCAATCAACGCTCGATCTGAAATGCACAAACCTTCTAGCCTCAACGCGCCAATTGTGGATTACTGGCTCCAGCCCACCACTGTACGCACGCCATGAGCAACTGGATCGACCTTGCCCGCGACCGGGAAACCGGTATCGAAACCCTGCACGCGCATTTCGCCGGGCATGCACACGCCTACGATCCGCACTGGCACGAAACCTACCTGATCGGCTTCACCGAGCAAGGCGTGCAGCGCTTCAACAGCCGTCGGGCGCGGCATGACAGCACGCCGGGCAAGGTCTTCATGCTTGAACCCGGCGACATCCATGACGGCGATGCGCCGAGCCCGGACGGCTTCACCTATCGCATGCTCTATCTGCAACCGACATGGCTGGAGCAGGCGCTGGACGGTTTGCATCTGGGCAGCTACGGCAGCGGCTTGCCGGGGATCGGCAGTGTGCTCAACGATGATCCCGAACTGGCCCGGGCCACCTTGTTTGCCTTCAATGCGCTGCATAAGCAGGACGTGCGCATGGTGCGCGATGTGGCACTGGATGCGTTGCTCGAACGACTGGCGATTCACCTGTACCGGCGACCGCAACCGACCGCTGCCAACCGTGCGCCATTGATCGCCCGGCAGGCACGCGATTACCTGGTGGCCTACCACGAGCAGGACATCAGCCTGCAAACCCTGGCCGACGTCTGCGGCACCGACCGCTTTCGCCTGACCCGCGCGTTCAAGGCTGCTTATGGACTCGCGCCGCACGCGTGGCTGATCCAGCTGCGCCTCAGTCGTGGCCGGCAAATGCTTGCGGCCGGCATGCAGCCAGTGGAAGTCGCCAGCCGCCTCGGCTTCGCCGACCAGAGCCATTTGGGCCGCTGGTTCGTGCGTGCCTACGGCATCACGCCGGGCGCCTATCAGCAACGCGCTATTGGCACGTTTCGACGCTGAACAAACGTTCAAGACCGCCACACTTCGCAACCGCCAGAGTAGGCCCTGACTTTCTACAGGGCCGTACCATGCTTGCGTTCATCCTCTTTGCCTTCGTTGCCTCGATCACACCGGGGCCGACCAACCTCATCGTCCTCAGCACCAGCGCCCGACGCGGTTGGCGGCCGTGCCTGCCGATCATTCTCGGCGCGGGGGCGGGCGCTGCGTCTTTGGTTTGGGTCGCCGGTGCGGGCGCCAGTGCGCTGATGCTGCCCGGTGTGCGCCCGGTGATCAGTGCGCTGGGGATGGGCTGGATGCTGTGGCTGGCGTGGCAGATTTTCACCGCGCCGGCCACCGCCATCGATCCCGCCGCCGGCGAGGAAAAAGCCGAACTGGGCCTGCTCGGCGCCGCGCTGTTGCAATGGGTCAACCCCAAGTCGTGGATGATGGCGATTGCCGTGATCAGCGTATTTACCGCGCAAGGGCAGGGCTTGAACGCGTTGTGCCTGGCGTTCTTTCTGGTGTCGTTGCCGTGTCTGGCGCTGTGGGCGCTGCTCGGTCGCGGTGCTGCGCGCTGGTTGAGCAATCCGGCGCAGTTGCAGTGGCTGAACCGGATTCTGGCGGTGTTGCTGGTGGTGTCATCCGCTGCTGCGTTGCTGCACAACTGAGGCGATGGTTTGAGTGAGAGAGCAGAGGTTTTTTTCACAAAATTTGCAGGTGAAGTGAGGATAATGAGCGGGCAAACTGCAGGGTCTTGAAGCTGCGAGGGCAGGGTGGTGCAATCGGTTCGCTCTGCCATTGCGACGAGACCGTCGCTTACGACAATCACGAGGCACGTTATGACTCGCGACACCGCCGTCACCCGTTATGGAAAACTGTCAATTACGCTGCACTGGCTGATGCTGGCGCTGTTCGTCGGCGTCTATGCCTGTGTCGAAATCAAAGGTTTCATGCCCAAGGGCAGCGAAGCGCGCGGCCTGCTGATGGGCTTCCACGGCTTGTTCGGCGCGAGCATTTTCGTGCTGGTGTGGGTGCGTCTCCTCGGCCGCTTGAGCCCACGCCCGCCGATCACTCCGAAGCCGCCAGCCTGGCAGACCGGCATCTCGCACCTGATGCACCTGGCGCTGTACGTGCTGATGATCGCCACGCCGATCCTCGCCTGGCTGATGCTCGCCGCGGCCGACAAACCGTTCCCGTACTTCGGCTTCCACGTCTCGGCACCGTTGGCGATCGACCCGGACTTCGCCAAACAACTCAAATACTGGCATGAAACGCTGGGCAGCACCGGCTACTGGCTGATCGGCTTGCACGCGGCCGCGGGGCTGTTTCACCACTACTGGGTGCGGGATAACACGCTGGTGCGGATGTTGCCGGGCCGCACCGAATAACCCTGACCTGCTTCAACCCCCAATCCCTGTGGGAGCGAGCTTGCTCGCGAAAGCGGTGTGTCAGTCAGCGATGATGCCGGCTGACACGACGCCTTCGCGAGCAGGCTCGCTCCCACAGGTTTTTGTGGTGTCTCGAAGAGCGCTGCAGTTGCCCGAATCACACTTCGCGTCCACTCTATGACCTGCCGACAAGGAGCGTCGCCGACCCTCCGTCGTGACCCAAGGGAGCTTGCAGCATGAGCGAAGACAACAAGGTAAAAGGCCCGGCGTCGTACTTTCCCTCCATCGAAAAAAAGTACGGCCAGCCCATCGAACACTGGCTGAACCTGCTCGCCGGCATCACCGACAAGAAACACATGGAACTGGTGGCGTTGCTCAAGGATGAACACGGCATGGGCCACGGCCATGCCAACGCCTTGGTTGCGTATCATCTGGCGGGTAAAAAGTGAGGGCAGGGCAGCGATGAATTTCTCCCACCGGCCAGTGACGGCCGACGACGTCAAAACCCTGTGCGGCTTTCCGCAGGGCGTTCAAGAGTTGTACTTCATGTTCCCGAAAGCGCAGTACCCGCTGACGGAAGAGCAAATGCACACCGCGATCAGCCAGCGCTTCGACTCCACGGCGTTCTTGGCCAACGGCGAGTTCGTCGGCTTCGCCAACTTCTACCGTGCCGAGCACGACGGCGTCTGCTGTATCGGCAACGTCGTCGTCGCGCCCTACGCCCGTGGCCAGGGCGTCGCTCGCTACATTGTTGAAACCATGACTGCTGTCGGCTTTGAAAAGTATCAGGCCAGGGAAGTGCAGCTCTCCTGTTTCAACGAAAACACCGCAGGGTTGCTGCTCTACCCGAAACTCGGCTTTACCCCGTTCTCCATCGAAGAACGCCCGGCACCGGGCGGCAGACGCGCAGCCCTGATCAACATGACCCGCCACCGACAATAGCCATCCCCCAATCCCTGTGGGAACCGGGCTCGCCCGCGATGGCGCCAGCCCGGCCAGACACCCTCCCAAGCCTGACCCAAAACCTGTGGGAGCGAGCCTGCTCGCGAAAACGCCAGTCCAGCCAAAACGAGTTCCCGAGCCTGACCGCGAACCTGTGGGAGCGAGCTTGCTCGCGAAGACGCCAGCCCAAACGACACCGTACTGCATCCATAAACACGATCATCCAGGCACCCGATGACTCAAACCTCCTCACCCCTAAGCTGACGGCTCATCAGATCACAACTCGCCGACCACGACGTCAACCACTCCGGCATCTCGGGCGACTGTTCAGGCAGCCCCAACTCCCTGACGAACTCACCCGGCGCAATCGTGCCTTTCGCCGAACGAAACAGCCCACGCATCACCACCACACCAATCACCCGTCCCTTGCTCACGAAGCGATGCTCCATGAAGCTCCATTTATCGTCCCAGCCAAGCATCCGGCTGTGAATTTCAAACGCTTCGAACAGCTTCAGCTCACGCCGAAATTTACCCCACGTATCGCCAACGATCGGCAGCGCTTTAGCGCGCAGCGCCACCCGAAACGCGCCACTGCGCAGCACAAAATCCATGCGCCCGACGTCAGCCAGGGTGAAGTAGCGACCATTGGTGACGTGCCGATTCAAATCAAGATCCAGCGGCCACACGCGCATGCGGATAACGGTGGATTCCAGCGCATTGACCGGCTTGCGCCACGGTCGGCGAAAAAGCATGCAGAGCAGTCGAAACCACAGATTCATCAGTACGTCAGCCAGTTGAAAAGGAGCGCTGCACTCTAGCGAGCCGGGCGATGGCGAGGTAGGTGCGTAAATGACTTTTTTGGACGGAACGGTGCATTCCGATCATTGCGGGGTTGATGCTGGATCGGTAGCCCGTTCAACCGGCGGATAAACAGGAAATAATCGGAATGTTTATATGAAGCCTGCCGTTACCACCGAAGCCCTACAACGCCTTGCGCCATCGCCTACGAGTACGCCAGAATCCGCCGGCTTGTGCGTCTAGAGCGCGGGTTCTATCGTCTGTCGGTCACTGAAAAACAGTGATCGGGTTTGGTAGCCCGCCATAACTAGTCGCATCGCGCACCGTTCGCAGACCTCATCAGGTCGCTGCTCAATGGTGGCCATGCGCAGGACACCTTCGGGTGTGCCGGGTCCTAGTTACCGGTCTACCAACCCGCGTGTGGCCGCCACCCTTCGTTTGGTAGCGAAGGTGAAGGCTCCTCTTCAATAACTAGGAGTTTCACCATGATCAAACCAACACCCAACCCGCCAGAAACAGACCTCGCATCGCCCTACGAATCCCTCGATTCCAAAAAACTCCACGAAGCCGCCGAACGCGCCCTCGACCATTACCTATCCCCGGCCACCCAAATCATGGCCAGCCCGCACAAACCCGAATCCATGTACCTCGCCAACCCGAAGTGCGACACCGAATCCCTACTCGCGAACGCCAGCGAAACCCTCGGCTCCGCCAGCGAAATGCTCAACAACTTCGCCGCCACACTCGACACCTCCCACCGCAAAACCGCACTGGGCATCGCCCAGGTCGTCATGCTCGGCGAACTCGCCGTAAACCAGGCCCTCGACAACGTCGAAATCGCCCACTGACC